>JAFLCL010000328.1 GCA_017303575.1 Deltaproteobacteria bacterium
GACGTCGACCTCGAGCTGCGCGACGTGGAGGGTCGCGTGCTCGCGTCGGACTCCGGCCCCGCACCGCACGCGACCTCGGGATGGTGCGCGCCGCTGGCCGCGCCCGTTGCAGCGGCGCCCGCGGTGCCCGTCGCGATCGTGTGGGAGGCGCGCGCCTACCGAGGCAGCGGCGAGGTGCGCGTGCAGGTCATGGAAGGGCCTCTCTGACTCGAGCGCCGTCGCGATTCGATCCGTGCGTGGGTCGACCGTGCGGGCTAGGACTGCGCCCCCTTACGACACTTTTTTGACCGTACACGCGCGAGCCCTTACCCCCGTGGGTGTCCGCCGTCGGTCGCGTGTTCGAAGAGACACACGCGCATCGGCTTCGGAGCTCGGAGCCCACGCAAAGCAGCGCAGATCGTCCCGTGGATCGGTTCTTGGGATGTCTGTGCGCGACGGGACGGCGTCCCGCGGAGGAAGTCAGTCATGAAGAAGCAGACCCAGCAGTCCAACGTTTCGGGCTCGATCTCCGGAGGCGGGGGCGCGACGGCGCAGAAGAAGGTCGGCGTTCTCATGGGCGGCATCGGGCCCGAGCGAGAGATCTCGCTGAAGACCGGTGATGCGATCGCGACGGCGCTCGAGGGCCGCGGACATCACGTCGTCCGCATCGACGTCGACCGATCGCTGGACGAGACGCTGCGCAAGACGCCGATCGACGTCGCGTTCCTCGCGCTGCACGGCACCTACGGCGAGGACGGCTGCGTGCAGGGCATGCTCGAGATGATGGGGATCCCGTACACGGGCTCGGGCGTGCTCGCGAGCGCGCTCGCGATGGACAAGCTCAAGGCGAAGGAGCTGTTCCGCCTCTACAACGTGCCGACGCCTCCGTACTACGTCGTGGAGAAGGAAGACCTCGGCAAGCTCGAGGAGATGCACGGCAGCTTCGGCTTCCCGGTCTTCGTGAAGCCGCGCCGCTCGGGATCGAGCGTCGGCGCGGGCCGCGCGACCAACATGGTCGAGCTCGCGCAGCGCTGTGAAGAGGCCGCGAAGTTCGACACGTCGGTGCTCGTCGAGCGCTTCGTGATCGGTCGTGAGGTCACCGTCGGCGTGCTCGATGGTCGCGCCCTCGGTGCGCTCGAGATCGTCCCGCGCGGCGAGTTCTACGACTACAAGAGCAAGTACTCGAAGGGTCAGAGCGACTACCACCTGCCCGCGCGTCTTCCGCCCACTCGCTACAAGGGCGTGCTCAACCTCGCGGAGCGCGCGCACAAGTCGCTCGGCTGCCGCGGCTTCACGCGCGTCGATCTCCTCGTGACCGAGGGCGAGAACGAGTACGTGCTCGAGGTGAACACGCTTCCCGGCATGACGCCGCTCTCGCTCCTGCCGAAGATCGCGCAGGGAGCGGGCTACGACTTCGGTGACCTGTGCGAGCAGATCCTCTCTCGCGCGACGTGCGCGACGCCCCGTCAGCAGCCGACGAGCACCGTCGAGACGCGCGCGAGCGAGCCTTCGAAGAAGAAGACTGCCCGCGCCGAAGCTCCTCCTCCGGCGGAGTGATTCACGCAGCTCGCCCGCTCACTCACGGCGTGTAGTGCCGTGAGAAGAGCAGGGTGACGATCTCGCGCACGTCGGCCGGTGGCGGCCAGAAGCGGTAGACGCTGTGCGACGAGAGGCCGTTCCTTCCGTCCAGGAAGTCGCGCACCTGCGCGCGCAGCGCGGACTTCATCACCACGCCCGCGAACACCGCGTGGATGTGGGGCGCCTCGCTCGCGGGCCAGCCGTCGGAGCCGGGCTGCCGGTACCACGCGGCGAAGCCGTTCTCGCCGAGGCGCTGCAAGAGCGCGCGGATCTCGGCGCTCGAGAGATCACGCGTCGAGAGATCGACGGCGGCGGTGTAGGCGCGGCCGTCGGCCGTTCCGTCGCTCGCGTGGTAGCCCGCGGACGCGGGCGCGCTGCCGATCGTCTGCGTGATGCGCGACGCACTCACGCCCGCGCAGCGAAGTCGATCCGAGGCCTCGGGGTGGAGGCCCGAGTGCAAGAGGGGGCGCGAAGGACACGCGGCCCAGCCCGGATCCGCCGGCGTCGCGCGGGACACGCAGCCATCGGGCGTACCGGTCGCGCGCTCGGCGCAGCCTTCCTCACAGGTCTCGAGCACGATCCAGCGCTCGCCGTCGCAGCCGAGCACGTCGTCGTCGTGATCGGGCACGAGCGGGACGCGACACGGCGGATCGAGCGTGAGCGCATGACGCGCCGCGCTCGCGCCGCACCACGACACGCGCACGAAGCAGTCACACACGGGCAGCTCGCACGACGCAGTCGCCCCCGTCTCGCCCGACACGCAGCCATCGGCGCAGCGCTCGCCTGCCGTCCACGTGTCGGCGGTGCACGTGAAGAGCCGATCGCCGCCCGGCTCGAGCCCTTCGATCATGCAGTCCGCCTCGTCGCGCAGCGCCGCGAGGCTCGCCTCACAGTAGGTCCCCTCGCCCGCGAGACAGCCACACGGAGGGACGGACGCATCGTCCGAACGAGCGGCGTCGCGAGGCGCGGGCGAGTCCTCGCGCCCGATGGACGTGTCCGAGATCCGTCGTGCGTCGTCGGTCGGCGACTCGATCGGTGTCGAGCACGCGGCGGTCGCGAGAGCGGCAAGCGCGTAGCCCGCGAGCACGAGGCGGTGCTGCGTCGACACCGCGCCACGTGGCGCCGTGGACGCCGACGGTGTCCATTCGATGGCCAGCCCAGAGCGGATCGGGATCGAGCGAACACGTAGGAACCCAGGAAAAACGCGAGGCATCACAGGTCGATCGAGCACGTGACGTGCCTGCCCCCGCTGCGGGAGCTCGCACGCCGCCATCGCGTACGATGCGCGCGTGAAGACGCTCGACGACGCGGCCTGGACGCCGCTCCATGCTGCCGCGCTGGCAGGCGAGCTCGAGGCCGTGGCGCGCGCGCTCGATGCAGGCGTGGCGATCGGAGCGGCGACGAGCCTCGGGGTGATCTCGAGCGCCGTGGGTGACGGTCAGCTCGTCCGGCCCAAGGGCAACGCCGTGTACCCCGCGACCTTGGCGAGGATCGACGGTCCGCACGACCTCGCGTTCGACGAAGGCGCGACCGCGCTGCACGTCGCGGCGTGGGCGGGACAGCGCGTCCTCGTGGAGCTCCTGCTCTCGCGTGGCGCGAAGGTCGATGCGAAGGATGGGATCGGCGCGACCGCGCTCCATCACGCGGCGCGCGGAGGACGAGAGGAGATCGTCGCGCTCCTGCTCTCGAAGAAGGCCAAGGTCGACGTCGCGACCAAGAAGGCCAAGAGCGCTGCGTTCTTCGACGCAGGCGTCACGCCCCTCCACGCGTCGCTCGAGCACGGGCACCTCGCGCTCACGCGTCAGCTCGTCGCCGCGGGCGCCGACCCGCAGGCGCGGACCGCGAATGGCAACACGGCGCTCTTCTTCGCTGCGCGCGGCGGCGACGTGACGGCGCTCGCGCAGCTCGCGTCCTGGGGTGTCTCGCTCGTCGGCGCGGGCGCCTACCTGAACGACCCCGTCCTCGAGGCGATCACGCAGGGGCACCTCGGCGTGCTCGAGGCATTGCTCGACGAGGGCAACGTCGCCCGCGACACGCACCTCCGCGAAGCGACGCTCCGCGGCGACGATGGGATTCGGGCCCGGCTCCTCTCGCGCGGGGTCGCGCCCCTCGCGCATCGCACCCCCGCGGACGCGGCGCGCGCCAACGATGTCTGGGCGATCCAGGCGATGCGCGCCGAAGGTCGCGACGTGAACGAACCGATCGTGATCACGCAGGCGATCGGCATGGGCCACGCGCGTGTCGTTTCCGATCTGCTCGCGCACGGGGCGCGCCTCGACGCAGAGAAGGGCACGCACGGTCCGCTGCACATGGCCGTCGATCGCGCGAACGCCGAGATCGCGCTCGCGCTGATCGAGCGCGGCGCCCCGCTCGACGCGAAGGACCCGCACGGCAACACGCCGCTGTTCACCGCGTGCATGCGGCGCGGGATGGAGCGCCCGATCGAGGCGATGATCGCGCGAGGCGCGGACCCTCACGAGGTCCTGCGACACGGCAACTCGGCCTGGAAGCTCACGGAGACGATGCCCGCGTACCGGGCGCTGCTCGCGAAGACGCTGCACACGCCCGATCCGAACGCGCGCGGCTGGGAGTCGCCCGAGGTGTCGCGGGTGCTGACCGATCCTTCGTTGCGACCGACCTTCAAGGAGGCCTACCGCGCGCTGTTCGACGAGCTCGTTCCTCCGCGCGACGCGGCGCCCACCGTGCAAGGCGAGCTCGTGCGCGTGAGCCACAAGCTGTGGGACGAGGCCATGCGCAACGGCAACGGCAACTTCGGCCCGCGTCATCGCGCGATGGCGGCGATCTTCGATGTGCTGCGTGGGGCGCCGTTCGACCCGCAGCGCGAGCGCCAGGTACGCGAGGCGGTGGCCGCGATCCGCGTGGGCTCGCTCGACGACGACACGCATCGCCGCGTCGCGCACGCCGTCCTCGACTGGTGCGTCGCGCACCCCGACCTGATCCCGCGCGAGCCGTGACGGACCCGCTCGAGCCGTGGGCTAGTCCTGCACGAGCTGGAGCACGGGGTAGTCGAAGAAGCCGCCGGTGCGCGAGACGACGGCCACGCGGATCACGTCGCCGCGGCCGATGTGCAGCGCCGTGAGCGCCTGCGCCGGCATGAACACCAGGTCCGCCCATTCCTCGCCCTGCGCGTGCCGACAGCGGATCGTCATGCGGTTCTGTGCGCCCGCGGGGTAGGCGCGCGATCGCGAGTCCTCGGCGTCGAGCATCTCGATGTCGCCCGCGTGCGAGACGGCGCACGTCTGGACGCTCCCGACGGCGGCGGGATCGGTCTGCGCGCGGCGCAGGTCGAAGCCCGTGGGGAGGTTGCCGACCACGGCGGGCGTGCCTTCGGCGCCCGGGGCCGCGAGCGTCGGATCTCCCAGCGCTTCGGTCTCCACGAACTCCACGATCGGGTAATCGAAGAAGCCGCCGTCCGCGCGGAGGATGCGCACTCGGACGCGCGCGCCGACCGTCACCTCGGGCGCGTGCCCCGCGCTCGTCGCGCTGAAGACGAGGTCGGCCCAGCCCTCACCCGTCACGGCCGCGCAGCGGACCGACATGCGCTGCGTCGCGCGCTCGCCGTAGCGCTCGCCGTCCGCCTCCGCGATGGCCTCGACGCGGCCCGCGGCCGACACGTGACAGACCTGCTCGGTGTCGAGGTGCACGCCAGGCTGCACGCGCACGAGGCGCATGTCGAAGCCGGTGAGCGTCGTGTCCTCCTCGGCTGCCTGCATCGCAGGCGCGTGCTCTTCGAGGGTGCCGCCCGTCTCGCGCTCGGCCGCACCTGGCACGTCCTCGCGGTTCGTGTCGGTGTCGATGAACGGGTTCACGCAGCAACCCGAGAGCGTCAGCGCAGCGGCTGCGATCAGGCACGACGCGACGACGCGGCGGTGACGCGAGAGCGAGCGGAGGGGTCGGGGAGGGGCCTTGTCCATGCGTTGCCAGGCTGGGAGGCCGATGATAGCGTGCCGCCTCGATCGCGCCGGGGACGCCCCTCGCTCCCTCGCCGGTCTTCCACGATGGCGCGCCAGAACGACCTGGTGCCACTGCACGCAGGCTGAACGTCCGAGAGCCTCGATGTCCGAGCTGGAGCACACACGTGCTCCTCACGACGAGCGCGCCCACTGCCCCCCACCCAATCCGAATGACCTTCACAGAAGCTGCCGTGGAGATCCTCCGCCTCGTCGGACGACCTCTCCACTACAAGAAGATCACCGAGCTCGCGATCGAGCGAAACCTCCTCTCCCACGTCGGCAAGGCACCCGAGCTCACCATGAGCTCGCGCCTCGCGACCATGGTGAAGAAGGACCGCGGTGAAGAGCCGATCATCAAGGTGAAGCCCGGCGTGTTCGCGCTGCGCGACTTCACCCCGCAGATGATGGCGCTCGCCGACGCGGGCGACGACGACATCGATCTCTCGCAGATCCCCGAGACGCCGCCGCCCGCACCCGCGGCCGAGGGTGCCGAGGGCGAGGCGAGCGAAGAGGGCAGCGGAGAGACGACGCCGCGCCCCGCGCTGCCGGGATCGGATGTCTTTCCCGCCGAGGACGACGACGACAAGCCGATCCTCGCCGGCATCGACGACGACGACGAGGAAGAGGGCGAGGGCACCGATCGTCGCGGTCGACGTCGACGCAGGCGTCGCGGTCGCAACGAGGGCGAAGGCGCGGAGGCCAGCGAAGGCGAGGCGCAGGGCGAGGCCAAGGCCGAAGGTGAAGGCCAGGGCCAGACGGAAGAGCGCCCGCGACACGAAGGTCGTGAGCGTCACGACCGCGATCGGGATCGCCACCGTGACCGTCACGATCGGGATCGTGATCGAGACCGCCACCGTCGCGACCGTGACGGACGCGAAGGTCCCCCGCCGCCGCAGCACGGCCACCGAGACGCCCCGCGTCTGCCTGCCGCCGACCTGTCGCGTGAGCCGCAGGGCGACGATCTGCTCGGGCGTGACCTCGCCGACGCCGTGTTCGCTGTGCTCGTCAGCGAGAGCCGCGCGATGTCGTACGCACAGATCGCCGGCGAGCTCGTGCGCCGGGGACGTCTCGTGGGCGATCCTGCGTCGCTCGTGCCGACGATCGCGGCCGCCGTGCGTGCCGACGTCGGTCGGTCCCAGCGCGCCCGCTTCCGCCACACGATCGAAGGCCTCGCGCTGTACGACTGGTTCCTCCCGCGTGACGCGATGTACCGCGAGCGCGATCTCGTGCGCGCGGCGGAGCGTCATCAAGAGACGGTGCGTCGCTCGTTCCTCCGCAAGATCGGGGATCTGCCGGCGGCCGGCTTCGCAGAGCTGATCGCGACGTGGCTGAACGCCGAAGGCGTCGCGGGCCTGCGCGGCGTTCGTCGTCCGACGAGCTCGAACCAGGAGATGCACTTCGCGGGCACCCTGCGTCGCGGCTTCGAGGAGCTCCGGCTCGCGATCGTCGTGGTGCGTGGGCAGCAAGAGCTCGCGCGCGAGCGTGTGGTGGAGCTGCGCGGATCGCTGCACCACTACGGCAACGCCACGCTCGGCTGGATCGTGAGCACCGCGGGTGTGCCGCGTCCCACGCGCGACGAGGCCACGGCCCAGGGCGCGACGCCGATCGCCATCTTCGATGGCCTCGCGCTCGCCGAGGCGATGGAGAACCGCGGCGTCGGCATGCGGCGCACGACGGTGCCGCTCAGCGTGATCGACCTCGACACCCTCGATGCCCTCCGCGGATCACCGGAGCAGCCGCTCCGTGAGGATCGACGCGAGGGCGGCGAGCCGCGCGGGGATCGCGAGCAGCGCGGGGATCGCGAGCCGCGCGGAGATCGCGAGCAGCGTGGGGATCGCGGCCGAGACGAGCGTGGCCGCGAGGATCGGCAACGAGACAACCGCGACGATCGCAACCGCGAGGATCGCAGCCGAGACGAGCGCCGGCCGGAGCAGGCTCCGGTCGAGGGCGAGGCCACGAACGAGCCCGCGTCGGGGCAGGTCGAGACCCAGGGCGCGGCGGACGACAAGAGCGAGGTCCGTGACGCGCGCCCCGAGGGCGCGGCGGCCGAGGCGCAGGACGGAGGACGTCGTCGCCGTCGTCGTCGTCGTCGCCGTGGCGGACAAGATCGCAACGCCGCCGAGGGTCAGGGCGCAGGCGCGGAGGGCGCGGGCGAGGGCGGCGAGGACGACGAGCTCGAGGGCGACGTAGAGGGCGACGCCGTCGCAGGCACGGACGCCGAGAACACCCCGGCCGCAGCGACGAGCGACGATGCGCTCGGCGACGAGGCACCGGCGCTTTCGAACGAGACCGTCGGTGAGGACGACGAGGACGACGTTGGAGAGAGCGACGACGCCTCGGAGCCGAGGTCGGACGAACAGGGCGATGAGCCCGGCTCCGACGACGACGAGTGACGCTGCGGCGGTGACCATGCTGGACGCGTGGCGTCAGAGGCTCGCGAAGGAAGGCATCGACGCCAGTCGGGGCCTCGTGACCGAGCTGCCGGGCGGCGTCCGCCTCGCGCCGCTCTACGAGGAGGCCGCACGACGACTTCGGGTCGTGCGGTCCTCGCCCGTCACGCTCGCGTCCGTCGAGCACGGAGACAGCGACGCGCCCCGCGTCGATCCATCGGTCGCACGATGGGTGCTCGGATCGCCCACGAAACAGGGCGAAGGCGAGGTCGTCGAGGAGCGCGGCGCGCGCACGCTCGTCCACGAAGGCACACACGCTGCGGTGCACGCCATCGACGTTCACGAGGCAGGTGGATCGATCCCGCTCGAGATCGCCGTGAGCATCGGTCGCTGGCTCGATGCGCTCCGCGAAGGCCGGCGCGATGCTCCGATCGCCGTCGCGGTCGGGACGGAGATGTTCGTCGAGATCGCGAAGCTCCGCGCGATCCGCACGCTGGCACAGCGCAGCGCCCTCGCGATGGGGCATGCCGCGTCGGTGCGGATCCTCGCGCGGGCCAGCGTGGTGGCCCACTCGCGGATCGAGCCCGAGACCAACGCGCTGCGCTCGACCTTGTCGGTGCTCGCGTCGATGCTCGGAGGCGCCGATCTCGTCGCCGCCGCGCCCTACGATCTGCTGTCTCCGCTCGAGGGCGAGGCGCGTGCGCGCTCGTCGCGGCTCGCGGGGACCACGGGCCTCGTCGCCGCGCTCGAGTCGCACCTCGCGCTCGCCGACGACCCGCTTCACGGCGCCTACTTCGTCGAGACGCTGACCGCGGAGCTGTCTGAGGCCGCGTGGGCGATCGTGCGTCAGCTCGAGCGTGACGGTGGCGCAGCGGCTGCGACCGATCGATGGCGCGCGCTCCTCGCCGACGATGCGCAGGCCCGCCGCAAGAGCGCAGCGATGGGCAAGCTGCCGCGGGTGGGCGCCAGCCGCCTCGCGCGCGTCGAGGCGCCGATGCTCGACCTGCTCACCGCCGACCGGATGGTGGAAATTGCGCAAACCATGCCGGGATACTTGGGTGTTGAGTCAGCCCGTGACGGATTAGGCATTACCGTGTGCTACTGGCAAACGCTGGATCACATTGCGGCCTGGA
>JAFLCL010000329.1 GCA_017303575.1 Deltaproteobacteria bacterium
ACGCGGCGAGCCTCGTGATCCGCTGCGCCGACGCCCGCTGATCACCGGGGTGTCGGCGGTCAGCGACAGCGCTGCACGAGCGTCGTCGTCGCGAGGCAGTTGTCCCACGTGCCCGACGCACCGCACACGGGGATGGGCGTCGTCGTCCACCCAGCGACCGTCGCATCGAGGCACAGCGCGACGCTCGTTCGCTCGCGGTCCTCGGCGCCGCTGCAGTTGAAGTCGAAGGGCAGCGTGCCTGCCGCGCGCGGTCCGAGGATCGCCGTGGTCTGGAACGACGCCACGCCCGGCACCGCACGCGCGTCCTGATCGGCGCAGTCACGCGCCCCCGACGAAGGTGCGCGCCACACGGTGCCTGTCGTCGCGCACCCCGGCGGACGCGCGGGCGTCGTGCAAGCGGTCACCACCGTCGGGCTCGCGAGCACGTATCCGTCGGCGTCGCAGTCGAGCACGTAGGTCGTGAGCACACCGTTGTCGATCACTGTGTTGCAGTCGTTGTCGAGCCCGTCGCAGGTCTCGGCGCGACCGGGATAGCAAGTCATGCAGGTGTCGTTGCAGTCGTCGTTCGACGTCACGTAGCCGCTCGGCGCCGTGCACGCGGCCACCGACATCGTCGCGAGGCCGTGCATGTCATTGTCGGCGTCTCGGTAGAACGTGGTGAGCACGCCATCGTCGATCAGCGTGTCGCAGTCGTTGTCGAGGCCATCGCAGGTCTCGCTGCGACTGGGGTTGCACGTCACGCACGCGTCGTTGCAGTCCCCGCTGCGCGACGCGTACCCAGCCGGCACCGCGCACGCCTGCGCCGTCACGGTGGTGCCGTAGGTGTCGCCGTCGGCGTCCACGTAGAACGTGCTCAGCACGCCATCGTCGACGAGTGTGTCGCAGTCGTTGTCGAGCCCATCGCACGTCTCGCTCGCGCTCGGGTTGCAGCCCGCGCACGCGTCGTTGCAGTCACCCGAACGCGCTGCGTGTCCCGCCGGCAGCGTGCACGCCTGCGTCGTCGCGCTCGTGCCGTACGTGTCGCCGTCAGCGTCCACGTAGAACGTGGTCAGCACGCCGTCGTCGATGGTCGTGTCGCAGTCGTTGTCGAGGCCATCGCACGTCTCGCTCGCGCCCGGATTGCAGCTCGCGCACGCGTCGTTGCAGTCACCCGATCGCGCGGCGTGCCCCGCCGGCATCGTGCACGCGTCGGTGGTGACGCTCGTGCCGTAGGTGTCGCCGTCCGCGTCGACGTAGAACATGAGCAGCACTCCGTCGTCGACCACGAGATCGCAGTCGTCGTCGAGGCCGTTGCAGCTCTCGGTCGCCTCGGGATTCACCTCGGCGCGCGCGTCGTCGCAGTCGGTCGCGTCCTCGACGTACCCGCGCTCGAGGCAGTCATCGCGTCCCGTCGTGGGATCGCCGAAGCCATCCCCATCGAGATCGAGATAGACGCGCGCGGGCGTGCACACGTCGAAGGGCGTCCACGCGTCGGGCGCCCACGCATCGGGCACCACGAACGCATCGGGCATCACAGCGTCCGCACCCACCACGAACGCATCGTCCGTGGGCCCAGCGTCAGCCTCGCCCGCATCCACGGGCGCGAGCTCGCACGTCGAGCCGTTCGACACGAACCCCTCGGGGCAACCACCGCTCGGGGAGCAGCCCACGATCGCCGCGGCGATCGCCGCGCTCACCGACAGCCCGAGCCCACGTCCCGCCACGCGCCAAGTCATCGTGCGTCCCTCGTCACCCGCGAGGCCCTCCCCGCGAAGGCGCGAGGTGTGGATCGGCCACGCGCGAGCGTCGAGTGGCACGCCTCGTAGGCTGGTTTCGCTCGGCGAGGTTGGCTGGATCGTGGTCCCGAACTGCTTCCATCCCCTCGGCGCGCGCGCGACCGCGGCACGGAGTCCTTCGGCGAAGGTGGTGGGCCCTGCGTCCGTCCGCGACCCACAGCTCTCGCTCCACATGGCCTTTCAGGACGCAGGGTTCCGCAGCGCGACGAAGGAGCTCGACGTGCTTCCCGTCGAGGGCTGCTCGTTCCTCGACGAGACGGTGCTCTTCCATCGCCCCACGGGCTCCTTGATCCGCGCTGACCTGGTGATCCGCGCGTGTCCTCGCGATCACTTCACATGGCGCTGGGCCGCGCGACTGACGGGTTGCTGGGAGACCGTGCGTCCCCCGCCCGACGTGAAGTCGGCGACGAAGCCCAACGACGCGACAGCGCGCTCGATCGATCGCATGGCCGCACTGCCCCTCACGCGAATCCTGGTCGCGCACGCAGATCCGATCGATGACTCCCCGTCCGACACGCTCCTCGAAGCCTGGCGCTTCGTGCGGACACCCTGAGATCGAGGCTCGCTCCACCGTTGCGGCCGTCAGGGCTGACACGACGCAAGGCGCTTCCCGAGCGAGATCGTCGCAAGTGAGTCGCCCGAACCGGCAGCCTCACGCCAGCCGCAGGGCTGGGGTGCCAGCGAGCCCTCCCAGCACGTCATGGCGGCCATCTCGGTCGCCGCGCGTCGGGTCCGAGGCGCGCTGCCGTTACCCCCGCTGTCTCAACCCAGATCTCGGAACCAATCCTGAGGAACGCGCGGGCTCCTCCTGGATGACGCCGGACCCAGGAGAAATCCTGGATCTGTTCCATCGGCGTACACCCCCACTGGATCAATACAGCAGGACTGGAATCCGTGTGAGTTCACGCATTGCTACTGGCAGGGCGCTCTCAATTGAGGCTTGATCGCCACGCGCACATTCGGCATCAACGGGGCTCGTGATGTCCTCCTCTAGGACGCCACGTCCACAAAAGAGGGGCACTTCGATGGCGAAGTTCAATCGGCGTATCGCTGGCAAAGAGGTCTCGCGAGAGGTCCTCCTCGAGACAGCCGGTCGCCACACCTGGACGCGCTCACGCTCAATCGGTGCTGCCGTCACACAGCATCCCGACCCTTACCAGTCGGTGCTCGATGCTCCGGCGCAGGTCGCTGGAGAGGTGCCGTCATGAATGCCGAGTGGACCGGCATCGCGTCTCTGGACGCCTCTCTCATCACGTTGGGCCTGGTCGAGCGCAGAGCGGGAGACGGGGAGTCCGTCGTTTGGCGCCCCCACCCGGGGCCGTTCACACCCGAGGCACGCAAGGCCAGCGTAGATGTACTCGTCGATCCGACTCCCTTCCTCGATCCCACGAAGAAAGTCGGGAGCTGAGCCATGGCGGGGGGACACACCATCGACGAACGGCACGAGGCGCGACGATCCGAAGGGAGGAGGCGAGCTTGACCCTGTCATTCCACAGGGTTGCCAAGCGCGAGGTCCCCGTGTTGCTCCTCGACGTGAAGGGTGATCTCGCGAACCTCAAGCTCGCGTTCCCGAGCTTCGACGCCGCACACCTCGCGCCGTGGGTCGAGGCCGCGCGCGGCGACGACGACGGCATCGCCGACGCGTCGCTCGTCGCGAAGATCGCGGAGCAGCGGAAGAAGCAGCTGCTCGCGAGCTCGATCACCGAGCGAGAGCTCGCGCACTACTGCGCGAGCGCACACATCCGCGTGATCACGCCGGGCAGCGACGCGGGCGAGCCGCTCCATCTGTTGAGCGCGCTCGAGCGTCGCAGCCCGCGCTGGGACACCCACGTCGAGATCGCGCGCAACACGCTCGAGGCGGCCATCTCGATGGTGCTTCGTCTCATGGGCCGCGACGCCGACCCGGCGCAGAGCCGCGAGCACGCGCTGCTCACGACGATCGCCGAGCGCCGTCACCTCGCGAAGAAGCCTGCGGATCTCGCGTCGCTCCTGCCCGACATCCTCGAGCCTCCGTTCGCCGAGATCGGCGCGCTGCCCGTCGAGAGCTACATGGGCGGCAAGGCCCGAGCCGAGCTCGCGGCGGACCTCAACACGCTCATCGCATCGAACTCGCTCGCACGCTGGCGACAAGGCCAAGACCTCGACGTCGCGAAGTGGATGGAGCCTGTCGACGGCAAGACGCCCGCGACGGTCGTGAGCGTCGCGCACCTCCAGGAAGACGAGCGCGCGCTCGCCCTCGGCGTGGTCCTCGAAGAGGCGCTCGCGTGGGTCCGCGGCCTGCCCGGCACGCAGAAGCTCCGCGCGCTGGTCGTCTTCGACGAGGTCTACGGCTACCTGCCCCCTCACCCCAACGACCCCCCGACGAAGCGCCCGCTCGTCTCGCTGATGAAGCAAGCGAGAGCCTTCGGCGTGGGGTGCGTAGTCGCGACCCAGAACCCGATGGACCTCGACTACCGCGCGCTCTCGAACGCCGGCACGTGGTTCATCGGACGTCTGCAGACGGACGCTGATCGTGGCCCGGTGATCGAGGGTCTCGGCGAAAAGAAGCGCGGAGACATCGACAAGCTCGTCCAGAAGATCGCCGACCGCTGGTTCGTGGTGAGGACGGCGGGAAGCAACGAAGTGTCGTTGATGCAACCACGGTGGGCGATCTCGCTGCTGCGGGGGCCTATGACTCCGAACGAGTTGATGCGGAACCGATGATGCGGCCGAACATGATCGGTCCGCTGATTCGCCGGGACCCTCCTGGGAACTGACGACAACGCGCGAGGCTGCCAGCGCGCGGGGAGATTCGGTGTGGCTCTAGTCAAAATCCTACTGCGTCCTCGAAAGCACAAGCACGCACTGAGTTGTCCCCGCAAGCGCGCGGACGCGGCCGTGCAGAACTCCCCACGGTGACGGAATCGGTCGCCCTACTAGTACACTGGAGTTGTACATGATTAAATGGATAGCGCTTTCGGTGGCAATTTCTTGCTTCGGCTGCGCTCGGCAGTTGCCAATCGTGCAACGCGTGGCTCGCCCCGCGCAGACACAGGGGAGCGCCGAGTCCGAGGGACCCAACTGGACTAAGAACCAAACTGGTCGGCTACTGATGAGCCAGTTCGAAGACTGCGAGTCTGAGCTAGAAGAGACGCGTGAGCGGTTCGCGTCCTCGGAGTCCGTGCGTCAAGTATATGGTGCCCTCAGCGGCGTGCTGGGCGGAGCCGGAGCTGGTGTGAGCGTTGTCGCCATGCCCGAGGCGTTCAGCTCCTCTCCCGATGACTGGTCGAGAGGGCTATTGATCGCCGGTGCAGTGATATCGTTGAGCGGTCCAGTCGTCTTCTCCATTCTGGGTATTGACGAAGACTCGGCGACCCCAAGGGCCCATTTTGAACGAATGTTCTTGGCTCACCATCGCGCTAGGCAACGGTTCAGAATGGTAATCTCATGCCTTGAATTGATCTACGAGGATCCGCGAGTCGTTAGAGCGGCGACCACAGAGGACTCGGCCGACCTAGAGCGATTGCGGCAGCGTTATGAGGCGACCTGCCAGACCCTGGATGAACCAATCGCCCCTCCAGACGATTCGGAGGAGGATCAGGCCCCGCCGCCTACAATCGCGCCGGAGTCACCCGAGGCGAGGGCTCTCGCTATCAGCACCGTTGGCCCGACCACGCACTGGATCGCCATCACGGAGTATCTCGATACGTACTGTCATCCGACGGCTCCGGCCGAGCGTGACTAGTCGCAGCGTGGCAAATCTCGCCCTGGCACTGCTGAGCGGTTGTGGCGACCAACCCGCGCCGGCAGGTCAGGTAGCGGAGTACGAAGACGTGCGTATTCATGAGGAATCGTTCCGCCCTCCGGCGGCGGATCAGCTGTCGGCTGACTTGGTTCCCGAGGACCCAACGCGCCCCGACCCCGGGGACGGACACCCTTCAGGCGTGGGCGCGCTGCTGTTCAACGGTGATCCTATGTGCACCGGCACTGCCGTCAGCGCGGATCAGGTGTTGACCGCGGCCCATTGTTTTGAAGCGACCGGCCAAGAGCGTGCGGGTTGGCGCTTTGCCATAGGGCCGAATGCCAGAAGCCCGGATCGGGAGTATGCGGTCGCCCATATCGATTGGCTCGCTGATCCAAGAGTCGAAGGCCACGATCGTGACATCGCGCTGATCCGACTCAGCGACGCGGCGCTGGATCCTGTTCGGTGTGCCGATCGCGTCGACAGTTCGGGTGGCGTGTTGGTGGGATATGGATGGACGCGACGAAATGATGGTAGGCTGACCGAACGGGGCGTACGGAGGTCGTCGCTCGTGGGACTTGCCGGTGGCGGAGTCCCATCCGAAACGGAATCGGTTCCTTGTGCGGGCGATTCGGGAGGTCCGATTCTTGAGGGCGGCTATGGAGGTCCGTTGGTAGCCATTCATCTTGCAGGCAGGCGAAGTTGCGGACGGGGCACTGCTCTTCGACTAAACGCAAGCATCTGTGGCTGGCTTGGCGGCCGCGGTGTTCGGTGCCAGTAGGGCACACCGCGTGAACAGCGGGAGCGACTCGCACCCCGAAGCAGTTGTCATCGGTCGGCAGTTCTGGTTGGCCTCGACCAGACGTTGACTCCGAAAGAGTCGTTGGATCCTGGCTTAAGAAATATGAGCGTTGCGCAGAAATCCATCCAGTCGGTTCGGCAAGTCGCGTCGTCGAGTGAAGCCTGGAGGGCAGGCTCTGGGCGGAGAGGCGCTCGAGGCGAAGGGCTGGTCGCATCAAGGCCCAGAAAGACGAGCGGTAAATGAGATTCAAGAAGCTTGGCAACGGTGACTTCGAGCCCAACTATCCCCTGGAACGACGTGGTGTCATGAGATCGAGGAACGCGCACGTTATGACGCTTTCACTTGTCATCGTGGCCGCGTGGCACGCCGGGTGTCGACGGCAAATCATCGTGAGAGATCTGCCGGACCCGGGCCCCCTCTGCGACGAAGTGGGGACCGCGGACCCGACCCTGGAGGCCTCGCTAGAGAGATGGCGCGCGAGCCAAGCCACGGCCGGCGTAGATTTTCGACCTCTCGTCGGCCACTTTTCGGCCGGCAGAGAGGCGACGACCGACGAGGCTACGGCCATGTTTCGAGACGTCTACGACGCCGCGCTCGTGACGCGTTGGAACCGTCGCCGATCAATGGAATGGTCGCAGGCTCGCAACAACTGTGAGGATCGCGCGCACGCGGCGGCAGCCTACCTCCGCGCTCACTACGAAGACATTGCGATCGGTAAGGTCTTCATCGCCAGCGACGTGAATGGAACGCTGGGCGCCGATGAAGCCGTCATGTGGGGATATCACGTCGCCCCCGTCGTCTTGGTCGCGGAGGGTGAAGCACTTGTTCCGTGGGTGATCGATCCAGCGGTCGATCGCTCGCAGCCACTTCCTCTCAACTCCTGGATCGATGCATTGAGGCGCGCTCCGGACGATTCCACGAGGCAAGTCTACGTGTACTTGACGGGGCCAGGAATCTGGGACTTCGCAGGTGGTGCCCCGATACCCTCGGTAGGCCGCGATCGCTCGGACGCCTTCTGCGAAACCGCCGCGGAGGCCCGGGACCAACTGGCGGATTTTGCCGCACACCCTCCGATCACTAACTTGCTCATCCAGGCCCGGTTCGCTGGGCGTGACGGAGACCGTGTGCGATTTACGGGCAGTCGAGGCACCGCGTTCGGGCCGTTCTCGGTGGACGCCGGAACTCGGGCCTACCTGGAATCTCTGTCGCCCGATACCGCTGTGGATGTGCGCGTGCAACGCCTGTACGGCCCGCAAGACCAACTCTTCGTCGCTTTCACGAATGCTTGGGGGTGGATGACGAACGGTCGCCAGGCTGTTGTTTGCATCGTAGACGCCCCGGCCCCGTACGGTTGTCGCAACTAGCCGTCTCGAAACGCGCTGCCATTTCCATGGGCGCGCACTGCGCCCTCTGGTCGGCGTCGAACAGTTGATTACTGGGATACGTACACGCCGTCGTGACGTGGCTCGGTCGTTCCATCGCCGAGTTGGCCCGCACCATTGCCGCCCCAGCACACCGCGCGGCCATCGCGCAGCACTGTACAGCCGTGGTGAGGGGCGACGTCCAGTTGGACGGCGCCCTGTGTGAGCGGCATCGGTGTCGGGCGGCGGTGGCCCCAGTCCCAGGGGCCGGGTCGGCCGAAGCAGGCGACTCGCTCTTCGGGATCGATCACACACGTGCGCCCCTGCGCGTACTGACCATCTGCGACGACCACGCGGGCGTGGAGGTAGCCGACCACGAAGCCCGTGCGCGCGTCGAAGGTCTCTGTGTGCACTGGCATCGGGGTGATGGGAGGTGGGGGGTAGACCTCGGGACGGCGGGGGAGACCTCGGCCGTGGTCGGGCTCGGTAGGCCGCGGGTCAGACCACGTGCACGTCACCGTCTCGCGGGCCTCGCCGCGCGAGCGGTCACACTGGGCCTCATCGGGGATGAACTGGTTCGTGAGCTGACCGTTCTCGTTCTCGCCCGCGCACTCGAGGTGATCGTCGTCGAAGTGGAGGCACACGTGACGATCCCCCAGGGCCAACGATCGCAAGGCGATCGGACGATGACGCCGATCGAGGAACGTCGGCGTCGCGCGCGCGAACGGACCAGGGCGACTGCTGAACACCCCGCCTCCGCCGAAGCCCCAACACATCGCCGTGTGGTCCTCGCGGAGCACACAGCCGTTCTCGGGGCCGAGGACCACCTCGATCGCGTCCGTCACGCCGGGCACGGCGATCGGTGTGAGCTGATGGCCGCGTGTCGCGGCGCCCACGTGCATCGCGCGGCCCCAGCAGTGCACCGTGCCGTTCGTGTGGCGTGCGCACGTGTGGGAGCGCGCGGCGTCGAGCTCGACCACGTCGTCGAGGCCCTCGATGCGTGAAGGCGTGGGGCGCGACGTCGTCGTGCCGTCGCCGAGCATCCCGTAGCGGTTGTCGCCCCAGCAGTGCACGTGACGTTCGACGTCGAGCGCGCACGCGTGCGTGTCGCCCACGGCGATCGCCGTGACGTCGGGCAAGCCCTCGACGCGCATCGGGGCGCCCGTGACCAGCGTGCCCCCGAGACCCGCGCGACCGTCGGCGTTGCTGCCCCAGCAGCGCACCGCATGGTCGTCGGAGAGCGCGCACGTCACGTCGAGGCCGACGGCGATCTGCACGAAGCCGCTGCGCGGCGTGGGCGGTACGACGGGGCCGGGGCTGGGTGTCGCGGAGCCCGGCGCAGCC
>JAFLCL010000033.1 GCA_017303575.1 Deltaproteobacteria bacterium
CCGCGATCGATCGTGCGCGTGGTCACGCTGAAGCGCAGGTGTGGCGATGGGCCGAGGCCGCCGATGCGTTCGGTCGCGTGGCCGCTGCGGCCCCGCTCGACACCGAGGCCCAGCGTGATCACGCGCGTGCCCTGGGCTCGTTGGCGCGCGGCGAAGAGACGCTCACGGCGACAGCGCTCGGCCTTCGTCTGTTCCCGCGCGACGAGCAGCTCTTGCGCTCGCAGTCGCTCGCGCTCGGCGACCTCGACGCGGGTGGTCGGACCGACGCGCTCGTGCAGCTCCCCGACGACGCGCTCGATCGCTCTCGCGCGGCGTTCCTCCGCTACCGACGCCCCGACGACGAGACGCAGCTGCGCCTCGCGTGCGAGCAGAGCGCGGTCGGGTGCGCGCAGGATCGACTGCCGGTGCGCGTCATCGCGATCCGCTGATCGGATCGGTCACCACCGACGCGTAGGGGCGATCCCCCGTGGCCGCCCCCTCACGCGCCGAAGTACAGGGTGAGGCGATCGAGCACGCCGAGCTCGCGCGCCCAGTGCTCGAGATACGCGCGATCGAGCTGGTCGGCAGCCACGTCCTTGATGGCCAGGACGTCGTCGATGTCCTTGGGACGGTGCGCGTCGAGCTTGAGCAACACCAAGTCCTCGAGGGTTGCGACGGGCACGGAGACGCCACCGACCTCGAGCGGCGATGCGCGCCGCGTGAGCGACTCGAGGAATGGGCTGTCGATGGCGATCAGATCGACGCTGAGTCCACTGAGGCTCGTTGGTCCGCCGAGCCTGAGGATCCCCGCCTCGGCGAGCTCACGATCGACGTGTGCGGTGTCGTAGCCGCACCGCTGCGCCGCTCGCAGCAACGCGTCGACCTCCGAGGGACCGTACGAGACGACGACGTCCAAGTCGTCCGTGTGCCTGGGTCGAACACGAAGGCCGAAGGCCATGCCGCCGATCAGACAGAGCGGCCTGTTCCACTCCACGCCCAGGCGCGCGAGCCGCGCGAGCCCTTCGATGACGCTCTCGCGACGCTGACTCACGCGCGTCGCCTCCAGGCGAGCAAGCTCTCGCGACTGCGCGCGCGGAGGACGGAGTCGGCCCCTGGGACGCGATGCGGCGCCGCGAGCTCGGCGAACCTCGCCAGCTCCTCGAGGAGCTCGAGCCGCTCCACGGCGCTGAGCGCGAACGCCTCCCGGCGTTTGATCGACTCGAGCCTCGCGAACGCACGCGCGCGCCTGTCGCGATCGATCGGCGTGCACGGCTTCGTCTCGTCCACGCGCCGATGGTAGCGCGGCCCGCGGCCTCGAGGACCCTGCTCCGCGTCGCGACGGCTCAGCGTCGCGAAGGCACGTCGATCGAGACGAGCGTCGTGCTCTCGCGGCCCGTCTCGCTCGCGGCGAAGCGCACCACGACGCGCATGCCGGGGCGCAGGTCGCTCACGGCTGCCATGGCGCCCCCCACCGTCACGCGCGTGAGCTGCGTGAACCGCGCGCGTCGCTCGCGACGTCCCATCCGCAGCACGATCACGCTGCCAGCGACGTCGATCGAGACGATGTCTGCCGCCCCGGTGTCGGGTGGGATCGCATCGGCCAGCGCGCGCGTCGAGACGAAGCACGACGCGGCGAGACCGATGAGAGAGAGGGCGTCGCGTCGTCGCATGGAGCGCCTCGGACGGGTCGGCTCACTTCGATCTTCACGCGTCATCGATCAACGGCCCGTGAGGCCGCGGTAGACGCGGATGTACTCGTTCACGCGCCGCGTCCAGCCCAAGTCCTCGTTCATGCCGCGGCGCTGGATCGCCCGGAAACGCGCGCGATCGGGCCCATCGCCCGTGCCCCAGAGCTCGAGCGCCCAGCTCAGCGCCCACTTGAACGCGGTCCCGTCGAAGTGCTCGAACACGATGCCGTTGCCCACGTCGCTCCGCGAGCCGCGCACCAGGCGCACGGTGTCCGCGAGGCCGCCGGTCTTGTGCACGATCGGGATGGTGCCGTAGCGCAGCGAGTACATCTGGTTGAGCCCGCACGGCTCGTAGCGCGAGGGCATGAGGAAGAAGTCCGAGCCCGCCTCGATCAGGTGCGCGAGCGGCTCCGAAAAACCTTGGTGGAACGCGACCTTGTGCGGGTACTGCCGCGCCAGGCCGGCGAAGAAGCCTTCGTACTTCGGGTCGCCCGAGCCGAGCACCACCAGCTGCGCGTCGTGCTGCGCGAACAGGCGCGGCAGAACCTCCATGCAGAGGTCGAAGCCCTTCTGCCAAGCCATGCGCGACACGATGCCGAACATCGGCGCGCGTGGGTGGTAGGGCAGCCGCTGCGACTCGCAGAGCGCCTTCTTGTTCTGCTCCTTGAGCTCGAGGTGATCGGCGTCGAAGCGCTGCGGGATCAGCGTGTCGACCTCGGGGCTCCACACGTCCTCGTCGATGCCGTTGAGGATGCCGACGACCGCAGGGCCGCGGCTGCGCAGGAACGGATCCATGCCGACGCCGTGCTCGGCCGTCGTGATCTCGCGCGCGTAGGTGGGGCTCACCGTGGTGATCGCGTCCGCGTAGAGGATGCCGGTGAGGAGGAAGTTGATGCGGCCCTGGGAGAGGAACTCCTGATGGAAGTGCTCCTTCACCTCCGTCAGGCCCGTGTCGCCGAGCACGTCGGCCGGGAAGCCGCCTTGGTGGCCGATGTTGTGGATGGTGAGGACGGTCTTCGTCTTCGCGAAGAGCTTGTCCCAGGCGAACGCCGTCTTGACCATCAGGGGCAGGAGCGCTGTCTGCCAGTCGTTGGCGTGCACGATGTCGGGCGCGAAGCGCTGGAACTGGCAGAGCTTGAGCGCGGCCCACTGCAGCAAGGCGAAGCGCAGGTGCTCGTCCGCGTCCTGCGTGTAGATGCCCTGACGATCGTAGAGCCCCGGGTTCGCGACGAAGTAGCAGGACACCGCGGGCGTGGTCGCGTCGCCCGTGCCCGGCAGCTTCGCCTCGATGATCGAGAACGTGACCTTCTTGTGCCCGAGCTGGACCGAGAGGTCGTCCAGCACGCGGCTGAACGTCACGCCGTTCTTCTGCGCGTACTCGCGCACGCGGCGATACAGCGGCAGGACCACCCGCACGTCGTTCCCGAGGCGCGCGAGGTAGCGGGGCAGCGCGCCGCACACGTCGCCGAGACCGCCCGTCTTCGCGAACGGCGCGACCTCCGCGCTCACGAACAACACGTTCATCGGTGCGCCCTTGCCGTCGATCGAGACCATGCACCGACCATAACGGAGGCCTCCGATCCGACGCGAGAGGAAGTCGACGTCAGCCGAGGCCGAGGACCCGTCGCATCCGTTCGTCGAGCTCGGTGAGGGTCGATGGCGCGAGGCGACCCGTCGGGTGGAGTGACAGCTTCTCGGCGAGGCGCGCACCGAGGAGGGTCAGCCGCGCGGCCATGTCGTGCTTCGTTCCTGCCTCGCGCTTCGTGACGCGCAGGCTCAGCGGGTCATCGACGTCACGCGCGGACCACACATCCAGCGGGACGACGATGACGGTCGGGAGCGCCGCCACCAGCTGATCGTCTTGGAACACCACGAACCGCTCGTCCTCGACGGGAACGTCGAAGCCGATCCGACGACGCGCCGACACCACGTCACCGCGCTCGATCATCGCTTCTTCGAGCCCTTCTGGGCGGGGGTGCGCTCCATCGGTCGAGCGCTTCGAGCATCTGCACGTCACGCGCCTTTCGTTCGGGAGTCGCCGCGCGCGCTGCCTGCTCCAGCCATCGACGGCGTTCCACCCGCGCGAGCGCCTCGAGCAAGAGCGCCCGAGCGAGCTCTCCCTCGGTGGTCGACTCTTCCTTCGCGAGCTGCCGCAGCGACGTTCGAGCCGCGGCGGGGATGTTCACGTTGAGGCGCTCCATGAGGATACGCTAGAGGATGCCTCCGGGGATGTCACGGGGATCGCCGCGCGTAGACGCAGCGGAACCCGAGCGACTCGCCCCGTCCTTCCGCGAGATGACCGTACGGCGTGGTCCCACTCACGTATTCCTCCGAGACCGTCTCCCACGAGCTCCCGAGCACGGTGCGTTGGTCCGGACGCTGATCGTTTCGACTCGGCTCGAAGGCGTCCTCCGTCCACTCCCCCAGATTGCCCGCGAGATCGTGCACCTCGACCGTCGTTCCATGGTCGAGCGCACCCACGGGGCTGATGCTCTCGAAACCATCATCGATGTCGACGTACTCGCCAGGTCGACCGAGCGACACGAACATCGCTCGGCACGATCGGTCGCAGACGTTTGCGCGTCCAGCCTCCGGCGCGCTCGTACCGGCCACGAGCAACCACTCGCGCATCGATGGCAGCCGCCCCCCCGCCCACTCACAGAACCGACGTGCCGCTTGCCAGTCGACACAGTTGAGGGGCAAGTCAGCGCGCCCCATCCGTGACGTGCAGAACCGTTCCCAGAAGGCCTCGGTTCCTTCGAACTCCGGGCCGAAGACCGTCCCGTCGTTGGTCTCGCACGCGCGGGCGCTCACACATTCCTGATACCGCCCGACGCTGACCTCGAATCGATCGACACAGAGGACGTCGGCGGTTCCTTCGGCCACCGGAACGCTGTGCGCGTTGCAGACTGACGGCGGAGTGGACGAGGCCATCGACTGTTCGGATGGCGCGCCTGCGCACGAGGCGACGAGGAGCGTGACCACGAGGGTGACGGGGCGAGGTCGTGTTCGCACGAGGGCCGCCACACACGATGCGCCTTTGGTATCGTCGCCGTCGATGCCGATCGACGTCGTCCTCCTCGAGCCCTGTTTTCCTGCCAACCAGCGCGAGTTCGCGCGCGCCCTCCATGCCGCCGGCGCGCGCGTGATCGGGATCGGTGAGCGTCCGAAGGAGGCGCTCGACGAGGGTCTTCGTCACTGGCTCTCGCACTACGAGCGCATCGGGAACGTCACGAACGTCGCCGAGGTCGAGCGCGTGTGCCGCTGGCTGCAGCAGCGCGTGAAGATCGATCGCCTCGAGGCCGTGATCGAGTCGCACGTCATGTGCGCGGCGAAGGTGCGCGAGCTCCTCGGCATCCCCGGCACGAGCGTGGAGACGACGTTCCTCTGTCGCGACAAGCCGACGATGAAGGAGCACCTGCGCAAGAACGGGATTCCGTGCGCGCAGTCGCTGGGCTCAGGCGATCCGTACGAGATCCGCGAGTTCGCGAAGGCCGTCGGCTACCCGCTGATCCTCAAGCCGCGCGACGGCGCGGGCGCGTCCGGGACGATCAAGGTCCACGACGCGAACGAGCTCGAGGCGGGCTTGCGCGAGATGCAGGTCGACCGCGGTCGCTCGATCGGCGTCGAGGAATTCATCGAGGGCCACGAAGGCTTCTACGACACGATCACCGTCGGCGGGCGCGTGATCCACGACTTCGCGTGCCACTACTACCCGGGCGTGCTCGAGGCGATGCGCACGCGCTGGATCAGCCCGCAGTTCGTGTCGACGAACCGCCTCGACTCGGCCGATGGCTACCGCGAGATCAAGGAGATGGGCCGCCGCGTGATCGAGTCGCTCGGCATCGAGACGAGCGCCACGCACATGGAGTGGTTCTATGGCCCCAAGGGCCTGAAGTTCTCGGAGATCGGGTGTCGCCCGCCCGGCGTGCGCGCGTGGGATCTCTACGCCGAGGGCAACGAGATCGACATCTACAAGGAGTGGGCGATGGCCGTCGTCCACGGCAAGAAGAGCCAGAGGCTCTCGCGCCGCTATGCCGCGGGCGTGATCGCGCTGCGTCCCGATCGTGACGGCCGCATCAGCCACTACGACGGCATGCAGCAGATCGAGCGCGCGTTCGGCCAGTGGATCATGGACGCGCACCTACCGCCGCCCGGCACACCGACGCAGCCCGTCGAGGCCGGCTACATGGCGAACGCGTGGCTCCGCATGAAGCACCCGGACTACGACGAGCTCCGCCGCATGCTGAACGTCGTCGGCGAGACGGTGAAGGTCCGCGCTCGACCGGCCTGACGCTCGCAACGTCACATGCGGAAGAGCTCGTCGAGCACGCTGCTCGTGACCTCGGCGAACGCGAGGATCTGCGTGCCGTGGTGGCTCGTCCGGATCTGCTCGGCGTGCTCGCGCGTGTCGACGGGCACGAGGTCTGCGCCCATCGGGCCGTCGATGTCCGAGCCCATCACGTAGAAGAGCTCGCGCGCAGGGCGCTCGCTCCGCGAGAGGTGCTCGGTGGTCCACGGATCGCGCGCGTCGCCGTGCTGACCGAGCCAGCGGAACATGCACTTCACGGAGTCGAACAGCACCTCGTGACCATCCGCTTCGTTCGCGCCCGACGCGAAGGCGCTGCCGCGCGTGACGCGCATCCCGCAGAGCGCGCAGCGACCGCCGGTGGGGCGTTGTGCGGAGGCCTCGTCGTCGCCGCCGGCGCAAGCGGCGCCCGCGAACACGGTCACGGCGAGCACGCCGCGCGAGACGGCAGCGAGGAAACCACGTCGCGATCCGGGGGCGTTCATCGCTTCGTGTTCTAGCTGCGATCGCGCGTGTGACCATCTCGGGGTGGCGGCTGCGACGATCGGCCGCAGGCGCGCACGAGCGTCGTGCTACACACGCGCGCCATGAGCCTCGAAGCGATCGCGCTCGTTCGCCTCCCGGACCACGCGTCCGGTGATGGCGTCGTCGTTCTCTCGGATGCCGTGCTGATCAAGACCGGCGCGAGCTTCGCCGCCGAGCCGCTCGAGCTCGCGACGGGCCTTCGGCGCCTGCTGGGCGAGACGCTCGATCGACACGACGACGAGCGCGGCGTGTTCTTCGTGCCCGCCGTCGCGCTCGACGCAGCCAAGAGCGCAGGCAGCTACGCCGCAGTGATCGAGGCGATCGGCGAGGCGGGCATGTGGATCGCGCTCGTCGAAGACGGAACGACCGCGCGGCCGACGATGGTCGAGGCGCTGATGGCGCGCGCGATGGACGGCGAGGAGATCGATCCCGAGGCCATGCAGGGCGCCGTGCGCGCGAGCTTGGCATCGCTCGCGGAGCAGTTCGCGGTGGGCGAGGACGACGAGCTCGAGGGCGAAGGCACCAACCCCGGCGCGGAGGCTCCGATGGATCTGATGGCCTTGCTCCAGGACCCCGCGATGATGGCCCTCGCCCAGAAGATGCGAGATCTGATGCCGCCGATGGAAGGCGATGTGAGCGAGGACGACGAGAGCGACGACGGGGACGACGATCTCGATCGCGAGGAGCCGACCGACGGCGTCGGCACCGAGCTCGACGGAGCGCTGCCTCCCGACCTCGCCTCGATGATGAGCTCGCCTGCGTTCGCCGAGATGCTGAAGAACGCGCAAGAGATCCTCGCCAAGAACCCCGAGCAGGCGGCGCAGCTCGCCGCACGCTTCGGTCTCGTCGCGCCGAGTGGAGACGACGACGAGGAGTGAGGGCGCCGGTGTAGGATGGCGCCATGACTTCCTTCGCGATCCGCGCCTTCCACGCGCTCGTCGTGAGCTCGCTGGTGCTGACGATCGGTGGCTGCACACCGAACGTCGAGGTCTCCGTGCAGGTGCTCACCGACCTCACCCCGGTCGTCGAGTTCGATCGCGTGACCCTCGATCGCGACGGCTCCGAGATCGTCGGTCGCACGGTGACGGCGACGCAGCGCTTCGATCGACCGTACGTGCTGGCGGAGCTGACGGACGTGAGCCCCGGCTCGAACGTGCGCCTCACGGTCTCCTTGCGGCGCGGTGGTGCGCGGGTGCTCGCGCGGACGATCGAGACGCGCATCGACGCGAGCCGCGTGCTCCTCTTCGTGCTGTCGTCTGCGTGTCAGTCGGTGAGCTGCCCTCCCGAGGACGATCCGAGCGCGACCGAGTGCGCCGATGGCCTCTGCGTCGCGCCCGTGTGCCAAGGCGCAGCGTGCAGCCCCGACGCGGCGATCGAGTCGCTCGACGCGGGGAGCGACGAGCCCGACGTGCGGGCCGCGATCGACGCGCCGGAGGCGCTGGACGCACCGCTCGACGACGACGCGGCGCTTCCGGTCGATGCGTCCTCGACGGACGCGCGATCGATCGACGCGCCATCGATCGATGCGCGTGCGATCGATGCGCGAGCGATCGACGCCTGGAGCGCCGATGCCTACGCGCCTCCCGACGCGTGGGGAACCTGCACGGGACGACCGGCGGGGTTCCTCTGCCGCGCCTCTCGCGGGATCTGCGATCCGGCAGAGACGTGCGATGGCCTCAGTGCCGCTTGTCCTCGCGACGCGCTGGCGCTCGCGGGAACCGTCTGCCGCTCGCGCGCGCGCGGCGAGCCGTGTGATGCGATCGAGACCTGCACCGGTCGCAGCGCGACGTGTCCGCTCGATGTGAGCGAGCGCGACGGTACGAGCTGCGACCAATTCTGCGGCGCCGAGACGTGCCTCGAGGGCAGCTGCGTCGGGGGCGTGTCCTGCAACCCCCTGACGCACGCGTGCTGCAGCGATCGCTGCATGATCTCGCCGTGCCGCGCGGAGTGACCGAGGCTCACTCCACGATCGAGCGGCCGATCACAGGAGACAGGGCTCACCCCAGTAGGTGAACGGGAAATCCTCGTAGACGTCGGGGAACATGTCGACCTCGTCGGGGCACCAGTCGCCATCGGAGTCGGTGGGATCGCCGCTCGGATCCGAGCCGGGATCGGCGCCCGGATCCGCGCCGGGGTCGGCGCCCGGATCCTCGTCGGGGTAGCAGCCGCAGTCCTCGTCCCACGCGCCCGGATCCTCGCTGCCGGGGTCGCTCGGATCAGCCCACGGATCGTCGCTTCCGGGATCGCTGGGGTCTTCGCTCGGATCGCTCGGGTCGCCTCCGGGGTCACTGCCTCCGGGGTCACTGCCTCCGGGGTCACTGCCTCCCGGATCACTGCCCTCGGGCTCGCTCTCGACCGCGGAGACGATGCCGTCGATCCACGACGCGAACGCATCGACGCGCGTGTAGATCGCCTCGCTCGCTTCGCACGTGTCCGCGGTGCCGCGTGAGACGACGCCCGCGATCGTGTCGCCGACGAAGCCCGGACCGCCCGAATCGCCATAGCAGCTGAGCGCGCCCGCGATCGAGATCTCCTGCGCGTCCACGACGCCGATGCGGTTCTCTCCGCGGTACTTGCGACCCGCCGGAAGACCTCGCGACGAGCCGTCGGTCTGGCCGTAGCCGATGCCGACCATCATGTCGCCCGCGGCAGGCGCGACGCGCGCGATCTCGTAGGGCGTGAGCGAGCCCGCGTGATCGAGCACGAGGAGCGCGATGTCGCGGTTCTCGAGGCCCCAGCCCGGCGTCGTCTCGACTCGGGTCACGTTCGCGTAGATCTCGCTTCCGTCCGCGTCGGGGCCCGTGCCGACCGCGAGACGCGACGCCTCGATCGATCCTCCGCTCTCCTCTTCGACGCAGTGCAGCGCCGTCATCACGACGCGCGGCGCGATCAACGAGGCCGTGCAGCTGAAGGTGCCGTCGGTGGTGAGGTAGAGGACGGCAGGGTCTCCGTCGTGCGGGACACCGCCGATGATCGCGCTCCGATCCGTTCCGTTGCGGTCGCGGCTCGACCCCGATGCGCAGCCGGGGACGACCGACCCGATCGCGAGACCGATCGCGAGCGCGGGCCCGACGCGGCGGGGAAGGAGCAGGAAGAGATCGCTTCGAGGAGCGCGTGTGTGGTCCATGAGCAGCCCATGGAGCAAGGACGAGGCCGCCCCGATCGGAGGGTGGAGGATCGTCGACGGGGGAGCGGCCGTCCTCGGATGGGCCCTGTTTCATGGGCGATCGTGACGATCGGGGCCTCTCGTTCCGGGCTCGTCACGCCTCAGCGGGAGGGGTCCTCGGTCCTGGGCCGATGAGACCCCAGCGACGGCGCTATCATCGCGGCGTGCGCCCTCACCTGCCGTTCGCGCTCGCCGCGTCGTCTCTCGTCTTCGCGTGCGATCCACCTCCGATGACGCCCGACGCGGGCACCGACGACGCCTCGTCCCTCGAAGACGCGCGCCTCGACGCGGCGCCCGAGCGAGACGCCGCGCCACCACCCGAGCCGATGGCCGCTGTCGCCCCGTTCGTGCAGTACGTCGATCCGACCGTGGGTACCGGCGGCGCGCACTACAACGACATCGGCAGCGTGCACCCCGGTCCGCAGATGCCGTTCGGCATGATCCGACCGGGCCCCGACACCGTGAACGAGATGGGCTTCGCGCCCACGTTCACGCACTGCAGCGGCTATCACGCGGACGACGAGTACGTGACGGGCTTCAGCCACACGCGCATGCACGGCGTGGGCATCAACGACTGGAACGTCGTGGCGTTCATGCCGACGATCGGCTTCGACGCGAGCCGCGCGAGCGAGACGGGCATTCGATCGCACTTCGATCCCGAGCGCGAGCATGCGGGTGTCGGTGCGTACTCCACGGTGCTCGACGATCCCATGTTCGGTGGGCGCGAGATCGCCGTCGAGCTCACCGCCGCGCGTCGTGCCGCCGTCACGCGCATCACCTTCCCCGAGCGAGGGACCGGCGGCGACGTGGACGCATCCGTCGTGATCGATCTCGGTCACCACCAGAACGGCGTCGACATCCTCGACGGTGAGCTGACCGTGCTCCCGGAGGCGCGCGAGGTCGAAGGCCGCGTGCACTTCAGCGGCGGCTACTCGGGACGCTTCGGCGGCATGGACGTGTTCTTCGTCATGCGCTTCAGCCGCGCGTTCGAGAGCCACGGCACGTGGGACGCGATCACCGAAGGCGCGCCGGGCGCGCTTCACGAGGGCGAGACGGCGCACACGGGGCCGAGCGGCGGTGCCTTCGTGCGCTTCGACGTGGGCACCGATCGCGAGGTGCGCGTGGGCGTCGCGATCTCGTTCCTCGACGTGGCGCGCGCGCGCATGAACCTCGACGACGAAGCGAACGATCTCGACTTCATCCGCCTGCGCGGGAGCCTCGAGGCGACGTGGGAGCGTCTGCTCTCGCAGGTCGAGGTCGAGGCCCGCTTCGAGCGCGACGTGCGCATCTTCTACAGCGCCCTCTACCACTCCTTCTTCATGCCCACGCTCGCGACCGAGGCCGATGGCCACTACCGCGGCATCGACGGCATGGAGCACGAGGCCGACGGATTCACGTACTACACGGACTTCTCGCTCTGGGACACGTACCGCACGATGCACTCGCTCGTGACGTTGCTCGCGCCCGAGACGCAGCGCGACTTCGTGCGCTCGTTGATCGCGATGGGTCAGCAGCGCGGGACCTACCCGCGATGGCCGCTCGGCGTGGGCGAGACGAACGGCATGCTCGGCGATCCTGCGCCCATCGTGATCGCCGACAGCTACCTCCGCGGCGTCACGGACTTCGATCTGCGCGAGGCGTACGACATCGCGCTCGCGAGCGCGGACGCGGATCCTCCGGGCGCCCGCGGATCGATGGAGCCGTACCTGCGACTGGGCTACGCGCCCATCGAGAGCGGCGGCTCGGCGGCGAGCAAGACGCTCGAGTTCGCGTACGCCGATCACGCCGTCGGGGTGCTCGCCGAGGCGCTCGGGGAGACGAGCGACGCCGCTCGCTTCGCGACGCGCGCCGAGAATTTCCGCAACATCTACGACCCGGCGCAGGGCTTCTTCGTCGGCCGCCGCGAGTCGGGCGCGTTCGAGCCCGTGCAGGCCCACCTGTGGCAGGACGTCTACGCCGAGGGCAACGCGCGTCAGTACCTGTGGCTCGCGCCGCAGGACGTCGATGGGCTCGCCGACACGCTCGGTGGTCGCGAGATGGCGCTCGCGCGTCTCACCGAGTTCTTCGAGGAGTCGTACGCCGAGCGACGCACACCTGCGCCCCCGCAGTGGTACTGGCAAGGCAACGAGCCCGACATCCACGCGCCGTATCTCTTCGCGTTGTGGGGTGAGCGCAGCGCGGGCGCGCGAGCGATCAGCTGGGTGCGCGCAGTGCACTACGGCCTCGGCCCCAAGGGCCTGCCGGGCAACGACGACTCGGGCACCATGAGCGCCTGGTACGTGTTCTCCGCGCTCGGCATCTTCCCGATCGCGGCCACCGAGGACTTCGTGCTCGGCACGCCGCTCTTCACGCATGCTGTCGTGCACCTGGCAGAGGGTGATCTCGAGATCGAGGCGCCCGCGGCCAGCGACGTCACGATCTACCCGCGGGCGATCACCTTCGATCGCGAGGCGGTCACGACGCCGACGATGACCCACGCACAGCTCGCCGGCGGCGGCGTGCTCGCGTTCGATCTCTCGTCGAGCCCGTGATCCCCGTCGCCCGCGACTCTCACGCCAGGACCTCGATGCATCGCACGTCTCTCGTCACCTCGATCGTCGTGCTCTCGTTCGTCGCGCCTGCTTGCTCCATCCCCACGATGCAGCTCGAGCCTCGCTTCGCGCAGCGCTCGATCGACTGGCCGATGCCCGAGGTCTACGGGGTCTGGCCGCCGTCCGAGACGAGCATCGGACCCTTCACGGTCAGCGAGATCCACCTCGAGCGACGTCAGGGCGTCGACATGGGCGCCGTGCGTCAGGTCGGCGGCTTCGATCTCACGATGCGCGTGGGCGCAGGCACCGATCGGTTCGACGACGTGTCGTGCCGCGGCTCGGGCACGCCGCGCAATGGTGACGAGCTCGTGTGCACGTTCAGAGGCCCGCTCGGCGCGCGCACGCTGCGGAACGTGACGCTCGTGCGTGACCCACGCGATCCCGTGGTGTCGCCGAGCCGAGCGCTCTACGTGGTGACGACCGATGACGGTGCGGACGAGCGCCTCCGCGTGACCCGCGCGATCGCCCAGGGATTCCAGAGCGGCGGCAGCGGCTACTACGTCGCACGCGGCGAGGAGATCTTCGGCGCGATCGATCTCAACGTGCTCGGCGTGCCTCGCGCCCACGCGGATCAGGAGCTCGACGCCTACACGCAGCACGAGGTCGCGAGCGTCATGGCCGTTCTGTTCGTCGTCGAGGGCCTCTCATTCGACTGACCGATCGGTCGTTCGGGACGACGCGGCGCTGCGATAGACTCGCGCCGCGATGGCCCTCTGGAAGACGAAACCCGAGCTCCGCCTCTACGTGCCCTCGCCCGTCCGCGTGGGCGAAGCCTTCTCCGTGCGCCTCGAGGTCGTCGCGCGCGAGGCCGTTCCGATCGAGTGGATCGACCTCACCCTCGAGGCCGTCGAGGGCTGGGCCGTGGGTGCGGGAAAGAACCGCGTGTCGCGCGTGCACCGCTACGCGAAGCTCGTCGCGCGTGTGGTGGGAGAGACGGAGCTCCTGGGCACGAGCGAGTACCGCGCGACGTTCGAGATCCCCGCGACGCAGCCTCCTTCCTCGCAGGGCGGCGCGGCGTACGTGCGCTACGTGCTGCACGCGCAGGCCTCGATCCCGTGGTGGCCCGATGCGCGCGTGAGCTGGCCGCTCGCGGTCCGCGCGCGTGGTCAGGCGGCCGCTGCGGCGCCAGTCGTGGTCCAGTCGAGCGCCTCCGAGATCCTCGACATCTCGCTCGAGTCTCAGCGCGTCTCTGCGACGGGCATCGTCGGCGGTCTCCTCGCTCTGAAGAAGCCGACGGATACGCCGCTCGTCGTCGACGTCACGCTGCGCGAGATCCTGCGGCTCTTCTCGTGGAACGGCTACGAGCGCGTGCGACACGGCCGCGGCTTCACGACCTCGGTCACGCTCTCGCCCGCGGCGGGAGGTCAGGCGCCGTTCCGCTTCCGCTTCGAGGACGCTGCGCCCACGTTCGCGGCGGAGACGTTTCGCCACGAGTGGGAGCTCGTGGTCGCACCGCGCCACGGGAGCCTCTTTGCCGCGATGGCGAACGTGTTCCAGGGCAGCTCGGTCCACGTACCGATCGAGATGGTCGAGTCGGACGAGCTCGCCAGGCTCTCCGAGCGGCTGGTGGCGCCGAGCGTGGGCGACGCGCGTCTGTCGGAGATCGTCGCCTCGGTCGCGGCGGAACGTCCGAGGTGGGGAGTCGATGGCCTCCGTCTCGAGCGCACGGAGGAGAGCGCCTTCGGACCGATCGACGCACGCATCGAGTGGGTCTCGCGTGAAGCGGGCACGTACCTCCGCGCGGTGATCGAGCCGCCGCGCCTCGGCCTCGGGCTTCGCGTCCGCTCGGCGGCGATGCTCGATCGTCTGCTGGGTGACACGACCGTCGGCGTCGCGGAGTGGGATGGCAAGCACCACGTCGAGACGCGCGAGGGCGTGCAGGCCGTCGCGCTCCTCACGCCGATCGCTCTGGCCTCCACGCAGCTCGCCATGACAGCGAACGACGACGCGATCGAGCTCGAGCGGCGCGACGAGACCATCGATCGACGTTCGCTCCTGGCGTTCCTCGACGAGGTCGACGCAGTGCTCGCCGAGGTCCCGGGCGCGTTGAGCGCCGTGCCCCCGCCCGCGGGCACGTCGATCGATCGCACCGAAGCGACGCGGCTCGCACGCCTCACGCGCGGCACGTTCCACCCGGGCGATCTCGCGCTCCGCGGCGCGATCGACGAGCGTGCGTTCGAGGCGTCCCTGATCTTCGAAGGCACGCGCGCGGTCGCGTTGCGCGTCGTGGTGCTCAACGTCCCCGCCGGATCTCTCCACGTGGGTCCCGGACGCGACGAGGACACGCTGCGCTCGGTCCCCCAGGTCTCTCGCGCGATGGTCGCGGCGCTGCCTCCGGGCCTCACGATCTCGATCGACGAGGGTCGTGCACAGGCGGTCCTGCCAGCACCCAGCACGCCTCTCTTCGGCGTCGATCACGCCCAGTCGATGTCGCTCGCGACCACGCTCGTGTCCCTCGCGCGGAGCCTCTCGCCCGACGCGGGCCCGTTCCGCTGAGCGCACGATCGATGAGCGTCTACGACGACTGCCCGCGCATCGTGTCGGGGCCCGGCGCCCCGGATCGTCCGCTCGCGCGCTTCGCGTTGATCGGCGACGTGCACGCCGAGGATCGTCGCCTCGAGGCCGCGATCGCGATCGCGAAGGACGCGGACGTCGAGGCGATGCTGTGCGTGGGTGACGTGTGCGACGGGCACGGCGATCTCGATCGAACGATCGAGCTCCTGGTCGCGCACCGGGTGATCGTCGTCCGCGGCAACCACGATCGCTGGTTCCTCGTGAACGAGCTCCGCACGCTGCGACCGATGCAGCTCGAGCGCGATCATCCCAGCGCCCGCGAGGCAGCGCGTCTGTGGCTGCCGTACCTCGAGCTCGCGACGGTGCGAGGCGCGATGTTGCTCTGTCACGCCATCGGCGACGACGACATGGCCGTGCTCAAGGCGCACACGAGCGCAGACGAGATCCGCTGGACCAAGGCGTGGGCGCGCCTCTGTGACGCAGGGCGCTTCACGCTCGTCGCAGCGGGCCACACGCACGAGCCGATGGTGCGCGCGCTCGATGGCATCACCGTGATCAACCCGGGCACGCTCAAGCGCGACGACGGACCGGTGACCACGATCGTCGACCTGAACGAGCGCACGATGACCGTGCACGACCTCGCCGATCCGGAAGGTCCGTTCCTGCGCGAGACGTTCACGATCCCCTGATCCGAGCGCGCTTCATCGCGGCTCCGGGAACGCGAGCCCCAGCTCCGCATGGAGGCCCTCGCGTTCTTCCTCGCGTCGGCCGCTCTCGATCGAGGTCACCACGAGGTGCTCGCCCGCGCCGTCGCTCACGACCTCGAAGCGCGCGTACCACTCCTTCACCGCGATGCGTGTGCCTCGCGCGTCCGTCTTGATGCGTCGGTACGCGTGGGGCTGGGGGCCGAGCGTCAGCGCGTCGCTGATGCGCGCACGCAGATCGAACGAGAGGCCCCGCGAGGCGAGCCACGCGAGCTGCTGGTCCGCGCGATCAGAGAACGTCACGCGCCACGTGGGCCGCGGATCGGCAGGCCGCGCACCGCCGGGCCTGTGGCCCTCGGGCGGCTCGAGCCAGCCCGTGCGCGCGTCGGGGATCGCGTCGGTCCAGGGCACATAGGGCTTGAGGTCGAGCACCGGCGTTCCGTCGACGAGGTCGAGGTCCTCGACCGTGAGCACCACGCCCTCGACCGAGACGAGACGGACGACCGAGAGCCCGATCGGGTTGGGTCGGTGGGGGGCGCGCGTCGAGAGCACGCCTCGTTTCCGTTCGCTCCGCGGTGGCAGCACCTTCGCCTTGAACGTGGGCGCCGAGCGATGAAACCAGAAGATCACCCACACGTAGTCCCAGCCCACGAGATCGGCGACGGCGTCCTCGAGCCCTGCGTGCAGCTCGATGCGCCCGCGCACGCCCTCCGCCGCGCGCGGCTGCCGCGGCGTCTCCGCGAGCTCCGCGAACGGACTGCGCACCACGCCGATCGGCTTCACCAAGAGGCCCGCGTCGACATCGGGGATCGTCGGTCGTGCGGGCTTGTCGCGGGGTTCGTTCACCGTTCGTCTCGGATCGGCGCGCGAGGCATCGGAGGGAGTGGGATTCGAACCCACGGTGACTTGCGCCACGCCGGTTTTCAAAACCGGTGCCTTAGACCACTCGGCCATCCCTCCAGGCCCGCCCTTCTAGCACGCTCCCTCGCGACGGCCCCTCTCGTGGACCGCGGGCGTGTACTCTGGTGCAAGACGAGCGCGAGGAGGTTCCCGTGGACGAGAACGCGATGGCTGGTTCGGTCTCTCTCTCGCGGCCCGTGCGCGTGCTCGCCGTGGCCCTGGGCTGCGTCGGGATCTTCGGCTGCGACGGAGGCACCGTCGTCGACGATGCAGGCGCCGTCGCGTCGGACATCGGTCCCGTGGACGTGGGGCCGGTCATCCCCTTGGATGCAGGGCGGATCGACGCGTCGGCGGCGCGCGACACCGGCTCGTTCGTCGACGACACGAACGTCGACGCGGGTCCTCCGGCCGGTCGCTGCGGCGATGGCGAGATCGGCGGCATCGAAGAGTGCGACGACGGAAACCGCGATGCCGACGACGGATGCAGCACTTCCTGCACGCTCGAGTGCGGCGACGGCGCGGTGACGGGCGAGGAGGCGTGCGACACAGCGATCGCGAGCGGTGAGGGCAGCTGTCCTTCGTCGTGCGACGACGGTGCGGCCTGCACCACCGACACGCTGGTCGGCACCGAGTGCGACGCGACGTGCGAGACGACGCCCATCGCGACGCCGATGAACGGCGATGGCTGCTGCCCGTCGGGCGCGACGTCTTTGACCGACGACGACTGCGCCGTGATGTGCGGCAACGGCTTGCTCGAGGCGGGCGAGACCTGTGACACCACGATCGCGAGCGGCGCCGGTAGCTGTCCCACGTCGTGCAACGACGGAGCGGCCTGCACACGCGACACGCTCGTCTCGGGCGGCACGTGCACCGCCTCGTGCACCAACGAAGCGATCACCATGCCTGCGGCGGGCGATGGTTGTTGTCCCCCGGGCGCGACGATCGGCACTGACACGGACTGCTCCGCGTCCTGCGGCGACGGAACGCTCTCGAGCGGCGAGGTGTGCGACACCGCGATCGCAGCGGGCGGCGCAGGCGCGTGCCCCACGGCGTGCAACGACACGATGGCCTGCACGCGCGACGTGCTCGTCGGTGGAGGGACGTGCTCGGCGACGTGCACGTTCAGTCCGATCACGATGCCCGCCGCGGGCGATGGCTGTTGCCCGACCGGTGCGACGATCACGACCGACAGCGACTGTGCGGCGCGCTGCGGTGACCGCGTGATCACCGCCCCCGAGACGTGCGACGACGGCAACACGATGGGCGGCGACGGCTGCAGCGACACCTGCCGCCGCGAGGCACGCGCGTTCCGCGCGACGACGCTGACCATCCAGGATCCGCACTTCTTCCTGAGCGGCTTCATCGACATCACGTCGAACGTGAACACCGAGCTCCGCAACGCCCTCACGATGGACGGCGACGATCCGGCCGACGGCATCGTCGATCTCAGCCCCGTCGTGCGCTTCGATCCGTTCGATCAGGTCGCGATGACGACGCCGATGAGCGTCGACTTCGCGGACTGCACGCTGCCGCTCTCGAGCACCGCGTGCGACGGCAGCGGCATGGCGACGGCGTCGGTCGCCACCAACGCTGCGATGGGCACCTGCCTCGCACCGATCGCGAGCACGTACCCTTCGGGCCGCGGCATCAACTCACCCGCAGGCCCGTGCTTCTCGAGCGCGGTGATCCCGGTGCTGACGATCGATCTGGGCGGCACGATCATCCGCCTCCAGAACGCGCAGGTCGGCGGACAGTACGTCGGCTCGCCCGCATCGCGGCTCGCGACGGGCCTCATCATGGGCTTCCTCTCGGAGGCCGACGCGATGGCCACCACGCTCCCCGCCGACATCGCCGTCGTCGGTGGACGCACCGTCGCATCGCTCCTCCGTGCGAGCGATCGAGACATGCTCGGGACGACCCGCGGATGGTGGTTCTACCTGAACTACACCGGCGATCCGGTGCCCTACACGCCGTGAGCACGGACGGGCGTCGCCGACCGACCGTCCCATCTGTGCACAAATTTGGCGCTCTGATCGCGGCCCGGTTATCGGTCGCCATGTTCCGACGTTCGCGAGACGAGCGCGGAGCCAGGCGAGACCACCATGGCCAACAGCGGACGATCGACGCAGAGCTTCACGACCACCCTGGGCGAGGGCGAGATCATCGCTGGGCTCGACCTCGGCACGACGAAGGTCTGCGCCATCGTCGGTGAGGTCACCGACGACGGCATCGACATCATCGGCGTCGGATCGGTGCCCTCGAAGGGCCTCCGCCGCGGCGTCGTCGTCAACATCGAGACGACGGTGCAGGCGATCCGCGCGGCCATCGAGCAGGCCGAGAGCATGGCGGGCGTCGAGATCGGCACCGTGTTCGCGGGCATCTCCGGCAGCCACGTGCAGGGCCTCAACAAGGAAGGCGTCGCCGCCATCGCGAACCGCGAGGTGACGGCCGAGGACGTGAAGCGCGTGCTCGAGCAGGCGCGCGCGTTCCCGCTCTCGAGCGATCGCCAGGTCATCCACGTGCTCCCGCAGGAGTACATCGTCGACGATCAGGGCGGCATCAAGGAGCCCGTCGGCATGAACGGCGTTCGCCTCCAGGCGCAGGTCCACCTCGTCACGGCCGCCACGACGAGCGTGCAGAACATCGTGAAGTGTGCCGAGCGCTCGAACCTCCACGTGGCCGAGGTCGTGCTCGAGCCGCTCGCGAGCGCCGACGCGGTGCTCGAGAGCGACGAGAAGGAGATCGGCGTCGCGCTGGTCGACATCGGCGGCGGCACGAGCGACATCGTCGTCTACGTCGACGGCGCGGTGGTGCACACGTCGGTCATCCCGATCGGTGGCCTCAACTTCACGAACGACATCGCGCAGTGCCTCCGCACGCCGATCGCCGAGGCCGAGCGCGTGAAGATCAAGTACGGCTGCGCGAGCCCCTCGATGGTCGACCCCGACGAGATGATCGAGGTCCCCTCGGTGGGTGGTCGCGCGCCGCGCACGATGTCGCGCCACGAGCTGTGTCGCATCATCGAGCCGCGCGTGGAGGAGCTCTTCCAGGCTGTCGCGTTCACGCTCGAGCAGGGCGGATTCATGAACGTGCTCGCGAGCGGTGTGGTCATCACGGGCGGCACGACGCAGCTCGATGGCATGCCCGAGCTCGCCGAGCAGATCCTCGGGTTGCCCGTGCGTCGCGCGGCCCCGACCGGCGTCGGAGGCCTCCTCGACGTGGTGCGGAGCCCGGCCTATGCGACGGGCGTCGGCCTCGTGAAGTACGGCGCGAGCAAGCTGCGCACGGCGCCCCCCGCGCTGGTGGTGGAGCAGTCGCAGGTCGTCGCCACGGCGGCCTCGGCGAACTGGGGCCAGCGCATCGGCGCGTGGTTCAAGGAAGTCTTCTGAACATCTTCGCGCGCACGAGGACGGGCGAATCCTCGAGCGCGCAGTTCCTGGCGAGTGAGAGACGACAACGAAGGTGACCGGGCGAGGTCACGAACCGCTCGCGCGAACCGCGCGACGGCTGGGAGGCGATCATGGGTCTGAACATCGAATTCGCGGACATGAGTGAGGAGCTGACGGCCCGCATCAAGGTGGTCGGCGTCGGCGGCGGTGGCGGCAACGCGCTCAACACGATGATCCAGAGTGGTCTCGAGGGCGTGGAGTTCGTCGCGGCCAACACCGACACGCAGGCGCTCGAGGCGAACCTCGCGGGCACCAAGGTGCAGCTCGGGCCGGCACTCACGCGTGGCCTCGGCGCGGGCGCGAACCCCGACGTCGGCAAGAAGAGCGCGCTCGAGGAGATGGAGCGCATCCAGGAGGCGCTCGACGGCGCCGACATGGTCTTCGTCACCGCCGGCATGGGCGGCGGCACGGGCACCGGCGCGGCCCCGATCATCGCGCAGATCGCCCGCGACATGGGCGCGCTGACGGTCGGCGTGGTCACGCGTCCGTTCCTCTTCGAGGGCAAGCGCCGCATGAAGAACGCCGACAACGGCATCGCGGATCTCGCGGCCGCGGTCGACACGATCATCTCGATCCCCAACCAGAAGCTGCTCGCGCTCGACGACGATCTCTCGATCCTCGAGTCGTTTCGCCGCGCCGACGACGTGCTCGTCCAGGCCGTGCGCGGCATCTCGGACCTCATCACGCAGAGCGGCATCATCAACGTCGACTTCGCCGACGTGCGCACGATCATGCAGACGCAGGGCCGCGCGCTCATGGGCACGGGCTACGGCAAGGGCGAGCGCCGCGCGCTCGACGCCGTGGAGATGGCGATCAACTCGCCGCTCCTCGACGACATCTCGATCGACGGTGCGATGGGCATCTTGCTCAACTTCACGGCCGGTCCCGACGTCCGCCTGAAGGAGATCAACGAGGCGGCCAGCCTCGTCCACCAGGCCGCGCACGAGGACGCGAACATCATCTTCGGCCTCCTCACCGATCCCGACATGGGCGACGTGGTGAAGGTCACCGCGATCGCGACGGGCTTCGGTCTCGAGGCGAGCCAGATGCAGGAGATCGTGCACAGCTCCGCCGCGAGCCGTCCGCGCAATGCGCTCCTCTCGCTGCCGCAGGCCGCGCGCGTGTCGGCGCCGCCGTCGCGCAGCACGAGCTACCCGACGCCCGCGGCCTCGCGCGTGTCCACCCCGTCGATGGCGCCCTCCGCGCCGCGTCAGTCGGGCTTCATGGCCACCCAGAGCTCCGAGCGCGACACGCTGCGCGCGTCACGTCGCGTCTCCACGCCGCCCGAGCAGACGAGTCTCCCGGCGGTGCACGCGCACGGCCGCGCGTTCGGCGCGGCAGCGCTGCACGACGAGGCGACGCTCGACATCCCCGCGTACCTCCGCCGCGCTTCTGCTGCCGAATGACGAGCGCCGCGGAGTGACGAGCCGCACCGTGAGCCCTCTGGCTCGCGAGGCGCTCTGCTCTGCCACCACGTGAGTGCCAGTCTCGACTGGCATCCTCACGAACGACGTCTCGCGTGTGCCCCCCAGCACGCCGACCGCTTGATTGGCTTATCCGCCTCTCGATTCCATTCGCCACACAGGAAACGACGAACGCCGGACGCAATGGTGCGCCCGGCGTTCTCGTTTTCCGTCGGGCACCACCGTTGAGTCGCGACGCCAATCCGTCGATGCTGTCGGCCATGAAGCGCCCCGCGCTCGCCTTCTCGATTCTCGGTTTCCTCTTCGTCGGATGTCCGCGTGAGACGTCGGGATCCGACGCCAGCGTCCCCGACACGGGAACCGTCGTGCCGCCCGAGAGCGCGTGCAGCGACGGCATGGACGACGACGGTGACGGCACGACCGACTGCGCCGACACCGACTGCGTGCTCCAGCCCGTGTGCCTGCCGGACGCCGGCTTCGTCGAGTGCGAGGGCTTGTTCGAGGAGGCCGACGAAGGCATCGCGCCGCTCGACGTGGTGTGGGTGATCGACAGCTCCGGCTCGATGGATCAGGAGGCGATGATCGTCGCGCGCGGGATGAACGCGTTCGCGGCGGCGATCGGCACCGCCGGGATCCCCGACTACCACGTCGTCGTGATCTCCCAGCGCGGGTGGGTCACGGTGCCCGATCCGCTGGGCAGCGATCCCAGCCACTTCCTCGCCATCGACGAGTTCGTCGACTCGGATCAGCCGCTCTCCGATGCGCTCGCGCGCTACCCCGACTACGCGGCGTTCCTCCGCCCCGACGCCTCGCTCCACTTCGTGTTCGTCACCGACGACGACAGCACCCTCACGTCGACCATGTTCCTCGAGGGCATGCACGACCTCGTCGATCGTGACTTCGTCGTCCACGCGATCGCCTCGCCGGACGCAGGCGGCATGACCTCGACGGGCGCGTGCGACGGCGAGCACGGGCTCGCGGACGCGATCGGCACGCAGTACCTCGCCGCCTCCAGCGCGACGGGCGGGCTCTTCGAGAACATCTGCACCTCGGACTGGGATCCGCTCTTCGCGCGGCTGCTCGCGGTGATCGGCGTCGCGGAGCCGCTGCCGTGCACGTTCGTGATCCCCGAGCCGCCGATGGGCGAGACGTTCGATCGCGAGCGCGTGAACGTGCGCCATGCGCCGGGGGACGGCAGCGAGCCGATCACGTACCCACGGTCCGACGACTGCGCGTCCGGCAGCGGCTGGCACTACGACGATCCGGTGATGCCGACCGAGGTGATCCTCTGCCCGATGTCGTGCAGCACCGTCGCCGCGGACACGACGGGCCGCATCGACGTGCAATTCGGCTGCGCGACGTTGCTGCTCTGATCGACGGGAGCGCTGCGGTCAGGCCAAGAGACCGAGCCGAACGGCGCGCATCGTCGCCTCGCTCTTGGTGCTGACGCCCAGCTTCGAGTACGCGCGCTGGATGTGCGTGCGCACCGTCGAGAGCGAGATGCCCAGACGCGTGCCGGCTTCTTCGTACGATGCGCCGTCGGCGAGCGCGGCGAGGACGGATCGTTCCCGCGCGGACAGGGCGGGGGTGTCGTCGAGCGGCGCGTGGAGGCGTGTGACCACGCGTCGCGAGACACGATCGCTCATCGGGGCACCGCCTCGCGCAGCGATCTCGATCGCGTCGGCGGGCGTGAGGAGGGCGTCGTCCTTGAGCACGTAGCCGACGCAGCCAGCGACGAGCCCTCCGAAGATCCAGTCGTCGGAGTCCTGGCGGGTGTGCGCGATGACGACGATGTCGGGCGAGCGCGCGCGCATCGCGCGGATCGCTCGGAACGACGACTCGCCGGGCACGTCGAGCTCGAAGAGGACGATGCGCGGCGGGCCGCTCGTCTCGAGCGCTTCCAGCGCGGAGCGCGCGCTCGCGTAGGCGGACGCCGAGATGCCACACGCCGAGAGCGCCGCGACCACGACCGCGCGCACGCTCGCGTCGGGCTCCACCACGGCGACCTCGAGTCTCGGGCCCACACGCCGAGCGTACGTGTCGCGCGTGGATTGCACTCTGATTCGGGCCTTATTCGTCGATGAGCTCACAGGCGATCTCCGTGGCGATTCGGTAGCCGTCCGTCGATCTCTCGAGGTCACCGGCGAGCCCGGCGCGCCTCAAGCCGCTGATGGCGACGTAGACGCGGTTCGCGGCAGCGGCGCGCACGATGCGCTCGCCGGGCCAGCAGGCAGCGGTCAGCTCGCCGACGTCCAGCAGCCGTCCGGGCGTCTCCATGCGGGCGCGCGCCAGAACGACGGCCATGCGACCGAGCACCGTGCGACGGCTCAGATCCACGCGCGGTGCACGTCCACGCTCGAGCCAGCGACCGACCGAGTCGATGCGCAGAACGGGCCGCTCGCGTGGCGGCTCGAGGGTCGCAGTACCGCCGAGCAGGTCGCCCATGCGGGCCACGAACGCGCGGACGTCGGGCCTCACGCCGATCAGCGCGCGGATGCGGTCGCTCACCGCGATCGTCTCGTCGATCGAGGGGCGATCGGTAGGCACTGCATGGATCACGCAGCGCTCGATCCAGAGGATGCGCTCGACGATCTCGAGGTCCTCGCGGAGCGTGTTGCCCGCGATCGCGTTCACGATGGAGCGATGCAGGTCCACGAAGCCGATGAGCCCTCGCAGCATGATGAGCAGCGACACGAAGTCCGTCTGCTCGTTCGGCGTGGCGCCCAGCGCGATCTCGGGCGCATGGAAGAACCGCCCCCGCGGAGAGAGCCGCCCTCGGGCGTCGTGCACCATGACGTTGTGCCCGAGGCCGATGATCCAGAAGCGGCCATCCGCGGCGAGCACGACGTTCGAGAGTGAGAGCGTGCCGAGGTGTCGATCGGACGCGGGGCGGTCCGTCGCCGCTGCGGAGGATCGCAGCGCATCGCGCAGGGTGCTGATGAGGCCGTCGGCCTCCGCGTGGCGCAGCTTCACGCCGCGCTCGCTGCCGAGGCGCACAGCGCCCTCGAGATCCACGACGGCGGGCACCCCGAAGATCACTGCCGAGACGGAGTCGTCGCGCCAGCGCTCGAGCGAAGGCGCGATGGCCTCGTGCGTCGGATCGCGGTGCGCACGGTCGAGGGCGTCGAGCGCAGCGTCCGAGGCGGCGTCGATCTCACGGGCCTCCACGAGCGTGATCGGCACGCCACGCTCGAGATCGAACGCTGCGACGACACGAAACGCGCTCGTCTCGTGGATGAGGAGGCGATCGACCAGCTGTGCGCCGCGGGCCGACGTCACGACGCCGCACGTCTCCGCTGGAACAGGATGCCCGCACCGAGCATCGAGGGGAGCACGCCCAGGCAACAACAGGCGCTGAGGAGCGCGCCGCTGATCGCGCTCAGTTGGGAGTAGAAGTCTGCGCGCAGCGCATCCGTCGGATCGTCCCAGGGGTGAACCTCGGAGTAGACGTCGTAGTGGTCGAGCGCGTCGAAGGTGACCACGGCGAGACAGAGGCACATCGTGATGCCCACGATGGCCAACACGGCGAGCGCGCCGTGCGGCTTCCGGTAGAGAAGTCCGAGCCCTCCGAGCGTGATCAGCGCAGAGATGCCGAAGCAGAGCCCCGCGCCGACCGCCATGCCGTAGCTCGGCTCGGCATGGATGCCGATGAGCCCGAACTGGTGGATCGCCTCGAGCTCGGCTTCCGACCAGAACGCGAGCGCGACGCCCAGGAGGATCGTCGCGACGAGCCCGAAGGCGCAGCCGATGCCGCCGCCGGCCCACTCGGATGCCTTCACCTCGTCGCCCGTCGACGATCCTCCCGGCAAGCTCACGAGCCCGCCCCGCAGAAGCCGCCACCGCTGGTCGTCGCGACGCAGCTCTCACCGGCGGCGCAGAACTCCGCGGACGGCGGAAGGCACGCCTGCTCACACGTCGGATCGGCGCCCGACGCGGCCGAGACGCACACACCACCGCGCGCGCACTGCGTGCCGCCGGCGCAGGGCGAGCCGAGGGCGGTCGCGCCACCGAGCCAGCACACGGCGCCCGACGACGTGAGGTCGATGCACGCCGCGCCGTCGTCGCACACCGCCGAGCCGCGCGTGCACTGGCGCATGCAGCGCGGCGCACCCGCCGCGTCGTTCACGCACTCGAGGCCCGTGGCGCACGCGTTCGACGACGAGCACGCCTCGCCTTCGCCCGGCGCGGTCGATCCACACGCGCTCGACGTCGCCCCCAACACCATCGCGATCCACACCCAGGACTTCCGAGAGCTCATGTTCCTCCTCCGTTCGGCCGTGATGCACGGCGCCCGACGAGGATGTGGCTCTGGCCCGCGGAGTGGGCCTGACCTCCCCTGAAATCGCGCGAGGCACACGCATCGGATGATCATCGGAGCGTTTCGTGAGGGGAGCGCAGCGCTCGCTCGCCAGACGTGTCAGGTCTCGGGATGCAGCTCCGCTCCTACGCCACGCCGGTGGTCTTCGGCGCCATCGCCCTCTCGTCCATCACCGGCGCGCTGCTCTTCTTCCACGCCGACACGGGCTACGCGAAGCTCGCCCACGAGTGGCTCGGGTGGCTGCTGATCCTCGCCGCCGTCGCACACGTCTACACGAACCGCGCGGCGTTCGCTGCACACCTGAACGGAGCGAAGGGCCGCGTGATCGTGCTCGCGTTCGCCGCGTTGATCGTCTCGTCGATCGTGCCGTGGCCGAGCGGTGGCGGTGAGGGCGGAGGCGTCGAGGGCGCGGGCGATGGCGGAGGCCTGCGCGCCGCCGAGTACACGCTGACGCACACGTCGCTCGAGAGCCTCGCCCCCATCACAGGGCGCGACGTCGATCAGCTCGTCGATCGACTCCGCGCCGCGGGCTTCGAGGGCGCCGCGGCCGGCGACTCGATCCACGACTTCGCGGAGGGCGGCGGACAGCGCGACCGTGCGCTGGGGGTCGTGTTCGGATCCGAGTGACCGAACCGGTCGTCGCTACTTCGCGTCGCCCCACGAGTCGCCGACACCGAGGCCCACCACGAGCGGGACCTTCATCGCGTACGGGTTCTCCATGCACGTACGGATGACGCGCGAGGCGGCCTCCACCTCGTGCTCGGGCACCTCGAACACGAGCTCGTCGTGCACCTGCAAGAGCATGCGCGTGCCCGGCGCGACGCTCGGCAGCTCGCGATCGATCGCGAGCATCGCGAGCTTGCACAGATCGGCCGCCGAGCCCTGGATGGGCGTGTTCGCTGCGATGCGCTCGCCCGTCGCGTGGTCCGTCTCGTTCCTGCTCGAGAGCTCGGGGATGTAGCGCCGCCGACCGAGCAGTGTGGTCACGTAGCCCGTCGTGTTCGCTTCCGCGATGGTCGCGTCGAGCCAGCGGCGAACGCCCGCGTAGTGCTCGAAGTACTGCTCGATGTAGCGGACCGCGTCCTTGCGCGGGATGCCGAGGATCTGCGACAGCGCCGTCGCGCCTTGTCCGTAGATGGTCGCGAAGTTCACGGTCTTGCCCACGTTGCGCTGCTCGGCGTCCACCGCCTCGGGTGCGACGGAGAAGAGGATCGACGCCGTCTGTCGATGGAGATCGAGCTTCTCGGCGAACGCGCGCTCGAGGCGTTCGTCGCTCGAGAAGTGCGCGAGCACGCGGAGCTCGATCTGGCTCCAGTCGGCGCTGAGGATCTTCGTCTTCGTTCCGTCCGCGCGCGTCGGCGCCACGAACGCGCGTCGGATGCGCTTTCCCTCGGGCGTCCGCACCGGGGTGCGCTGGAGATCGGGATCGGTGGAGATGAGACGCCCCGACACGCCGGTGGTCTGCTGGAACCGCGCGTGCACGCGCCCGGTCTCCTCCGAGACAGCGTTGCGGAGCACGTCCGTGTACGTGTTGATGAGCTTCGCGAGCTCGCGCTGCGCGAGGATCTCGCGCGCGATCTCGTGCTTGGCCGCGAGGCGCTCGAGCACCTCCGCATCGGTCGAGTAGCCCGTCTTGGTCTTCTTGATGACGGGCAGCTTCAGCTCGTCGAACAGCACGTCCGCGAGCTGCTTGGTCGAGCCGATGTTGAACTCGCGTCCCGCGAGCGTGTAGATGCGCTCCTCGATCTCGGCCTTCCGCGTCCGGAACTCCTCCCCCATGCGGTCGAGGTCGGGTGCGTCCACGTGGATGCCCTCGCGCTCCATCTTCGCGAGCACGATCGACAAGGGCCGCTCGACCGCCTCGTCGTGCGCGCGGAGCGTGCTCTCCTCGAGCTTCTGCGCGAGCACGGGGCCCAGCGCGAGCACGACGTCGGCGAGCTCCCCGGCGTACGACGCGAGCGCCTTGCGATCGACCTCGCTCGGCTTCTTCTCGCTCTGTCCCCCGCCCGTCAGGCCCTTCATCAGGGGCACGCCGCGCTGCACGTACTCCTTGGCGACCTGGTCGAGCCGGTGCGGGATGCACTTGTTCGGCTCGACGAGGAACGACACGACCATCGTGTCGAGCACGCGCTCGATCGGGAGCGGGATCTCGAGGCCACCGAGCGCGCGACCCCAGCGATCGAGCACGAGCCAGAGCTCCTTCAGGTCGTGCACGTAGAGCGGTCCTGCGGATCCGTCTGCGCGTGATGCGAGGAAGCCCGCGAGGACCTGCGCGACCTCGCCACCCTCGGTCAGCACGTACGCAGATCGCCCTGCTTCGTGGGAGATCGCGAGGCCGAGCACGCGCGCGTGCACGGGCCGATCGGGCGGCTCGTAGATCGGCACGATCGAGAGCGCGCGCTCGTGCGGGATCGAGGAGAGCAGCGCGTGCAGCGCGCCTCCTCCTTCGACGATGCGCGTCTCGACGCTCGAGGTGTCCTCCACGCGCTTGGCGTCTCCCGAGCCGAGCATCGAGTAGAACTCGAGCTCGCGGTGCAGCGACTCGACGGCGCTGGCGTCGGGGGGCGTGAGCTTCAGGCCGTCGACGTCGAGCTCGATCGGTGCGTGTTGATCGACGGTCGCGAGCTCGCGGTACGTGCGCACCGCGTCGCGGTGCTCCTCGAGCGTGGTCTTCTGCTTTCCCTTCAGCTCGTCGAGGTGCGAGAGCACGCCCTCGAGCGAGCCGTACTTCTCGAGCAGGCCCGCGGCGCCCTTCTGACCGATGCCGGGCACGCCAGGGATGTTGTCGACGTCGTCGCCCATGATCGCGAGCAGATCGGGGATCGATCGCGCGGGCACGCCCCACTTCTTCTTCACGAGGTCTTCGTCGTAGGTGACGTCGCGCATCGTGTCCTGCATGCGGATGCGTCCACCGCTCTCGCTCGCATCGAGCACCATCTGCGCGAGGTCCTTGTCGCCCGCGACGATCACGACCTCCATGCCGCGCGCGGCTCCCTCGCGCGCGAGCGTCGCGATGATGTCGTCGGCCTCGTAGCCGGGCTTGCGGAGGAGCGGGAACCGGTACGTCTCGACGAGCTTGTGGATCCAAGGGATCTGCACACGGAGGTCGTCCGCCATCGAGGGCCGCTGCGCCTTGTACGCAGGGAACTTCTGCTCGCGGTGCGTGGGCTCGGGACAGTCGAACACCACCGCGCCGCGATCGGGTGCGCGCCCCGAGAACATCTTCCGGAACATCGTCGCGAACCCGAAGATCGCGTTCGTGGGCAACCCCGACTTCGTCGAGAGGTTCGCAGGGAGCGCGAAGAACGCGCGGAAGATCAGCCAGCTCCCATCGACGAGCACCAGACGTTCCTTCTGAGCCATGCCGCGCATCCTACGCGCGTCCTCGGGGCCCCGGAGCCTTTGACCGCCGTCCGTCCGCGTGGCCTCATGAGCGGACGATGTGGATGCTCGTCACGAGAGATGGGGCTCGTCTCCTCGCGCTTGCGGCGTGTCTCGCGGTGGGGTGTGCGGCCGCGACTCGAAGGGACCTCGCGTGGGGCGCGGACCTCACGATCGAGTTCTGAACGATGCCTCGAGATCCAATGGACAACGCGCTAGAGGCATCGACGGCGATGAGCCGCGGCCTCGTGGTCGGCCTCGTCTGGATGGCCGTCGCGCTGACCGTGACCACGTTGCTGACGCCCAGCCTAGGGTGGCTGACCGAGGTTGCGATCGCGATCGTCGTCGTTCCTCCACTGGGCGCGAGCTGGATCCTCGGTGCCCGCCGAGGCGGACCATCGCGACTGCTAGTCGGCTTGCTCCTGGCCTCTCCGTGGGCGTGGGTGGTGAGCGTGCGATTCATCGATCCGCCGCTGAACGGCGTTGGAATCTCGGACGTGCTCGCTGCGCTGATCGCGCTCGCCGCGGTCACGTTGCGGCCGGTGTGGGTCCTGTACTTCGCTCGTGCGCTCGATCGAGGGACGCGTCTGGTGGCTGCACGCTCGACGATCCTCGGGACGCTCGTGTCGGCGGCTGCTCTTGCCTTGGCCGTGAGCGCTCTCACGACGAGCCACGAACCGGGAGCTACCGAGTGGCACGCCCTGAGCCGTTTCTTCGCGCGCGGAGATGCCATGGCCTTCGAGCGCGACTGGTTGCGTGATCGAGGTCGGCCCGCAGTGTCCTTCGGCCGAATGCCCATCGGGCGCAGTGCGCACGTGCTCCGACTTCCCGACACCGCGACGCCTGCCTTGCAGTGGCAGATCCCCGGCGGGCAGACCGTCGATGTCGATGCCACTTCCGTGGGCTGGGCGGAGCCTCGATGCGACTTCGAAGGTGTTCCGACCGCTCGATGTCCGCTGCAGTCTCAGCTGCCGTTCGCTGTGCTCGAGACCGATGCCGACGCGATCGTCGTGCACGTGGGGCCGCCCCTCATGCGGGATACGACTTTTTGCTCACTCGATCGCGGCCCCACGCGCCACCTGTCGCTGTCCGAGATCGGGATCCGCCGACTTGGCGCGCCGCGGGAGGTCGGCGTGCTCGTGGTGATCGGAGCCGTCGTCGGGGTCACGAGTCTCGTGTTCCGTCGTGGTGGTCGTGGCCGCCCCAGACCTCCGTCCGATCCGCGTGCCGGCTACCGCGAGGCCGCCACGCCGATCGTGACCGAGGAGTCTCGGCCACAGGACGCAACGCGTGAGCAAGACCTCGCGGTGTTGGCCTTGGTCTCCGCGGTCTGGCTCGCGCTACCCGCCCTCGCCGCCCATCTCCACGGGTTCGTGGTCGGACTGCTCTGAGCGGGCGCTGCGCGATCGGAGCCCTTGACGCGTCGGAGGCCGTGGCCATCCTCCGGCCCGCCATGACCGAGACCCAGCCCACGCCCGCCTCCGCCCCGTCGAGTCACGTCGAAGAGCACCGTTTCGAGGCCGAGGTCGATGCCGTCCTCCGGCTCGTCATCAACTCGCTGTACTCGAACAAGGAGATCTTTCTCCGCGAGCTGATCAGCAACGCGTCCGATGCGCTCGACAAGCTGCGCTTTCGCGCGCTCACCGAGCCCGGCCTCGTGCCCGAGGGATCGACGCTCGGGGTGCGGCTCGAGCCCGACGCGTCGCAGAAGACGCTCACCATCGCCGACAACGGCGTGGGCATGACGAAGGACGAGCTGCAGAAGAACCTCGGCACCATCGCGAAGAGCGGGACGCGCGAGTTCCTCGCCAAGCTCGAGGCCGCGCAGAAGAGCGACGTCAGCCAGATCGGCCAGTTCGGCGTGGGCTTCTACTCGAGCTTCCTCGTGGCCGATCGCGTCGAGGTCGTGAGCCGCGCCGCGGGCACGAACGAGGCGTGGAAGTGGAGTTCCGAGGGAACGGGCGGCTTCAAGCTCGCGCCCGCAGAGCGGACCGAGCAGGGTACGAGCATCGTCCTCCACCTCAAGGAGGCGCACCTCGACTTCTTGCGCACCTGGGAGCTCGAGCGCCTCGTGCGGGAGTACAGCGACTACCTCAGCTGGCCGATCGAGCTGAAGAAGGAACGCGAGAAGAGTGAGGAAGCGGCGTGGGAGCGCGTCAACAAGGGCACCGCGCTCTGGCAGCGATCGCCCAAGGACGTGACCAAGGAGCAATACGAAGAGCTCTACAAGCACCTCAGTCACGACTGGCAGCCTCCGCTCGCGTGGAAGCACTTCAAGGTCGAAGGAACGACCGAGTTCTCGGGCGTGGTGTTCCTTCCTTCGCGCGCGCCGTTCGATCTCTTCGCGCCCGACGCGAAGCACGGCTTGCGCCTCCACGTGAAGCGCGTGTTCGTCATGGAGGACGCCGACGGCGTGCTCCCGAAGTGGCTGCGGTTCGTGCGCGGCGTCGTCGACTCGGAGGATCTGCCGCTCAACGTGAGCCGTGAGCTCCTCCAGGACTCGCGCCTCACCAAGACGATCCGCGCGCAGGTCGTGAAGTCGACGCTCGATCTCCTCGCGGACTTGGCGAAGGACCGCCCCGACGACTACGCCTTGTTCTGGAAGACGTTCGGTCCCGTGCTGAAGGAAGGCCTCCACTTCGAGCCCGATCAGGCCAAGAAGCTCCTGCCGCTGCTCCGCTACGAGACCACCAAGAGCGAGACGCCGACCTCGCTGCTCGACGTGAAGGCGCGCATGAAGGAAGGGCAGACCGATCTGCCGTACGCGCTCGGCGAGTCGCGCGCGCAGCTGATCGCGAGCCCGCACATCGAGGGCCTCAAGAAGCGCGACGTCGAGGTCGTGCTGATGACCGACGCTGTCGACGGCTGGGCGGTGCAGGGCCTCTCGGAGGTCGACGGGGTGAAGCTCGTGGACGCGACGAAGGCGAGCGCGAGCGCGTCGGGTGACGAGGTCGACGCGGCGAAGAAGGAGAGCGACGAAGGCAAGACCAAGGCGCTGCGTGATCGCATGCGCGCGCGCCTCGAGGAGCACGTCTCGGAGGTCCGCATCTCGACGCGCCTCACGGAGTCGCCTGCGTGTCTGGTGCTGCAAGAGGGTGGCCTGCCGCCGCACCTCGAGCGCCTGCTGCGAGGCTCGCAGCCCGACGCCCCGAAGCAGAAGCGCATCCTCGAGATCAATCCCGACCACGCGCTCGTCGCGGGGCTCGCCGCGTTGCTCGAGAAGGACGCGAACGACGCGCGCATCGATCGCTACGTCGACCTCGTGCACGCGCAGGCGCTGCTCGCGGAGGGCAGTCCGCCCGAGAACCCGGCCGAGCTCGCGAAGAGCTTCGCGGATCTCCTCACGGAATCCGTCGGCCGCGCGTAGCCCGCCTCGAATCGGGCCGAGCTTCGCGCGCGCGACTGCCCCGCGTCCGCGGCGCATCTTCTCCGCGAGCGACGTGGGTTCGCAGGTAGGATGCGCGCGTGGCGAGCACGAGCACGAGGCCGGACGCGGGCGAGGTGCGGCATCACGACGACGTGCTCGTGATGCTGACGAGCCGCAACCTGCTCGCGCTCGCTTGGTACGACGCGCCGCGGCCGGGGCACCTCGTCACGGTGCTCCACGTCGTCGACGAGCTCCATCGGAAGAACGGCTTCTACGGGCTCCTCAACGTCGTCGTGCGCGGGACCCCGAGCTTTCCCGAGCAGGTGAGGCAGGAGGGCCGTCGCCTGATCGAAGAGACCACCGGGTGGGGCGGCGTGACCGCACACGTGATGGAGGTCGAGGGCTTCGCGGGCACCGCGACGCGCATGTTTCTCTCCACGATGATGCTGCTCGGCCGCGGGCGATCGTCGAACGCGCAGTTCTTCGGGACACACCGCGACGGCTGCGCGTGGCTCGGTCCGCGCCTCAGCAAGCCAGAGCGGCCCTGGTCGGCGGCCGAGCTCGAGCGCGTCTATGCAGACCTCCGCGCCATCGCGCCGCGACCGGCGACTCGGCGCCCCGCCGCAGGATCCTGAGCGGAACTCGCCCTGGACCCCCCACCACCGCGTCCCTTCAGGTCGTGAATCGATTGTTTCTCGGTCTCTGAGCTCACAGCGAGAGCAAGAACGTCTCGAGATCGTCGAGGTCCGAGGGCGAGAGCGCGCTCGTGACGCCGTGGCGATCCTCGGCATTGCGCGTGACGAGGACGTCGCGAAGTGAGCCGGCCGATCCGTCGTGGAGGTAGGGCGCCGATCGAAAGAGGCCGTGGAGCGTCGGGGTGTCGAGGCCCGTCAGTGTGCCGCCCAGGCGCATCCCGCTCGTGGGTCGGATCGTCCCGACGTCGTGGAGGCGCGGAATGCCGGGAGACGTGAACGCACTGTCGGTCAGTCGCTCTCCCGAATGGCACCCCGAGCAGCCCACGTCGGCGCGACGGAACAAGACCTCTCCGCGATCGCGCGCTGCCTCCCACTCGGCATCACCCTCGCGGCGATGTGGCGAGACGTCGAACGTGGACAGGCTCGTGAGATAGGCAGACAGCTGATCGAGCTCGGCCGAGAGCCCGGACTTGGGATCTCCCAGGGGCATCATGTGGGTCGACCATTGAGCCGCGGACAAGTAGCCACTGCCACCCTGGCCGTTGCGAATGTCACCCTCGAAGTCCTGCACTTCGTCGAAATTCGCGCTCCAGTGCATCGGCCCGTGACCGGTGCCTGCACGCCCCAGGAGATCGATGGTGTTGCGCAGACCTTCGCCGCGCTGCGTGAAGTCCCACGTGAGGCCGTCACTCTCACCGTCGAGGTGGCAGCTCGCACAGCTCAGGTAGCCAGTCCGGCTCATGCGAGGATCGCGTGAGCGGTAGAAGACGATCTTGCCGGCCAGGACGTCGTCCGCCAGCGGCTCGCCCTCCGCCGTGCGCACCTCGGTGACGAGCGTGGGAATGGGCATCACCGACACGTCGAAGACACGCACGCTCCGACCCAGGAAGTCTTGGACGAACAGGAAGCGTCCGTCGGGCGAGAGCACGAGCCCCTCGGGCGTGATGCCTGCCTCGCTGATCGATCCGACCATGTCATAGGAGAACGGGTCGTTCGCGACGATCGCGCCGGCGCCGCGCAGCGTGGTGTAGGTGCGTGCACCCTCCGGTGAGAAGACGACGGCGCTGCCAGCATCGAGATCGTCGAAGGGAAAGCGCGCGACCTCGAACGCGGGCTCACCCACCGCGCCGAGCGCGAGCTCCACGAGGATGCCGCGCGAGGTGGTCTGGCTCGTGAGTGGCAGGGCCGTGCGCGACAGACCCGCGACCACGTTCGCCTTGAGCGCCGGGATCAGCGCGTGCGCGCCGTCGGGCGAGAAGACGACCTGCGAGAGGAAGCTCGGGACGCCGTCGTTGTCGGTGTCGCTGTCGAGGCCGCGCTGCACCTCGAGCATCGTCGTGCCCACGAGCGAAGGCCGCGTCGCGTCGCGCACGTCGAGCAGGTGAACGGCCGCTCCTTCGCTCGAGCCGCGCCACGCCGTGACGAGGAGGTCACCCTCTGCGTTCACCGCGAGGTTGCGGAGGTCGGGACCCACCTCGAGCGTCACCACCGCCGCGGACGCCCCGACGTCGATCACGACCACCTCGCCCCGATCTTGGAGCGCCACGAACGCGTGCTCGCCCCGAGGATCGTGCGCCACGCCGAACGGTCGGCTGCCGCTCGGTAGCTCGACCTCTCCCGTGATCGCCAGCGACGCGGCATCGAGGCGCACCACGCGCGCATCGCCCTGACACGCCACGAGCGCGTGCTCGCCGAGCACGCTCACCGTGCGAGGCGCGTCGCACACGGCGATCTCTCGCTCGAGCGCGATGCGCACGTCGTCGTGCGAGAGCACGGTGACCGTGCCGTGGTCGGGGTTCACGACCCACACGCGCGATCGCCCGGAATCGTAGGCGATCGTGCTGCTCGAGGTGGGGCGGGGATCGCTCGGTCGGGGGACGACGAGGAGCGTTCGCGTGGCCTCCGCCCGCTGGCCATCGTCCATCGCGATCGCACCGACGAGGATCGTGCCCGGCAGTGCGTACGCGTGACAGCTGCGCGCGGTGCCGTCGGCTCCGACGCTCGCGTCCTCGCGCTGGCCATCGCCCCACACGATCTCGATCGCCGCGCGCGCGCGCGACACCACGAGATCGATGCACGTGTCCTCGTCGAGGTAGCCGAGGCGCGGCGCCGAGAGCGAGAGCGTCAGCATGCCCGGTGCGTCCAGGCCCGCGTCGGGACCGGCGGACGCATCGCTCACCATGGATGCATCGAGCGTCGCAGGTCCGTCGCACGCAGCGATCAGGACGAGGATCGACGCGAGCGCGCGCGGCGAGGTCATCGCACGATCTCGAAGGTCAGCGGCACGGCACCGTCGTGAACGTCGAGCGGAACGCGCTCGCGATGGCGGTGCCGCCCGCGTCGAGGAGGCCGCCCGCGGGAACGACGATCTCGTACGTGGTGCCCGCGTCGAGCGGCGCGGCGGGCGCGAAGTTCACCACGCCCTCCTGCGCCGAGTACGTGCCCTCGAGCGGCGCCGTGGTGCCGACCTCGCGGACATAGAACGAGCCCGCGTGCACGCTCGCCACGTCCGTGAAGTCGGTGAGCGTGATGCCCACGCGAGAGAGCAGGCCGACGTTGGTCTCGCCATCGCGCGGCACGACCATGTTCACGCTCGGCGGGATCGCGTCCGGGGCCGTGGCCTGCGGCATGGCGGCGGTGGCTTGCCCGGGGATCGCATCGTCGTCGACGGAGACGTACGCGATGTTGCCGATCGGGGTGATGAAGTCGACGTCGCCCGGGATGTCGTAGCGGCGCACCTCGACGGGCTGCTCGCCCGAGAGATCGAGCTCGCTCGCGTACGCGCTCTCGCCCACGAACGCGCTCTCGTCGCGGAAGAAGACGTAGCCGCCGTTGCCCATGTCGGGCGCGTTCCACGACTGGAGCAGCGTGGGCATGCTCGGATCGGTGATGTCGTAGGAGATGAAGCCGCCGCCGAGATCACGCCGCGCGTAGCCCATGCGGTTGCCGTTCATGTGGCCCATGTACGCGAGGCGCGGGATCGGACGGCCGCGTCGATCGACGTCGTGGTTGATCAGCGTCCACGTCCCGCCGGGGATCGCGCGGGGGATGATCGGATCGCTCACGTCGTAGAGGGTGGTGCGTCCGCCTTCGGTCGCGATCACCGCGAGCAGGTTGCCGATCGCGTGCACACCGCCGACGCGGAACCGCGGATCGGGCACCCACTGCGTGAGGAGCCGCGGCATGTGGGGATCGCTCGCGTCGAGCACGAAGACGCCGTTGTCGGCGGCGCCCACGTACACGTAGGGCGCCTGCCAGAACACGCTCATCACGACGTGCATGTAGGCATCGGGCTCGCTGCTCACGCCGGGCAGCGTCATGTCGACGATCCGCTCGGGCGCGCTCGGATCGGTGACGTCCCAGAACATCACGCCCTCGAGCGACGCCGTGACGAGGTAGTCGCGACCGTCGATGCGTGCTTGCCCCGTTGCGTGGGTCTCTCGGATGGTCGTGTCGGTCGTCTGCCCGATCAAGACGGGCGCGCACGGATCGGCGATGTCCCATGCGGAGACGCCGCCGCCGCCGTCCTGATGCGCCCACGACATGAAGAGCAGGCCGTGCGAGACGAACACGCCGTTGTGGTGGTCGCGATCGGTCTCGCCTCCGTCGAGGAAGCCGCCCGCGCACGCGAGGCCGAGCTCGGACTCGAGGAACGTGCGCTGCGCGGCGCGGTGCGTGATGGGCGTGGGGTACGAGTCGGGCGCGGGAGGATCACCGGCGCCGCCGCCTGCGCTCGTGCCTGCGTCCATCCCACAGCCGTTCGAGGGGATGCCGCCGTCGCGGTCCACGAAGGCGTCCGGCGGCAGAGGCGCGTCGGGCTCGACGCGGGCGTCGTTCGTCGCATCGATCTCCGCGTACGCGTCGAGGCCCGCGTCGTCGGGCGTCGAGGGAGCCGGGCATCCCGCGAGCGATGCGCCGACGACACCGAGCGTGATCACGCCCCCCGAGATCAGGAACGCATCGAGTGAGACCGACCTACGCATGCCGCGATGATAACGGCATCCGCGCGGGCGTCACTTCTCGCCGAGCGAGCCCTGCAGGTCGACGAGCAGCTGCTTGGCCTTCGCGCTGAGCTCGGTGGGCACCTGGATCTGGATCTGACAGTGCAGATCGCCGCGACCGCGACCATCGAGGCGCGTGACGCCGTGGCCCTCGAGCGTGAGCACCGAGCCGGCCTGGGTGCCCGGTGCGATCTTCAGCTTCGCGGGCTGATCGTCGATCGTCGGGACCTCGACGTCGCCGCCGAGGCAGCACTTGGTGAACGGCACGCGCAGCTCGTGCACGAGATCGCTGCCGTCCCTGTGGAAGCGCTCGTCCGGCTCGACCTGCACGGTGACGAAGAGGTTGCCGGGCGGACCGCCCATGCGGCCGGGCTGGCCCTGCTGCGAGAGGCGCAGGCTCTGTCCGTCGTCGATGCCCGCGGGGATGTTCACCTTCACGGTGCGCTCGATGTCGACGTCGCCCGAGCCCCTGCACTTGGGGCACGCGACCTTGGCGCTGCGTCCCTGGCCGCGGCAGGTCGGGCACGTCGTCGAGACGAGGAACATGCCGCGCTGGATGCCGACCTGACCTTGTCCCTTGCACGTCGTGCACGTGTCGAACGCGCCGTTCTCCGCGCCCGAGCCCTTGCAGGACTCGCAGGGCGCGGGGAACTGGAGCTTCACTTCCTTCTGCGCGCCGAACGCGGCGTCCTTCAGCGAGAGTTGCGTGGCGACGCGGAGATCGGCGCCGCGCATCGGGCCGTCGCGCCGCTGGCGCCCACCGCCGAAGCCGCCCCCGAAGATGTCGCCGAAGATGTCGCCGAAGCTGCCGAAGATGTCCTCGACGGATCGGAAGCCCGGGTTGAAGCCGCCCGACTGCAGGCCCGCGTGGCCGAAGCGGTCGTAGACCTGCCGCTTCTGCCCGTCCTTCAAGACCTCGAAGGCCTCGCTCGCTTCCTTGAAGCGCTCCTCGGCGGTCGGATCGTCCGGGTTCTTGTCGGGGTGCAGCTGCACCGCGAGCTTCTTGTAGGCCTTCTTGATCTCGGGCTCGCTCGCGTCCTTCGCGACGCCGAGCACTTCGTAGTAGTCGCGCTTGTCAGCCATGGCGGTTCCCGAGCGGCCGCCACGATAGGCTGCAACGACGGGCGGTCAAGCACGACCTCGACGGCCAGTGAGGAGAGGCAGCGAGGCGGTCGAATCGCGCGACGGCCGTTGCTTCCGTTTTCGTGAGGCTGCTAGCGTGCGCCTCCTGTGTCCGTACCGGTCGTTCTCCTCGGACCGCAGCGCTTCGATCCCACCCTCGGCGACGCCGTGAAGGAGCTGGGCATCGAGGGCCCGATCGCCACCATCACCGCTGGCTGGCAGGAGCGCGAGCCCGAAGACGGCGAGCTCCACGATCACCTGGGCAAGCGCACGGTCAACCTCAAGCTCTATGCCCGCACCGACGACGTGTGGAAGCGCGACGCGGAGCTCCGCACCGCGCACCGCGCGCGCCAGGACCGCCTGCGTCATAAGCAGGACTTCTATCGAATCCGCCTCGAGCACGAGCTCGACGCCGCGTTCGTGATCCAGACGCGCAAGGCCCCGCGCCAGATCCTCGACGAAGAAGGCGAGTTCTCGATCCGCGCGCTCCGCGAGCTCGACGAGGCGCACCTCGCAGACTGTCGCGTCGAGCGCGAGCGCTTCGACGAGACGTGGAAGCCCTACGCGCGTGACGCCGTCGCGCGCCACCGTGACGAGCTGCAGCTCATCCTCTCCAAGTGCGCGGCCGTGGCGATCGCGGGTGGCCACGTCGCCACGCTGCTGAACCGCCTCGAGCTCTTCGGCATGGGCGAGATCCTCGCGGGCAAGCCGCTCTTCGCGTGGTCTGCGGGCGCGATGGCGATCTCGGAGCGCGTCGTCCTGTTCCACGACAGCCCGCCGCAAGGGCAGGGCGCGGCGGAGGTGCTCGATCGCGGCCTGGGCCTCGTGCCGCGCGTCGTCCCGCTGCCGCACCCCGACCAGCGCTTGAGGCTCGAGGATCGCGAGCGCGTCTCGCTCTTCTCGCGCCGCTTCGCTCCCTCGCTCGCGCTCACGTTTCGCAACCGCACGCGCGTGACGTGGGACGGCAACGCGTTCACGAACGCGCACGGGGTCGAGCGGCTGTGCGCAGACGGCGGCCTCGAGGCCCATGCGAGCTGGACGCTCGACGGTCAGGGCGAGGGCCCGACCCTCTCGCTCACGCCAGGCACGGGTGCGCCGTCCGAGCTGCGCATCTCGCAGCCCGACATCCGCGGCCTCGTCCCTGGCTTCGGGCCGGGCGAAGGCGGTCCCACGTCCGAAGGAGCCGGAGGATGAAGAAGCGACCGAGCGCACGACCGTCGGGTCGTCATCGATCCTCGGCGGGCACCATCTCGGCGCCCGATCTGCCGCTCACAGCGAGCGAGGAGGTCGATCTCTTCCACGGTCGCCTCGCGATCAAGGAGCTCGAGGAGAGTCGTCCCGGCTGGGATGCGGTCAATCGTTTCCTCGCCGCCCACCAGTTCCCGCTCGTCGAGGGACCGAGCGTGACCTTCGTGTGGCGTGGCGACGCGGAGGCCGTGAACCTGCGCCACTGGGTGTACGGCCTCGAGTCGTCGCAGGCGCTGACGCGGATGGAGGGCACCGACCTCTGGTACCTCGTCGTCGAGATCCCGGAGCGGTCGCGGGTCGAGTACAAGCTCGAGATCCACCACAACGGTGGCTCGCGCTGGATCGAGGATCCGCTCAACCCGCACCGTGCGCGCGACCCGTTCGGCGCGAATTCGGTGGTGCACGGCCTCGGCTACGAGGTGCCGAGCTGGTCCAAGCACGATCCACTCTCTCGCGCGGGTCACCTCGAGCCGTTCGGCTTCGAGAGCAAGGCTCTGGGCGGGCAGCGGCGTTGTCTCCTCTATCTCCCGGCACGGTTCCGACGCACCCGGCAGTACCCGCTGATCGTCGTCCACGACGGCAGCGACTACCTCAATTACGCGAGCATGAAGAACGTGCTCGACAACCTCATCCATCGCCTCGAGATCCCGGACTGCATCGTCGTGTTCACCGACTCGCCCGATCGCCTGCGCGAGTATGGCAACGACGCGAACCACGCGAAGTTCCTCACCGAAGAGCTCGTGCCCGACCTCGAGCGACGTCTGCCGCTCATCGGTCGACCGCACGCGCGCGCGCTCGTCGGCGCGAGCTTCGGCGGCGTGGCCTCGCTCTCGACGGCGTTCCGCTATCCCGGCTTCTGGGGGCGTTTGTTGCTGCAGAGCGGGAGCTTCGCGTTCACCGACATCGGCAAGCACAACCGACGCGGCCCCTTGTTCGATCGCGTGGTCGAGCTGGTCAATGCGTTCCGGCGACATCCGAACGCGCTGAGCGAGCGTGTGTTCGTGAGCTGCGGTGTGTACGAATCGCTGATCTACGAGAACCGCTCGCTCGTGCCGCTGCTCCAGTCGACTGGCATGCAGGTGAAGTTCGTCGAGGCCCGCGACGGGCACAACTGGGAGAACTGGCGCGACCGCCTGCGCGAGGGCCTCAGTTGGCTCTTTCCGGGTCCTCTGATGATGATCTACGAATGACGTTCAGGACGACAGGTCGGGCCGCGGGGGTGGGGGGGTCCGATGGCTCAGACAGTCCTCGGCCTTCGGCCTGCGGAACTCGCCCCTGGACCCCCCACCCCCACGTCCCTCAGGTCCGTTCTCCAAGGCTCGTTCGAGGAAAAGACATGAACGACATCCACCGCAAGATCGGTCTCTCGCTCGGCGCCGACATCTGCTGGCCCGCCTGTTACGAGCACATCATGCGGCGGCTGGACCTCAAGATCCCCACGCCGGACGGCACGGTCCGATTCGACGTCGAGCGCGTCTCGATCGAGCCCTTCGATCTCAAGCAGCCGGTGAAGTACGACGTCGTCGTCGACCGACTGACCCACTGGTATCACACCAGTCGCGAGTGGATCAAAAAGGGCGTCGTGATGAACGACCTCTACGTGTTCAACAACCCGTGGAGCGTTCAGGCGAACGAGAAGCACACGTCGTATGCGGCGATGATGGCGCTCGGGATGCCGATCCCCGAGACGTGGATGGTGCCGCCCAAGGGTTATGCGCCCAATCCCGATCTCAAGCCCACGCTGAGCCGCTACGCGAAGCTCTTCGATCTCGGCAAGATCGGTCGCGAGCTCGGCTATCCGCTGTTCGTGAAGCCGTACGACGGCGGCGGCTGGCGTGCGGTCACCAAGTGTGACGACGAGCAGGGCCTCAAGCGCGCCTACGAGGACAGCGACACCATGGTCATGCACCTCCAGGCGGGGGTGAACGGCTTCGACCGCTTCGTGCGCTGCATCGGCTTCGGGCCGCAGACCCACACCGTGCTCTACGACCCCGCCGCACCGCTCCACGACCGCTACACGCGGGAGAAGAACTTCATCAGCCAGGCGGATGAAGAGCACCTCCGCAAGATCACGCTGACGATCAACGCGTTCTTCGGCTGGGACTTCAACAGCTGCGAGTCGCTGCGGAGAGACGGAGTCTGGTACCCGATCGACTTCGCCAATCCCTGCCCCGACTCGCAGGTCACCTCGCTCCACTACCACTTCCCGTGGATGGTGAAGAGCTACATCCGCTGGAGCACCTTCGTCGCGGGGACGAAGAAGAAGATGCGGAAGAACCTCGACTGGGAGCCTTTCTACGCGATCGCGGCGCTCGATCTCCCCTTCGAGGAGAAGCTCGATCGCTACGCGAAGATCGCGGACGAGCGCTTCGAGACCGCGCGCTTCGAGGAGTGGTGTGCGCGCCACCTGGGACACCTCGACGAGGTGGCTTGGGAGTTCTTCGCGACGAACGAGTGCCGGGACGCGATCCGCCAGAAGGTGGCGGCACTCTTTCCTGCGCACGAGGTCGAGCAGTTCACGGAGCTCTTCTACAACCGCGTGCAGCATTGGCGTGGAGACCACGTGCCGGCCGGTCGCTGAGACGAATCCGCCGCGTGATCGAGAAGAGAGCTCGCATCGCGTACGTACGATGGCCGGTACGTTCCGGCCCCGGAGGACACATGACGATTTCGATTCGCGACTCGGTTCCCACGCTCTTCGTCTCGCTCGCGCTGACCGTTCCCGCCGCGTTGGCGGGTTGCGGTGGTGCGACCACCGCCGTCGAGGAGACCACGCCGGTCCAAGAGACGCAGGCCGCGACGCCGCTCATCATCGGCGGCGCGCAGTCCAACTTCGGTGGTGCCGAGCTCGCCACGGGGTTCCTCCCGGATCCGCACCAGGTGCAGGTCGTCTCGGGCGCCACGCCGACCGACGCCGTCGACATCAACTCACTCTCGCTCTCGCCGGTGAACTCGGGCGCGTGCCGCGGCTACTCGACGCGCGAGCCCGACTACATCGTTCGCGTGACGCAGCCGGGCCAGCTCCTGCGCTTCTTCGTCAACGCGCCTGGCGACACGACGCTCGTGATCAACGACGGCGCGGGCCGTTGGTGGTGCTCGGACGACGACGGCGGCAACCTCAACCCGCTCATCGACATCGCGAGCCCGCCGCCGGGCCAGTACGACATCTGGGTCGGCAGCTACCAAGCGGGCGCGAACATCCAGGGCGTGCTGAGCGTCTCGGAGCTCACGACGTCAACGCCCTGATCGCGTCACCTCCATGGGGACCGAGCCGAGCGCGCGCCTCCGTCTCGCGATCGTCCTGATCGCGGTGAGCGGTGTGGTCGCGCTCGGCGCCTGGTTGGGCCTCGTGGTCTGCTTTCCGCGGCTCGGCTCGAGCTTCGACGAGCAGCTTCCCGGCGTCCGCGCCGATCACCTCGTCGTCCAGCAGCTGCGCGGTGTGCTCGGCCCGCGCTGGGAGCTGCAGATGCAGGTCGGCTACGACGAGGACGCGCGCACGCGCTGGAGCGCGCCACTACCGCGAGGGGCGCGCGACGTCGTCGTGACCGACGCGATCGGGATCCTGCGCACTCCCATCGATCCGGAGGGCAGCGAGCCTCGCCTCGAGGCGTACGCGTACGACGACGGCGCGCTCGCCTGGACCCTGTCCGACGAGCACGCGATCGGTCGCCCGTGGCTCGCCGAGGCTCAAGGGTTGCTGCTCGAGGCGCTGTCTGACCCGCCGCGCTTGCGCGCGATCGAGCTCGCGACCGGTCGTGTGCGCTGGGAGGTGACCGACGCCGCGCTCACGCGTGCTCCGGCAGAGCAATGGCACGTGCGTGCGCAGGGGAGCACGGTCAGCGTGGTCCTGGCGGACGCCCTGCTGCTGATCGGGATCGTCGACGGTGCGGCGCGACATGCCGAGCCCGACGGCTCGGTCTCCGTCGCGGTCTGCGGCGGAAGCGTCGCTTCGCTCTCTCGCGCAGGCGTTCTGCGTCTCGCCTCGATCGAGGGCAGGGACACGTTCGAGGTCGGGCGTGCGCCCCCCGGTCGTGTCTCGTGCGCCGTCGAGCGATCGGGTCGTGGCCTCGTGGGATGGGTGCGTGAGGCGGGCGCCGACGGCAGCGCGCCCGAGCGCGGAGATGCGATCGACGACGGGGTGGTGCCGCCGAGCGCGGTGGGCGCGGTCTTCGGCGTGCTCGGCGTCGGCAGCGGTGGGGCACGTCGCACGTGGGCGTTCACGACGCGCGGAGATGGACCTCGATCGGTGTTGTTTCGTGCGGCCCCGGTCTGCCGTGCGATCTTCCGCGATCCGTACGCGAGCGCGGTCGACGACGACTCCGAGCCAGCGCCGCCACCTCCGCGTGTCTCGTTCGACTGCGACAGCGGCGTCGCTGTGGACGACCGGAGCCACTGGTGAGGTCTGCGCGAGTGGCGAGCGCCGTGCTCTCGTCAGCAGCGCTCGTCACTTGGCTCGTGACGGGGCTCGGCGCCGTGCCGCTGCGCGCGCAGGACGCGCCTCGCATGGTCTCGTACTGCGCCGCGGAAGGCGCGGAATCGCGGGCGGCCCTCGCCTCGCTGCGCGCGCTCGAGGAGTTGGTCGACGATCCGACTGCGTCCGTCGAGACGGTGGCAGACCGCTACCGAGAGCTCGTGGCGAGCCCTTGCTTCGTCAGCATGGGAGACGGCGAGGCGCCGCTCGCGTCGCGCGCTGCGATGTACGTGTGGTGGCACGAGGGTGGGCAGGACTGGCTGTGGCACTTCGCGCACGGTCGCGGCGCGGGCGCGTTCGACGTGAGGCTGCCGCCCAGCCCGCGGCCCACGCTGAGCCTCGAGTCGAGCCCGACGGATCACCCGCTGCGCGCGCTCCTCTGCAGTGAAGTCGACGCTGCGTGTGGGCTCGAGACGGCGGGGTGGGCGCTCCGCGCAGCCGAGGCGTTCGAGGCGCACGCGGCGCGCGATCGCGAGCGCGAACGGATGCAGGCGGCGGAGGCCGACGCGGACCAGGATGTCATCGCGGAGGCGACCCAAGAGGGTCGCATCGCGCAGTGCGCGCGAGCCGTGAACGACGTCCCGAGCGCGGAGCGCTTCCCGCGGTGGCGAGCCTGCGTGTCGGCGGCGCGCGACCAGACGAGTGTCCTGCCGGTCGGGCGCATCCACGCGCCGACGCGCGGTTGGCTGGTGCTGCGCGGTCGGCGTGGACACTACGCGTACTGTGACGAGCTGCGCGCCTACGACCTCGCGACGGGCGCAGCGCACCTCGCGAGCCGGTGTGGGCGTCTCCTCGGCGGTGTCCCGCAGGAGACGCTCACGGTGACGAGCGGTCGCGTCCCGATCGATGCGCTGCGCGAAGCGGCGTGGATGCTGCTGCTCGCGGACCTCGTCGATCGGCACCACGTGTCGTCGCTCGAGGTGAGCGTGCCTGCGAACGTCCCCTCGCGCTGGGATCCCAACGTCCTCGCGGCGCAGGGCCGCGGCAGCGGCTGGGGCTCGAGCGCGCAGACGCGCCTGGACTGGGCGTGGGCCGAGGGGTCGCGCGTCCTCGCGCGTGGGACCTTGACGTGGCCCGACTCCGATCGCGCCGCAGAGAGCCACGCAGCCTCGCTCGTGCGCATCGCCGAAGCTGCGCTCGCGCCGGGGTGCGCGCCTGCGATCCTGCCGCGCGGGCTCGCGCTGGGCACCGACACGCTGGGTGTCAGCCCCGTCGATGCAGACGCCGAGACCTTGCGACGGACCGCGGATGCGCTCGAGGTCGCGCTGCGCGCGGCGCGAGCGCCTCGTTGTCGTTGACGAAGGACGCGATCGCGCCTCGTCCCCGTCCGTGCGATCGTGCGATGCTCGCGCCCCTATGTCGGACGAGAATTCGCTGCGGGCGCGGATCGCGGAGCTCGAGGGTCAGGTCGCGCTGCTCGAGGAGCGATGGGCCCTGAACGACGAGGTCGATGGCCTGGCCGAGATCGCGCTCCGCGATCGGCTGCCGCTCGATCACGCGCTCCGCTCGCTCATGCCCGCGCTCGCACGCGCCACCAATGGTCGCTTGGTGTTCGTGCGCACCTACGACGAGACGCTGTCGCTCCACGACTACGTGCACGCCGAGGACGAGGACGCCTCGCTTCCCTTCGACGCAGAGCAGATCGTGAAGGACGTCGGCACGAGCGAGGACGACTACGTGCATCGTTCCGTCGGTCGTGGCGTGCTCGTCGCGCAGCGCATCGACGTCGCGGGCGAGCACTTCGGCACCGCGGCGGTGCTCGTGCGGAGCTCGATCGACGGCAAGGAGATCGAGCGCGTCGCGAAGCTCCTCGACACGTGGTGCGAGGAGATCGACAACCACCTCGCGGCGATCGCGGACGCACGCAAGAAGGCGATCCTCACGCGACGGATCTCGGACGCGCTCAAGGATCCTGTGCTCGATCGCGGCATCGATCAGGCGATCGGCGTCTTGCGCGACAACGTCCCTTTCGAGGTGATGCTGCTCGTGTTCCGCCACGAGGACGACGGCCTCGGCGACACGCTGCGCTTCAAGCTGCTGCGTGCGCCGCGCGCACGCCCCGAGGACGAGGGCGCGCCGCCGATCGATCACGACGCCGACGACGCGACACTGCGCGCGCGGGCCTACCGCATCATGGGGGGCGACGACACCGATCTGCGCGAGCTCCTCGGTGTGCAGCGGTATCGCGAAGAGCTGCTGATCACGGGCGCGCGCAGCACCAAGGTCGTGGGCCGCTTGATCGTCGCGTCGCGCCGCGGCGAGTTCAACACGTTCGATCGTGATCTCCTCGAGCGCTTCGCGGACTCGCTGCGCCAGCGCATCGTGGACTTCAACCGCGAGTGGAAGAACCTCAAGACGACGTTCAGCAAGCCGGTCGTCGATCGTCTGCTCGCCGTCGAGAGCTACGCGCACAAGTACCTCACCGCGCGCGAGAAGATGTGCGCGGTGATGTTCGCGGACATCAGCGGGTTCACGCGCTTGTCCGAACAGATCCTCGTCCAGCCCGAGAAAATAGGGCGATTCATCGATCTGTGGAGCGAGAGCGCCGTCGACGCCGTGTGGGACACGGGCGGCGTGTTCGACAAGATGGTCGGCGACTGCGTGATCGCGATCTGGGGCCCGCCGTTCTTCGATCTCGACCCGAAGGACGCGTGTCTGCGAGCGGCCGATGCGGCCGTGCGCGTGCGTGAGCACACGCGTGCGCTCGTCGGCCACGCCGACTTCCCCGAGCTCGCGAAGATGCCCGAGCTCGACGTCGCGATCGGCCTCCACTTCTGCCCGCTCTTCGTGGGCACGTTCGGTCCGGACCAGGACTACACGGGCTTCTCTGCCGGAATGAACAACACGGCGCGCCTCCAGGGACAGGCCAAGGCCGGCGAGATCCTCTGCATGGACGCGTTCGTGAGCGCCATCGACGAGCCCACGCGCTTCGGCGAGCTGCGTCAGGCCGCCGTGAAGAACGTGGCCGAGCCGCTCAAGTTCAGGGCGTGGAACGGCTGACGATGACGAAGCCTGCTCGACAGAGTCGGCGCGAGGCGGAGCGCGCGAGCGACGTGCCCGAACGTGAGGCTGAAGACGGCCGGCGTGGGACCGTCCTGACAGTCCTCCAAGGGTTCAGGCTCGGCGGTCCGGACGTCGATCGATCGAGAGACGTCGACCGCGACGCCTCGACGTGAGCGCCACTCACGTCGCGGGCTGCGGCAGCGTCTCGATGCAAGTCCTACTTGGCGCGAAGTCTAGGTCGAACGCGGGACGGGGATCATCTCGTCCCAGCCGAAGCGCTTGAGGTAGTTCACCCACACGCCCTCGCAGACGCGGTCGTACTTGCACGTCGCGCACTCGGCGCGCTTGGTGCGGAGGGCCTTGTCGAGATCGTCGCGTGCGACCTCGACGAGCGCGCCGAGCTCGTTGGCACCCTCGCGCGGACGCAGCTTCTCGTCGTGCGTGCCGTTGCCGCGCTCCTCGTAGTGCGTGTAGGCCTCGACGTAGCCGCGGTTCTCGTCGGGCACGGCCTCGGTGGTGCAGAGCGGGATGTCGACGAGGAAAGCCATCGGGCGGGCCTCGGTCTTCTTCGCCTCGATCACCATCGCGGCGAACGTGCGCGCGATGCCGGTGTACGTGGGGAAGATGTGCTCGAAGTGCGTGTCGGCGCGGCCGTTGGCCTGCATCACGTTGAACACGACCTGATCCACGCCGAGCCCGCGGAGGAAGCGGTACACGTCGAGCATGTGCGGGAGGTTGCGCTTGGTGACGACGGTGCTCGTGTGGAGCTCCACACCGTAGGGCTTGAAGCGCGACGTCATGCGGATGCCGGCGACGGTCTGATCGAAGCTCTCGGGCGTTCGCGTGAGGCCCTCGTGGAGCTTCGCGGTGTGGCCGTGGATCGACACGTACACGCGGCGCAGGCCCGCGGCGACGAGCAGCTTCGTGTAGCCCTCGTGGCCGAGCGCGCGGCCGTTCGTCATCACGCTGATGCGCTTGGCGCCTTCGTCCTTCGCGAGCTTCACCCAGTAGGGAAAGCGCTTGTTGGTCGTGGGCTCGCCCGAGGTGAAGCAGATCTCTTCGGCGCTCGGATGCGCGCGCACGATCTGCTTCACGGTCTCGTCGGTGGTGGCGGAGTTCGTGACGTAGCGACCGTCGCGATCCTCCTCCATGCAGAAGACGCAGTTGTTGTTGCAGATGGCGCCGGTGAGGATGTGCACGCGGCCGCCGCCCTGCTCGTCGCGATCCTTCGCGATGCGCGACTCGATCGTGGGCTCGCTCGCGCCGACGACAGGCAACGATCGCTTGGCGCGTTCGTCGGGGCGCGGCGGCGTCATGCGCTCACCAGCTGCCGTGCGATCCGTGCGATCCGTGCGAGCCGTGGCTGCCGTGTGATCCGTGCGAGCCGTGGCTTCCGTGCGATCCGTGCGAGCCGTGGCTGCCGTGCGATCCGTGCGAGCAGTGCTGCGCGTTCACGATGTCGGGGCCACCTGCGCCACCGTGCGCGTTCGGGTCGTCCGCGTTCTGCCGCGAGCGCTCGCTGATCGCGCGCTGCTCGGCGGAGAGGAGATCGGCGGGCGCCTTCTCGAACGTCGGGAGCTCGAGATCGTCCTCACCCGCTGCGGTGGGAGACGGAGCGCCTGTGCTGCCATCGTTCTCGGCCATGGGGACAGGATAGGGGCAAGAGCGGGGGGCTGTCACGCTGGGGGATCACGAGGGAGGTGACCGGCGTCGTGAGGGGAGGCCGAGGAGGTCCTCGACCTCGGAGGTGGTGAGGGACAGCTCGACGGCCACGATCGCCAGCACACGCGGCACGATCCGGCCGTCGGAGGGCGGCGGGCCGAGCGCGGACCGACGGCGCAGGCCCACGCGCAGCCAGCGGTGGTAGCGGTCGATCGCGATCATCCACGGCGCGAGAGATGCGGCGCCCTCCGCGCGCGCGAGCTGCGCGAGCTTCTCGACGATGGCCTCCCGAGGAAGGCGATCGAGCTCGCGGAGCGCGCCGGGGAAGCGGGCGGCGAGCGCACGCAAGCGCTGTCTCACATCCGGCGGATCTTCGCCGCGCGCGTGCGCGTCGCGCAGCGTGAGGATCTCGGTGTACTTGTGCGTGAGCCTCGAGACGACAGCGCCCGCGTGGCGACCGTGGAGGCGTCGCGATGCGGGCGAGTCGTGGCTCATCGAGAGGTCAGAACTTGTAGGTCAGACCGAGCCGCGGATAGATGCGGAGGTCGACAGCCTGTCCGACGATGTCCGAGTACACGCGGCGGTGGTCGCTCGACTGCCAGAGCACGCCCTCGAACACGCCCCACACACCCCAGTTGCGGTCGACGTTGAACTCGATCGCGCCGCCGAGGCGCAATCGACCCATGTCCTGACGGCCGCAGTCGAGCGTGGTCGTCGAGCCAGTGGGCTCCGTGCAGATCCGGTCTGCGCTCGGTCCCCAGTCGGCGTACGAGCTCGAGTCGCGTGCGTGGCCCGCGTACTGGTCGGTCGACAGGTCCATGCCCAGCCAGAGCGTGACGGTCGCGACCGGCTCGAGGATCAGGCTGATGTTCGCGTCGAGGCTGAGGAAGAACGTGTTGACGCCCGTGGAGAACGTGCGGCGGCCGCCGACGGGCTGCGTGGGATCCTGATCTTGATTGCTGCACGCGGTTCGCGACATCGCCGATGCCAGATCGACGGGGGTGTTGGATCCCGGGTCGCAGATGCCGCGGTTCGTCGCGTCGGTGCGGTTGTAGGTGGCGACACCCGTCGTGGTGTCCGGCCCGATGCCGCCGCCGAAGCGGAGCTGCGCGCCGGCCGCGAGCTGGCGGATGTCGCCGAGCTGCGTGCCGAAGCGGACGCGACCCTCGAACTCCGTGAGGCGACCGAACGTGCGGACCGAGAAGCCTGCGTCGACGAGCTCGTGCACGCCGATGCCGAGGCGGAGCTCGAGGAAGTAGGGCCAGCCGATCGACGCGTCGACCATCGGGTGGTTGAGCGGAACGGGCAGCGCGGAGTGCGTCGTCGCGGCGGCCGCGGCGATGTCGCTCGAGTCCACGAGCGTGATCTCCATCTGCACGTCGCCCTCGCCGAGCTGCACGTTCACCTGCTGCTCGAACGTCTGGTAGCCCTCGGCCCGCACCGAGATGATGTGGCTGCCGATGCCGATGGTGCCGTCGTACGGCACGGGGCCGATCTCGTTGTCGTCGATCGCGAGGCGGGCCTGGATGCCGGGGCGCAGCGAGTGCGTGATCGCGACGCGGAGACCGACCTGCTGCGCCTCGAGCGTGATGTCGCGGTTGCAGTCGGTGGAGCCGTTCGAGTTGTTGCAGGTGAAGCTCTGCTCTCGGTAGCCATCGGCGATGATGCGGATCGCGTGGCTTCCGCCCGCCGGATCGCGGGCCACGTAGGGCGCGCTGTACTCGTTGTCGTCGACGAAGATGCGCGCGCCGGGGACGTTCACGCGCAGCGAGATCGGGCCGGGCGGCGCCTGGATCGCGACGAGCGAGACATCGACGGTGGTGGTCTGTCCGACGGTGACCGAGACCTCTCGACGGAACGGCTCGTAGCCCTCGAGCAGCACCTGCACCACGTAGGTGCCCGCGGTGAGGCCCTCACGCGTGTAGCTGCCGGGGGGCAGACCTTCGCCGTTGATGCGCACGAGCGCGCCGGTCTGATCGACGAGCACGGCGATCGTGCCCGTCGTGGCGGCGACGATCTGCGGACGAACACGCGCGCGCACCTCGGCGCGGCGACCGGCTTCGACGACGATCGTCTGCGAGTACGGCGTTCCGTCCGAGGGACGGACCTCGACCGTGTGGTTGCCGGCCGGCACGTCGTCGATGACCGCTGTCGTCACGAGACCGGTGGGGCGGCCGTCGATGAAGATCGGCGCGCCCTCGACATCGGCGGCGACGAGGATCGATCCCGTCGTGGGCGCAGAGCGCTCGAGGATGATCGGCACGCGCACGACCTGACCGCCCTGCACTTCGACCCACTGCTCGAAGGCGTTGTAGCCCTCGCGCATCGCGCGGATCTGGTGGCGACCCGGCGGGAGGTTGTCGACGCGCAGCGGCACCATCTGGAGGACGCCGCCTGCGACGGGCTGACCATCCACCGTCACGCTCGCGCCTCGCGCGCCTTCGTTGGCGGCCGAGACCTCGATCGAACCGAGGGCGCGCAGCACGGCGCGGAACGTCTCGCGACGGCGCGCGACGGTGACGACGAGGCGGGCCTCTTCGTAGTTCGCGAGCCGGAAGATCAGCGTGTGCGATCCGGAAGGGATGCGCGCTGCGGTGATCGGCGTGATGCCCACGGGCGTTCCGTCGGGCGAGTCCACGTACACAGTGGCGCCTGGGGGCACCGACTCGATGTTCACGGGGATCATGACGACACGCTGTGCGTGCGCGGCGCTGGCCGCGAAGGTCGAGAGGACGACAGCGAGGCCGAGAGCCGCCCCCGCTGCGAGAGCCCGCAGTGCATTGCGCATGGGCCTCGATAGCAAACAAACGGGCCGAGGGACAAGCCGATCGAGCGGCCGGCTCACCGAGGCGCGTCATGGGCGAGCGACCGAGCGTCGCCGGACGCGCGAAAGAGGGCTCGACCGACGCCGACCGTCGCCACGAACGACGAAGCCCGCTCGCGCGGGCCTCGAGGTCAGACGATCGCTTCGATCGAGATCATTTGATCGGCGTCGCCTTCAGCGCGGCCTTGCCGTCCTTCACGTACACGGTGAAGCGCACCTTGGAGGTGCCGTGGGCCTGCTGGATCTTCTCCTGGTTCTTGCGGAGCGTCTCTTTGAACTTGTCGTACGTGAGGCCCGCGACCGGCTCGCCGCACTGCTGCTTGGTGGCGAGGAACTGGTTGTAGGTCTCCTTGAAGTGCGCCTCGTCGCCGCCGCCGAGCGCGCTGAATGCGCCCGTCGCGGACTGCTTGATCAGCTCTTCGGGGACACGCGAGACCATCGTCTGGCCCTCGTCGTCCTCGTCGTCGAGGGGCGACATCGGCGGCGGCGTGGGCATCGGCGCGCGCGGCGCCTGCACCGGACCGCCGCCCGTCGCGCCCGACACGCCGACGCCGATGAGCG
>JAFLCL010000330.1 GCA_017303575.1 Deltaproteobacteria bacterium
GAGGCCGCGGCGTTCGCTGCGAGGCTGCGCGAGCCCACCTTCGCCGAGCGCGCGGCGCAGCCCCGCGGCGGCCTGATCCCCGATGCGATCGAAGGCGCGCTGGAGCACGTGGTCGAGCACGCGGAGCGACCCCCGCAGCGTGAGCGTCGCGTCGTAGGTCACGAACGTGCCTTGCTCGGTGCGCTCCACCGACATCACATCGACGGACTCGAGCCACGCGGTGCGGGCCACCACGCGGAGCGAGCGCGGCGGCTCGAACGCGACGACCTCGTACCGGAGCGTGCGCACGAGCGCGGAGCGCAGCGAGACCTCGTACCGCGCACCCAGGTCGCGATGCTCGGTGAGCCGCTCCACGCGGGAGACTCCCGGGTCCCACGTCGCGAGGTTCCGGAGATCCGCCATGAACGCAAAGGCCTGTTCCGGGTCGAGCGAGGTGCGCGCCGTGGTGGTGTAGTGAGCCATCGAGGGGAGGCTCTGTGGCCGTCGGAAGGCGGCGTAAAGGGCGAGGCCGTGGGTGCGCTCAGCGGTCGTCGCCGCGAGCGCCCCACGGGTGGGCGTCGAGAAACGAAGACCCGGGCTCGAGCGCGAAGCTCGAGTCCGGGTCTCCGTCCGCACTGTCAGGCTATCGAGACTTCAGCTGCGCGCGACGTCGCGCGAGCAGGAGCCCCAGGAGCGCCAGCGCCCACACCGCGCTCCGGCGCGGGCCCGACGGCGCGGCGCCAGGAACCGTGCAGCCGCAGCCCCCGCCGCTGAGGGACGACGTGCCCGCGTCGAACGCCGCGTCGATGTGAGCGATCGACGCGTCGGCACCCGTGATGTCACCGGCGTCGGTCGCGGCGTCGACGGCCGCATCGAAGCGCCCGGCGTCACGCACGACCATCACGGCCGCGTCGGGGCTCGCCATCCCCGCGTCCTCCAGCGGGACGCCGGCATCGTCGCCGACCATCATGCCTGCATCGCTGCCACAACCGGCGATCGGCTCGTTCACGCACGATCCGTCCGCGGCGCACGAGTCGGCCGTGCACGCGTCGCCGTCGTCGCAGTCGCGCGCCGTGTGCGAGCAGCTTCCGTCGGCTTCGCACGCGTCCGCAGTGCACGCGTCGAGATCGTCGCAGCTCACCGTGAGCTCTTCGCAGCGTCCCGTCGCTCCGTTGCAAGAGGGCTCGGTGCAAGCGTTCGCATCGCCTTCGACGCAGTCGGTATCCGCAGCGCAGCAGCCCGAGATGGGCGTCGCCGTGCAGCGGTTGGCGACACACGCGTCGGTGGTGCACGCGAGCATGTCGTCGCAGTCTCCATCGCCGACGCAGCAGCCCGCGATCTCCGAGTGCGAGCAAGTGGCCGAGCCCGCGACGCACGAGTCGCTCGTGCAGGGGTTTCCGTCGCTGCAGTCCGCCGCCGTGCTGCAGCAGCCGGGGACGGCGCGCGTCTCGCAGCGATTGGTGGCGAGGTTGCAGCTCAGCGGTGAGCACGTGCTCCCGCCCGTGCAGTCCGAGTCACGCGTGCAGCAGCCCGTGGTGGGCAGGCTCGAGCACGAGCCGCCCGCTCCACTGCAGCGCTCTCGCGTACACACGTTGCCATCGCTCGCGCAGTCTCCGTCGAGGTTGCAGCAGCCCGGCACGGCGGTGGTCGCGCAGCCCCCTGGCTCGCGGCACACATCGGCGGTGCATGCATTGCCGTCGTCGCACGCGAGCGGTCCGGGCGAGCCGCACACGCCGGCCGTGCACACCTCGGAGCCGTCGCACACCGCCCCGTTGCTGCATGCCGTGCCATCGGGACGCCCGCGATCGGTCGGGCACGTCGCGAAGCCGTTGCAGGTCTCGGCGACGTCGCACATGCCTGTTGCCGCGCGACACAGCGTGCCGATGGGCAGGGTCGAGTCCGACGGGCACGAGGCACCGTCACCCGGGCAGAACTCGGTCGAGTCGCACACACCCGCGGAGGGACGGCAGGCCTGGGCGGCGGGCGCGAACGCATCGGGCGGACAGCCGACCGAAGCGCCCGTGCACGACTCCACGACGTCGCAGACTCCGGCCGACGCGCGACAGGGCGTGCCGGCGCCCACGAGCACATCGGACGGGCAAGCCGCCGACGATCCGGTGCAGCGCTCCGCGGTGTCGCACACGCCGCCCGCCGAGCGGCACACAGTCGCCGACGACACGAACGCGTCCGAGGGACACGTCATGCTCCCGGGCGAGCACACCTCCGGCACGTCGCAGATTCCGCCCGAGTCCCGACAAGTCACCATGGAGGCGACAGCCGCGCGAAGCGCGCCGCACGTACCAGCCACACTGGTGTCCGCACCGCAGGCCATGCAGTCGTCGCTCGCCCCGCCCCCGCACGCGGAGTCGCAGCAGACGCCGTCGACGCAGAAGCCGCTGCGGCACGTCGTGCCCGAGCCGCACGCAGTACCGTTCGGCGCTCGCTCGAGCACGCAGCCAGCGGAGCACCCGTCGCCAGACATGGTCCCACCGTCGTCGCACTCTTCTCCGCCCTCGACGACCTCGTCACCACACACGGGCGACCGACACTCCCCTCGGACCGTGTCGCAGCCGATGAACGGCAGCGGGCAGTCGCTCGGACCCGTGCAAGCTCGGGTGTGGAGGTAGCAGCTCTCGACGTCTTCGTTGTGGTCGCAGAACCACAGGCGACCGGTCGTGCCGATGAACGTGAGGCCGTCGGAGCCAGCCGTGTTGGAGCGCGTGTGGCTCCCGAGGATGATCCCCGTGCCGAGCGGCGAGGGGCCCGAGACGAGGACGCCGGACTCCCGGTAGATCACGAACTGACCGAGGATGTTGTTGGCCAACACCAGCAGGTCCGTTCCGGGGGCGCGCGCCAGGTTGTCGAGGGTGGTGAGCGCCACGCTGAACGTGCGGAGGGGCACGGTTCCATCGCGCGGATAGACGAGGACGCGTGAGGTCGCGTTGTCGAGGACGTAGAGGAGCCCGTCGCTGCCGAGATCCACACCCGCGCAGACGGTCGGCGCCGCGATGCTCCCGCTGCCGACGAGCGAGCGACTCGCGGCGATGTCGAGCGTCACTGGGTCGAGCTCGATCAGATTGCACGAGTGGCGAACCACCAACCCGACCCCGCGAACACCATCAAACGTCGCGCCGTCCACGGTGTTTCCGAGCGGCGTCGGCAAGGGCGCGGTCGCGCGCACCAGATCGCCATCGGAGTCGTAGATCTGCGCATCGCTTCCCCCGAAGGAGATGACGACGATCTCGTCGCGGGCCGGATTATAGAACGACGCCTGCGGGGTGAAGTCGGGCGCCGACACGGTCCGGAGCAGCGGATAGGTCTGGGCGCTGACGGGCGCGGCCAACACGAGGACACACGCGGTGGCGAGCGCGGCAAAGGGGAACGCGGAGCGAGTAGTCATGAGTGACGAGATTATCAGAGCTCGTGTCACTCCTGGAACGTGGATGTTCGAGCGACGGGCGCGCGAGGTTCTGCGCCTCCTGGCGCGTCGGAACAGGCCTCGAGGTCGAGGCCTCGTCGCGCCGCGCATCGCCCCCTCGGCTGCCGCGTCGCGGCTACTTCTCTTCAGCCACGCGGAAGCGACGGCCCTTGATGCGACCGGTCGAGAGGCTCCGCAGGGCCTGCGTGCTCACGCTGCGTGCGACGGCCACGTACGAGAACGTGTCGTGGATCTCGATCTTGCCGACGTCGGTGCCCGCGAGCCCGCCCGCTTCGCCCGTGAGCGCGCCGAGGATGTCGCCGGGTCGCACCTTGTCCTTGCGACCCCCGAAGATGCGCAGCGTGGTCATCGTCGCGTCGCGTCGCGTCTCGACGACGGGCGTCTCGATCGGTGCGTTTTCGTCGTCGCGCGGTCGGCTGAGGCGCGGGATCGTCGTGCCGAGGAAAGCCTCGATCGCCGCGATCTTGTCGCCGTCGCGATCGGTCGCGAACGTGACAGCGACGCCGGGACGCCCTGCGCGCCCCGTGCGTCCCACGCGATGCACGTGGATCTCGGGCTTGCTCGGGAGCTCGTAGCTCACCACGAGATCGAGCCCCTCCACGTCGATGCCGCGCGCGGCGACATCGGTCGCGACCAGCACCCGCGTGCTGCCGTTGCGCAGCTTGGCGAGCACACGATCACGATCGTGCTGCTCGAGATCGCCGTGCAACGCTGCCGCGCTCACGCCGTCCTTCACCAGCGCCTTCACGAGCTCGTCGGCGCTCGCCTTGAAGCTCATGAACACCAGCGCCGACTCGTGCGGGAACCGGCCGAGGACCCAGCGCAGCGTGCGCAGCTTGTGCGCGGGCTCGACGCGCATGAGGTGCTGCGTGATCTCCGGCACCTCCGCCTCGCCGTCGTCGACCGTCACCCGCACCGGCTCCACCTGGAAGCTGGCGCTCAGCGTCTCGATCGAGCGCGGGTAGGTCGCGGAGAAGAACGCGGTGAGGCGCGCCTTCGGGGCCGCGGCGAGGATCGCCGTCATGTCCTCCTCGAAGCCCATGTCGAGCATGCGATCGGCCTCGTCGAGCACGAGCGTGCGCACGCGAGAGACGTCGAGATCGCGACGCTTCAGGTGATCGAGCACGCGCCCGGGTGTCCCGACGATCACGTGCGCGCCTTCCTCGAGCCCGCTCGCCTGCGTGCGCCGCGGCTCGCCGCCCACGAGCACCAACACGCGCAGACCGCCGATCTTGCGACCGAGGCGTCGCACCTCGCGTGCGACCTGCGATGCCAGCTCGCGCGTCGGGCACAACACCAGCGCGCGCGGCGTGCGTGTGCTCGACGCGGCCACGTCGGAGGCGAGTCGCTCGAGCAGCGGCAGCGCGAACGCGGCTGTCTTGCCGGTGCCCGTGCGCGCCTGCGCGATCACGTCCTTGCCCGCCATCAGCAAGGGAATGCAGCGTGACTGCACCTCGGTGGGCTCGGTGAAGCCGAGCTCACGCACCACCTCACGGAGCGAGGGCGAGAGGCCGAGGTCGTCGAAGCTGCGCGGTGTGGTCTCGGCCATCGCGCCCTCGTGCGCCCAAACCCCGCGGTTCGCAATGCGTCGGAGGACCGCGCTCGGGCGAAACGCCCCGCCATGGGCGATTGCTCCCCAGCGATCGGTGGGCTTGGTTCCCGTTGCCTCGCGATCGCGCTGGCGCACGTAGTGCTTTCTGCGCGCCATGCGTCGCCTCTGGCTCGCCGCCATTCTCGCTGCCTTTCTCTCGTCGTCCGCGTCCGCGGCCCGCGCCCAGAGCACGGACTTCACGCACGACTACCAGAGCTGGCTGCAGCTCACGCTCCAGGGCCCGATTCATCAGGATCTCTTCGTTCAGTCGGATCTCCAGTATCGGGCGTACGACGACGTCTCCCCGGCGCAGATCCTGATTCGAGGCGCCTTGGCGTGGCGGCCCATCGACAACATGTACCTCGGGCTCGGCTATGGGTGGACCCTGGCTTTCGCGCGCGTGATGGTGGCCAGTTCTTCGACGAGCACCGCCTCTACCAGAACTGGCAGTGGGAGCTCGTGCACGGCGAGACCGGCATTCGCTTCTCGATGCGATGTCGAGTCGAGGAGCGTTTTCGCTATCCGACGGGCACCGCCGAGGTCGGAGTGCGCCTTCGGCAGATGCTCCGATTCGCGTTTCCGCTCACGACAGACCGTCTGTTCTCGCTCATCACGTACGACGAGCTCTTCCTCGATCTCACCGAGAGCGGTCACTCCCTCTCGGGCGTGGACCCGATGGGGAATGACACCTTCTCCCCAGCGTGGGAGGCCTTCGGCTACGACCAGAATCGGCTCTTCGTCGGCGTGGGAGCTCAGTTCGTTCCGAGCGTCCTCCGGCTCGAGCTCGGCTACATGAACCAGTGGATTCGCCGCCCCCAGAATCCAGGCGGCGACGCGATGAATCACATCGCCGTGCTCAACACAGTCATCAACTGGCGCTGACGCCGAGCCGTCGGGTGAAGCGCCGCCTGTCGTAGATCTCGCGAGCGGCGGGCCGAGATTCTGTGTAGAAGTCGACGATGGCCGCGAACGAGAGCGAACCCAAGAAGTCATTCGATCCGAACGGCGCCTCCGACCCGGACGGGGGCATCTTCGGTCTCCCTCACACGGTCGAAGAGTCTCGGATCACCTACATCCCCGTGCCGTGGGAGGTCACGACGTCCTACGGCGGTGGGACCTCGAACGGACCGCGCGCGATCCTCGAGGCGAGCCGCCAGGTGGATCTCTTCGACCTCGAGCTCGGCAACTTCTGGCAGGCAGGCCTCGCGATGATCGAGGAGCCGCGCGTGGTGCGCGCCATGAATCGCGAGGGCAAGCGCCTCGCCAAGCCCATCATCGCGGCAGGCGGCGACGTGAAAGGAAACCGTCGGCTGAACGCAGCGCTCGCGCGGGTCAACGAGCTCGGCGCCGAGCTCAACACGTGGGTACGTGAGGCGACACGCTTGCAGCTCGAGGCGGGGCGCATCCCCGCGATCGTCGGAGGGGACCACTCCGTGCCTTTCGGCGGCTTCGAGGCTGCCGCGGCGCTCCGCGGGCGATTCGGCATCCTGCACTTCGATGCGCACAGCGACACCCGCCGCGCCTTCGAAGGCTTCGAGTGGTCGCACGCGTCGATCATGCACAACGCCCTCGAGAGAATCCCCGAGGTGGAGCGTGTGGTTCAGGTCGGCATCCGCGACTTCTGCGAGGAGGAGCACGCCTACACGCGGTCGCAGGGAGAGCGGGTGCGCGTGTTCTTCGACGAGACGCTCGCCGCAACGAAGCACGCTGGCGTCTCGTGGCAGCGCATCGCCGACGACATCGTCGCCGCGCTCCCGGAGCAGGTCTGGGTGTCCTTCGACATCGATGGCCTCGATCCCCGCTTCTGCCCGCACACTGGCACCCCGGTCCCGGGAGGGCTCGACTTCTGGGAGGCCGTCGCGGTGATCAAGACGCTCGCGAGATCGGGCAAGAAGATCATCGGCTTCGATCTGAACGAGGTGGCCCCCGGCCCGGACGACGAGTGGGACGGCAACGTCGGGGCGCGCCTGCTCTACAAGATGTCCGGGTGGTGCCTGCGCTCGAACGGGCTGCTCCCCTCGTCTTGATCGCGACGGGCACACGCTACGACTCTCGTCGTGACCTCGATGCTCTCTCGCCTACGCCTGCTCGCGCTCCTCGCCCTCGCGCTCCTCGCGTGCGGCGATGCGGAGGCGCGTGTGCTCGACGAGCCCGCGCACGACGAGGCCACGCCTTCTGCGCCGACCGCCACCGATCCTGCGCCCGTCGAAGGCGCGCCCGCGACGCAGGCGAGCCCTGCCGGCGCGTGGGTCGAGCTCGGGCACCACGGCGATGATCGCCATCGATCGACGCGGGTTCGCGCGTGGGTGCCGACACACGAGGACGGCGCTCGCCTGCCCGTGCTCTTCGTGCTCGATGGTCAGGGCGCCGACACCTGGTTCCGCATCCCCCAGACGATCACTGCGCTCGTCTCGGAGGGACGCATCGAGCCGTGGATCGTCGTCGCGATCGAAGCGACGCTCGATCGCACGCGCGAGCTCGGTCGCACCGACGGCTTGTTCGCTCGCTACGTGCGCGACGTGATCCTCCCGGTCGTGCGCGAGCGCCTGCCCACACGCGAAGGGCGCGCGAGCACCGCGATCCTCGGCTACTCGTACGGAGGCCTCGCGGCCGTCGCGTCGGGCATCGCGGAGCCCGACACGTTCGGTCGTGTGATCGCGATGAGCCCGAGCCTGTGGATGCGCCAGCGCGACGTGATCGCGCGCTTCGATCGTGCACGCACACGTCCCGTGCGTCTGTGGATCGACGTCGGCAGCCGAGAGCCCGACGCCGAGGATCTGATCCCGTACATGGTCGGCGACGCGCGTGATCTGCGCGACGTCGCGCTGCGACACGGCATGGTGCTCGGACGCGACGTAGGCTTCGACGAGGCGCTCGGTGAAGCGCACGACATGAGCGCCGCGGGACGACGCATGCGTCAGGCGCTGCTGTTCGCGCTCTCCGATCGCGATCTCTCGCGCGAGACGCCGAGCACGCTCTCGATCACGCGCTATCCCCCGCCGACTCGCCCCGCGGGCGGCCGCCGCGCCACGCACGCGATCCAGGCGCGCTACGAGGGCGACGCGCGCCTGACGTTCCCCGAGAGCCTCGTCGAAGCTCGCGCGGGCCAGACGCCGCTGACCCGCGACATCGCCGGCCTCGATCGTCCGCTCAGCGTGCGCGCCTTCGGCCTCGAGGCCCGCTGCGACTGAGAGTCCGGCTGCTCGGACATGCCGGTTGTCCCGAGAAAGTCGTGTCGAGCCAGCCCGCGACCAAGCAGCAGCTCGCGTCGTAGCGGGGACGTCGTCGGATCGGTCACGCGCAGACCGTCGATCAGAGATCGACGAGGAGGCCGACGAGGCACATCTCGTCGGCCGTGCCCTCGCCCCAGCGGACGGTCTCGTCGCGGGACGTCGTGTCGTAGTCGCAGCGGAGCACGAGTGTGTCGTCCTCGCGGATCGTGAGCGGGCGCTCGCGCAGATAGAAGAGCTGCCAGTCGAAGTCCCAGCGCGGCACGTCCAGGAGACACTCGGTCGAGCCGTCCGCGTGACGGACCTCGGCATGGAGCGCCCGACCGAGCGTGTGCATGTGCGGGTACACCCCGAAGACCTGGAACGGACGCGTCACGAGCGGCGAGCTCGCGACGCCGACCTCGTGCGACGTGCTGACGAGCGGCTGTCGGGGTGGGAGCGAGAGGCTCGCGTCGGCGAGCGGGAGGATGCGCACGCTGGTGCTCGCGCTCGCCGCGCTCGCGAGCCGAACGCGCGTGCGATCGGCGCGGCCGTCGCTCGTCAGCGTGTTGTAGTGGATCTGGATCACGAGCGGCCCGCGGCCCGGATCGATGCCCACACCTTCGGGAAGGAGAACGGCGCCGGCGCCGGGAGCCCACGCTGCGAGGACGCCGCGCACGCCGATGCCCGCGCCGCCGAAGCACGCGTAGCCGGGCGCGGGATC
>JAFLCL010000331.1 GCA_017303575.1 Deltaproteobacteria bacterium
CGTTTTTCGCACAGCCGCGCACGCCCGGCGCAGTGCCTGGGGCCGTTTTCGAGTGGGTCAATTCCAGGAAACTGAGCAGCCCTGGATTTGCGAATCGAACGCGCGCGACCGAACTGAGCACGGAGGCCCGTTCGGTTACGTCGTGCGAGTGCCCGCGAAACTGAGCACGGGCCCGCGAGCGGAGCCCTCGGGGACTCCGTCAGCAGATGAGCCCCTGGACCGAGCGGAGCAGCTCCTCGTCCGAGGGGTGGGTGTAGATGCTGGTCGTCAGCACCGACTTGTGGCGGGCGAACCGCTGCGTGAGCCGAAGGTCGCGGCTGCCGCGGTAGAGGTTCGTGCAGGCCGTGTGACGGAGCGCGTGGAAGTTGAACCGGCGCTCGAAGCCGGCGCGCTCCTGCCAGACCCCGAAGGCGTGACGCAGCTGGCGCGCGGAGAGGCGTCGCCCGAGTCGACTCACGAAGACGGGCGTCGTGGCGACGAGCGTCTCGCCCGCGCGCTTCCTGCCGGCGAGGAGCTTGTCGAGCTTCGCGCGCACGACGTCGGGGAGCAGCACCTCCTGCGGGGCGGGCTCCTCGCTCGCCCGCTTGAAGACGCGGAGCGCGAGACGGCGCTTCGCGTGGCCGCTGTCGTCGAACACGTCGCCCACGTCGAGGGCGAGGATCTCGTGCTCCCGCAGTCCGGCCCCGAGCGCGAGGCTGTAGATGACGTGGTCGCGGAACCCGTCGAGGCGCTGCCCGGTGAACTTGAGCAACAGGCGTTGCTCGCTCTCGGTGAGCGTGCGCGCGGGGCGCGAGATGGTGTCGGCGTAGGCGGTCATGGCGGCTCTCCCTTCGGCGTGTCGGCGCGGTGGTCGAGCCCATACAGGCTTCCGCGGGCGACGAAGGCAAGGTCACGCGCGACCTGCGCGCGGAGGGCGGCATGACGCTCGGGATCGTGAAGCGCACCGAGGAGGAGTTCGCCGACTGGCTGGGCACCGAGTGGGGCTTCGCCGAGGGACTGCTCTCGTACGACGACGAGCCCATCGCGCTCGAGCAGTACCAGCTCAACTTCCTCCAGAACCGCTCTCGGTTCCGCTGGGTCACGAAGAGCCGCCAGGTCGGCTTCTCGTTCCTCTTCGCGCTCGAGGCGCTGGCTCGCTGCCACCTGCGCGAGAAGCACACGGCGGTCTTCGTCAGCTACAACCTCGACGACGCGAAGGAGAAGATCCTCGTCGCGCGCCAGGTCCACGAGGAGCTGCCGCTCGCCTACCAGAAGCGGCTCGTCGTCGACTCGAAGACGGAGCTGGCCTTCGAGTCGAACGGCACGACCAAGCGGCTGTCGCGCATCCTCTCGCATCCCTCGAAGGCGCCCCGCGGCAAGAAGGGCGACGTCTACCTCGACGAGCTCGCCCACTACGTGAACGACCGCGAGGTCTACCGGGGCTCGACGGCGCTCATTCTGCGCTCGAACGGGCAGCTCACCGGCTGCAGCACACCACTCGGGCGCCGCGGCATCTTCTGGGAGATCGCGAACGAGGAGCTGCGGAAGTACCCGCACCACATCCGGCAGCTGGTGCCGTGGTGGCTGTGCCGGTTCTTCTGCGCCGACGTGAGGGCCGCGGGCGCCGAGGCCCCCGGCATGCCGACCGAAGAGCGCGTCGCGAGGTTCGGGCGGCCGACGCTCATCGAGCAGTTCGACTCGCTGCCGCTCGAGGACTTCCAGCAGGAGTTCGAGGGGCGCTTCGTCGACGAGACGTACAGCTTCTTTCCCTACGAGCTGATCCTCCCGTGCACGAGCGACGACCTCGTGCTCTGCGACGAGCCGACCAGCGTGCGTGCCCCCGAGGGCCGCATCGTCGCGGGCTTCGACGTCGGCCGGACGCGCGACCGCTCGGAGCTGGCGGTGTTCGAGGAGATCGAGGGGCGCTTCACCTGCCGGATGCTCAAGAGCTTCGAGGGGACCCCGTTCGCCGAGCAGGAGGCCGAGCTGCGTCGCCTGCTCGGCACCTTGCCGGTGGCCCGGCTCTCGATCGATCGCAGCGGCATCGGCATGAACCTCGCCGAGAACCTGTCGCGCGACTTCCCGCAGGTGGTCGGCGAGAACTTCACCAACGAGGCGAAGGAGCGCTGGGCGACGGACTTCAAGATCCTGCTCCAGCGGCGCGATGTGACGATGCCGCGCGCCCGCGATCTCGTCGCGCAGATCCACGCCATCAAGCGTCGCGTGCTCCCCTCGGGGAAGGTCAGCTTCGACGCCGAGCGAAACGCTCGCGGTCACGCCGACAAGTTCTGGGCGGTCGCCCTCGCATGTCAGCGAGAGCGTCAGGTCGATCGGCCTAAGGGCGGTGAGATCGGCGTGCGGGTACTTGGATAGTTCCGCGTCATCGCCTTACCCTGCTGCTCGCTCCGCTCGTGGCGGTGGTGGCAAGGAAGGCGACGAGCATGACGGACCGCAAGACGGCACTGGCGAAGAGACCCGAATCCCCAACAGGCGAGCTGGTCGTGCTGCCGGCGTCTGCGGAGAAGCCCGACAAAACGCTCGTCGATCGCGCCGTCGCGCACATCCGCGACGTGGTCTCGAAGACGGTGGCGCGTGGTCTCGATGACGTGGGCACCTACCTGCTGCGCGAGTTCTACGACGACGATCCGGCGCTCTATCTGTCGGCGAGCCCGAGCAAGCACGCCTCCCTCAGCATGCTGATCGAGCGCTGCGAATCCCTCGAGCTGCCCGTCAGCCGCACGTTCCTCGCCAACGCGCTCCGCATGGCCTCCGTCACCAAGCAACTGCCCCGCGCGGCGACCTTTCACAAGCTGCCGCCGAGCCACCGCGTCGAGCTCCTCCGAGTCCGCGCGCCCGAGAAGCTCGAGCGGCTCGCGTCGAAGGTCGTCGAGGGGAAGCTCAGCGTCCAGAAGCTCCGCACACTCGTGCAGAAGGAGCAGGAAAAAAGCAAGGAGGCCTCTGGCCGCGGTAGGAGACGGTCACCGGAGGTGCTCAAGGCCATCGAGGCCTGCCTCCGTGTGCTGAGGGACGAGGAGACCGGCAAGCTCCTCTTTCACCGGAGCGACGTGACCGAGATGACGGATGAACAGCGGGCCAAGGCAGACGTCGCGCTCAAGTCGCTCGAGAAGCGCGTGACCGAACTGCGCCGCATCCTGGGCTGACGCTTCACCTCGGGAGAGTTCCGACGTCGGAACTGTCGCGACTTAGAGCTGAGGAAGGACCGGCTGCGCTCTACTCCGTCGCTCTCGCGACCACCGTTGCCGACGCGGCGCCAACTAGCAGGCCGATGGCCGCGCCGGCGACCCCGGCCACACCGAGGCCCACGCATCCCAGGCTTGCCGCGAGCACCGAAATCCCAGCAGCCGTGAGCCAGCTTGTTGCGCTTGCCGCGCCGCGAGCCGCTCGCAGCCCCAACCAGGCGCCCGAGGGAATCCCAATGGCGAGACTGACGGCGGTACACAGCGACCACAGCGGCGCGCCCGAGCAGCTCGGGGCCACGCGAGCCATGACGAGGCCCGCTAGCAAGGGGAGGCCGCCCGCCAGTAAGCCATTTCTGACGCTCTCGGCGCCCTGACGGTTCCGCCAGCGGAAGAAGACGGCTGCACTCAGCAGCAAGACGCCGATGCAGGCGCACGACTCGCCGGCCCCCGTTTCGAGCGCGCAAAACACGGCAACGGGAACGAGCAACCACGCGGCTCGGACCGCGCTACGCAGTCGGCCGAGTTCGTAGGCACGAAGGCCTCCGTGTCTTAGCTGTTCACGATTCACCATAGATGCTCCTCCAAAGGCCTCGCAGTCGATCAAGGGCTCGCTGCTTGCGCTTGCGCAGGGTCGCGCTCGGAACGCCGCTGAGATCGCCACCGGACGCGAGACCGAGGGCCAACTGGTCGTCCTTGGTGAGCGCCCCCACCGCGTGCTCGAAGGCGAGCACCACCTCGCGCTGCAGCAGAGCGTCCTCTTGCGATGTGCCGCCGTCGACCTCGGCGGCGATCAAAGCCTCGTCGTGAACCTCGCGGCGCCGCTTCTGGCGGCGCCGGTGAGTCATCACCTCGTAGCTCGCGATTCCGAAGGCCCAGGATAGGCCGTCGCGAGTGCGATCGAAGTCGGCGATTCGCGCGCAGATCCTAAAGAAGACCTCCTGGGCAATGTCTTCTGCGTCAGCACCTCGACCTACGCCACGCTCCGCGAACGACAAGATGACAGGCCATAACTCATCGAGCAGGACGTCGAACGCGGTTCGGTCCCCATCGGAGAGCCGAACCATCGAGTCGTGGATGGCTTTCCGTCGGGCTGCGTCCATGCGTACTTTGTCTTACCTCAGCGGACCCGGAGGGTGGCAAGGACCAGGTCACGGTACGGTAGGCCGAAGGTCCCAGAACGTGACGGCAGATCTTTCGGGCTCGAGGCCGTTCACGTCGGCCGAGGCTACCGGCACGCCTAGCAACCACAAGCCGACTTGAGCTTGTCCAGCAGCCCGGGCGCCTTCCCAGACACCTTTTCGTAGAAGCTTGCCTTGTTGTCCGGGGTGATCCTCGTCGTGTCGCTGAGAGTCGCTTTCAGTCGCTCTCGTATCGCTGGGTCGTGCGCCGCCGTTCGAGGTGCTTCATGGCCTCGGCCTGCAGTGCCTTGCCCTCTTCGGAGCCACCGAGGTAGCGGAGCCGGATCACGCCGTCGCTCCCGGCTGCGAACGGTTCCATTTCAATCCCGAAGGATTCCCACGGGCAGCATCGATGCTCGTTGTAGGCGAACCGAGCAACCTTGAGGAACAACTCCTCGTTTCCCTGGTACTCGAACAGGAAGCCGTCGGGGAGCTCCTGCTTGGTTTTGGGTAGCCGAAAGATGACGTCCAGGGCGAGCGAGATGGCCTCGTCCAGCTCCGTCTTGGAAAAGACCTGGGGATTGCAGGCAAGTGGGACGTCGGTTGTCGTGGCGTTGGCGACCATGGTTCCTCCTGGTCGTCAGTGATGTTGGCGACGACCGAGAGCAGTAGGCGGTCCCACCCCAAGCGTGACCTAGACCGGAAGAGCCCGGAACGTGGCGCCAAATTTCTTGAGCACGGGTCACATCTGCGGCGAGGCGGCCTACTGGCTGTGCGCGGCCGGTTCGGGCCGTCCAAGGAGCCATGAAATGAGCACGTCCCAAGTACCGAAGCCCGAGTCTTTCCTCTCCAAACGTCGCCTCGGCGTGGCGGGCGTCGCGGCCTTCATCGGTTGCGCCGCTTGTTGCGCCATCCCGCTGCTGGCCGCGGCCGGTCTGAGTAGCGGTGCCATCGCAACCCTATCCAGCATCTTTCGCCCCGGGTCCGAGCTCCTCGTCGGCGGGACGGTCTTTGCGGCCGTCCTTGGGGTGATGGCGGTTCGCAAGCGCATGAAGAGCGAGCCGGGCTGTGGCCCCGCGTGCAAGGTCGACGGGACCTGCTGCGATCGTGGTGCCAAAGCGAGGAGCGCGTGATGGTCACCTCGACTTCATCGTCTTGCGAGTGCGGCTCCGCGTGCGCGAGCGCCCCTGAGGAGCCGATCGTCTGCACGCTTGCGGGTCGAGAGCAGAGCACCCGCGCCGCCGAGTTCAGGGCAGCGTTCGCTCATCTCGTGCGCACGGAGCTGTTTGAGTCAGGCTTCCGTTGGTATTTCAAGGGCGAGCCTGACCTGGAAGCACGGCTTCGCGACCTCGCTCGCCGGGAGCACGAATGTTGCCGCTTCTTCGAGTTTCATGTCGCCAGCGTGGACGACTCGATCGTCTGGGAGGCCCGCACCGACGAGCGAGGTCGTTCAGTGCTCGACGAATTCATGCGTCTGCCCGACGCCTTGCAGGCAGACACCGATTTGGACGCCTTGAAGAGGACCATGAACGCCGGGGGGCTGACGTTTGCGTCTGATGCCGAGGAGCCGTCGCGGTGAGCTTGCTCGCGCGCTGCATGATTGCTGCGATGCTTGCTTCGACGGGATGCGCCCGTACCCACGGCTCGTCGTGCTGCGAGAGTTCGGTGGCGGCAGCGTCATCGAGCGCGCAGTCCCGCGAGCCGGGCACGATGTCGCTGGAACAGGTTGCGACGCGCGTTCGAACTCACGATGGGCGCGCCTTCATCTTCGACGCAAACCCTCGTGAGATGTACGAGCAGCGTCACGTACCCGGCGCGCGTTGGGTTCCTTACGACGGCGTCACCGCCGACGTCCTGCCCCAGGATCGCTCGGCGACCGTCGTCTTCTACTGCGCGAACCCCCGTTGCTCGGCGTCCCCCCATGCTGCCCGAACGGCCATCGCGCTCGGCTGGACCAACGTGTACGTGATGCCAGACGGGATCTTCGGCTGGGTCGCCGCTGGCCTGCCAGTACAACCTGGCTGAAACATGGCGAACGTTACACTCTCGCCTCGGATGACCCCGCTCGCTGTCGTTCCGCTGTTTGCCATCACTGCAGTCGCCGAGATCGCCGGCTGCTATCTCGTGTTCTTGTGGATGCGCGGCGGTCGGTCGCCGCTGCTACTCGGCGCCGCAGCCGTCGCGCTCGGGGTCTTCGCGTGGCTGCTCTCATTTCATCCGAGCGCGGGGCGGGCGTACGCGGCCTATGGCGGCGTCTACGTCGCGTCCGCGGTGGCGTGGGGCTGGCTCGTCGAGAAACAGCCTCCTGATCACTGGGACCTCATCGGTGCCGCCGTGTGCTTGGTCGGGATGGCGATCATCACCTTCGGACCGCGCCCGTAAGCTGTCCCCGCCCGCGATGCCGCGGCGCTTTGCTTCCCCCGGAGGCGAGGCGCGCGGTCCAGCTGCTCGGTGCCCAGGTGGACTGCCTCCTCGCAGGCTGGCCAAGCGCCTCGCCTCCGCTGTTTTGCGGAGTCCACCATGCGGCGCACCCTCAAGATCTTCGTCATCCCCGCGGGCAAGCCTCCGGGCACCCCGCCTGAGCCCGGTCCCGAGGTCGAGCTCGAGGCGCGCACCGAGGACGGGCTCCTTGCCGCCGCGCATGACCACCTCGCGAAACGCGGTCAGCGCGCCCGCGCCGTGTCGTTCACGCCGACCGGGCTCGTGGCGTACGCGGAGGCCGCCCGGTGACGACCCCCGACACGGTCCACGAGACTGACCGAAGTCTCCAGACCATCCTCAAGGCGGTGGTGGTCGGCGCGCGCGTGCAGGACCCCGCGAGCCGCCCGGGCGGCGAGGAGGTCTCGACCGCCTTCGCAGCGGCCGGGGCGCTGCAGCCTCCCTACGACCCCGAGGCGCTCTGCCTCCTGGTCGAGCACTCGAACTCGCTCCGGCAGAACGTCGACTCGTACGCCACGAACATCGACGGCTTCGGCTACCGGTTCGAGCCCGCGATCGACTTCGACGCGGAGGACGCCCGGCAGAAGGTCTCCGACGCGCTCATGCTCGAGCGCATCGCCGCGCGCGACGCAGGCACGTTGCCCGAGGGCACCCCGCTCACGCCGCCCGCCGACGAGGTCGCCGTGCGGTTCACCGAGCTGCGCCAGCTCGCGCGGGTCGAGCGCGCTCGGCTCGATGCCTTCTTCGACTTCTGCTGCTTCGACCACTCCTTCGTCGACCTGCGCCGCCGCACGCGCCAGGACCTCGAGGTCACCGGCAACGCGTTCTGGGAGGTGCTGCGCGACGGCAAGGGCGACCTCGCGCGCTTCGTCTACGTGCCGTCGTACACCGTGCGCCTGCTCCCGCTCGATCGCGAGGCGGTCGAGGTCCGCGAGCGAGTGCGCGTCTCCACCATCAGCTTCGACACGGTCAGCGCTCGACGCCGGCTGCGGCGCTACGTGCAGATCCAAGGCGCCGAGCGGGTCTACTTCAAGTCCTTCGGCGACCCGCGCGTCGTGTCGCGCTCGACGGGGCGGGTCTTCCCCGACATCGCCGCGCTCAAGGCCGCGCAGGCAGACGACGCTCCCGCGACCGAGCTGCTCCACTTCGCCATCCACTCGCCGCGCTCGCCGTACGGCGTGCCGCGCTGGGTGGGCACGCTCCTCTCCGTGCTCGGCTCGCGGCAGATGGAGGAGGTCAACTACCTCTACTTCGAGAACAAGAGCGTCCCCCCGCTCGCGCTGCTCGTCTCGGGCGGGCGGCTCTCCGACGCGTCGGTGCCGCGCATCGAGCGGTTCATCGACGAGAACCTCAAGGGCAAGGCGAACTTCCACAAGATCCTGATCCTCGAGGCCGACGGCGCGGGCACTGGTGACGGCGGCCGCGCGAAGATCGAGCTCCGACCGCTCACTGACGCTCAGCAACACGACGCGCTCTTTCAGGTCTACGACGAGCGGAACATCGACAAGGTCGGCAGCGCCTTCCGCCTGCCGCGTCTCCTGCGCGGCGAGAGCAAGGACTTCAACCGGGCGACGGCCGAGAGCGCGCTCCGCTTCGCCGAGGATCAGGTCTTTCAGCCCGAGCGCGACGAGTTCGACTTCCTGATGAACCGCAAGGTGCTCGCCGACATGGGCCTGCGCTTCTGGCGGTTCCGCTCGCAGACGCCGGTCACCCGCGACCCCGAGCGCATGACGGAGATGGTCGAGCGACTCGTGCGCGTCGGCGTGCTGACGCCCGAGGAGGGGCGCGCGCTCGCGGGCGACATCTTCAACCGCGAGTTCAGGAAGATCGGTGACGACTGGACCAAGCGGCCCATCACCCTGACGCTCGCCGGCATCCAGACGGGCGTCGAGGACCTCAAGCCGAAGGCCTCGGGGCCCGACGCGCTGCTCCCGAGCGCGAAGCAGCTCCTCGCGCTCCGCGAAGACCTGCGCGCCGAGGAGGAGCGCCTCGCCGAAGGCCGCCTCGACCTCGCGCGGCGGTACCTCGACGTCGAGCACGTGAAGGTTCCCCGCGAGGAGTTCGACGCCTGGTTCGGCGAGGCGCGCGATGCGACCTGAGCTGCAGCGCGCGTGGGTGCAGCAGGCCCAGCTCGACGCCGAGCGCGGCGTCATCGAGTGCCGCATGTGCCGGAGG
>JAFLCL010000332.1 GCA_017303575.1 Deltaproteobacteria bacterium
GAGAGATCGAGCTCGTAGCCCCACGCGCGACCGCTCGTGACCGCGAGGATCCAGCGCGCGTCGGCGAGGGCCTCGCGCGTGCGCCCTCCATGCAGCTCGGACTCTGCGTGATCGAGGCGCCGCATGACCTGCGAGAGCTCGACGAGCACGGCGTTCTCGCAGGCGTGCACCGAGGCGGGACTGGCAGCGTAAGTGAGCGTGAGCGCGAGCAGAGCGGAGGGCAGCGTGATCGAGCGCATGTCCACAACGACACCCCGAGGCCGCGCGGGTTCCGTCGCGCTGCGCGGGTGCTGCGTCGCTCAGCGGCGCGGCTCTTCGTCCGCTGCGTGCGCGTAGACACCGCGCGCCATCAGCGAGACGGCGTGGCCGGCCCGCTGGCGGAAGATGGCGCCGCGCTCCTTCCAGATCGATGCGTCGTTGGGCGCGGCGTCCCCGGCGATCTGCGCGAGATGGCACGCGAGCGCGAGCTGTCCGTGGTCGGCGAGGCGTCGCGCCCTGTCGATGAGGCGGCTCGCGCCCCCGGCCGCGTCGGCGAGCTCGCGCGCGAGGGTGTGCGGTGGTGCAGGCTCGAGCGCGGACGGATCGCCATCCCACCACCCGCCGTACAGCCGGAAGACGTTGCGCACGACGAATTCGGGTTGGTCGTAGATCGGGGCCAAGTACGGGCGAGCGCCGAGGGCGGAGGGCACCTTCACCTCGTGCACGATCTCGCGCAGCGGCATCCCCTCGTTCATGCGTACGAGGGTCTCGCGGACCAGGTGCTCGAGAAGCTCCGCGGTCTCGGTCAGCGCCTGTCGGACGCGGTCCGCTCCCCAGATCGGCACGCCGTGTCCGGGGCACAAGACCTCGGCGCCGAGCGTGGCCATCTCGCGCAGCGCGACGGCCCACTCCGCGGGGTAGCGCTGCACCTTCTGTGGGTTGCCCGCGTTGGGGACGGCCCAGATGAAGAGGTCCCCCGTGCAGAGCACCTTGCGCGAGGGCAGCCACACCCAGGTGGCGTCGTCCGTCTCGCCCTTCGCATGCACGAGCTCCACCCGCTCGCCGCCCACGTCGAGCGCGATGCGATCTCGGTAGGTCACGTCGGGATCGCGGTAGTGCGCGGGCCACTCCACGTTCGTCTTGAACTGCCGTGAGTTGATGCAGCCGTTGTAGCCGCGCGTCTTCTCGTAGCGACGGAAGCGGGCGGGCACGGCCTCGTGCGCGACGACCAAGGGAGCGCGCCCCGCTCGTTGTTTCGCGTGGCTCTCCCACTTGTCCACGCCGAAGACGTGATCCACGTGGCCGTGCGTGTAGACGATCGTGTGCGCGGGCGCGTCGCGCCACGCCGTGAGCCACACGAAGATCTGCGTCGCGAGGAGAAAGCTCCCGGTGTCGACGAGCACCAGGCCGCGCTCGGTCTCGATGGCCGTCGCGTTCGCGAAGCTCGACGCGAAGCACACCCCGCTCGCGACCTCCTCGGTGACGAGCAGCGGCTGAAACGGTGGATCGACGAGCGGATCGCGCTCGCCCTCCCAGTACTCCTCGAAGCGGTCGCGCAGCGTGGGCATCACCGTCGAGGGTAGCCCCCGGCGGTTGCGCAGCGCTGGCAAACCCGTCCGGGCCGGTCGTCTCTGCTGGCGCCGCGGCGGCGTTCCGCTACCCATCGCGCCGTGTCGGTCCTCGTCCTCGAAAACTGTTCGTTGTCGTTCGGCGCTCGCCCGATCTTCGAGGAGCTCTCGCTCCGCATCGCGGAGGGCGACCGCATCGGCCTCATCGGTCCCAACGGGTCGGGCAAGAGCACACTCCTGCGTGTGCTCGCGGGCGATCAGCAGCCCGACTCGGGCCTGGTGCGCAGCTCGCGTGGTGCACGCATCGGCTGGCTGCCCCAGGATCTCGCGCTCGAGGGCGGTCGCACGCTGCTCGGCTTCGTGAAGTCGAGCGTGCCGGGGCGTACGGAGCTCGAGACACGGCTCGCGGACGCGGAAGCACGCTACGCCGAGATCGAGAACGCGACGGAAGAGGCCCTGCTCGAGGCGGCCGCGGAGCTGTCCGAGGTGCACGAGCGGCTCGCGAGCTTCGACACGCTCTACTCGGAGCACGAGGCGACGAAGATCCTCTCGGGCCTCGGCTTCCAGCAGACCGATCTGATCCGCGATCTCGGTGAGCTCAGCGGTGGTTGGAAGATGCGCGCCGTGCTCGCCGCGCTCTTGTTCCAGCGGCCCGACGTGCTCTTGCTCGACGAGCCCACCAACCACCTCGACATGCCGTCGGTCGCTTGGTTCTCGGACTTCCTCGCGCGCTATCCGCGCGCGTTCGTCCTCATCTCGCACGATCGCGAATTCCTGAACGAGCAGATCCGTCGCGTCGTCACGTTCGAGACCGAGGGCGTGCGGCAGTACGCGGGCAACTACGAGCGCTACCTCGTGCAGCGCGCGGAAGAAGAAGAGATCCTCGAGAACAAGGCGAAGAACCTCGAGCGTGAGCGGGCCAAGACGCAGGAGTTCATCGATCGCTTCCGCGCGCAGGCGACGAAGGCCAAGGCGGTGCAGAGCCGCATCAAGGCACTCGACAAGATGGAGAACGTCGAGCTCTACCGGAAGCGACGCACGATGCGCTTCACGTTCCCCGCGGTGGAGCGCGCGGGGCAGGACGTCATCAAGGTCGTCCACGTGAAGAAGGCGTACGGCGAGCGCGTGGTGCTGCCGGACGTGACGGCGACCGTGTACCGAGGTGATCGCATCGGCATCATCGGGCCCAACGGCGCGGGCAAGACCACGCTGCTCAAGATGATGGCGGGCGAGATGCCGCCCACGAGCGGCGGCATCGAGTACGGGCACAACGTGAAGCCCGGCTACTACGCGCAGCACCACGCCGAGCACCTGCACCCGAAGAACACCGTGCTCACCGAGGTCGCCTCGACGAACAAGGAGCTCGGTCAGACGCGCGTGCGCGCCGTGCTCGGCGCGTTCCTCTTCAGCGGCGACGACGTCGACAAGCCGATCGGTGTGCTCTCGGGCGGTGAGCGGGCGCGCGTCGCGCTCGCGCGCCTCCTCGTCGATCCGGGCAACCTGCTCCTGCTCGACGAGCCGACCAACCACCTCGACCTCGACTCGTGCGAGAGCCTCGTCGAGTCGATGGCTGGCTACGAAGGGACGATGGTGTTCGTCTCCCACAACAGGGCGCTGATCCGCCGGCTCGCCACGAAGATCTGGGTCGTCGAGGGCGGCAAGGTCACCGAGTACAACGGCAACCTCGACGACTACATGCAGCAAGAGCGCGCGCGCCTGTCGGAGGCGGTGCGCGGTGACGCCGTGAAGAGCGACGGTGCGCGTGCGGTGCCGACCGCGGCCGCGAAGGCACCCGGGAATACGGGTGCGACCAAGGCGCCGGCTGCGCCCCAGCCCGACCCGGCGCGCTCTCGTGAGGACGACAAGGCGCGCAAGCGCGACGAGGCCAAGCGTCGTGAGGAGCGGCAGAAGAAGATCGGCCCGCTGAAGAAGAAGGTCGAGGAGCTCGAGGCACGCATCGCGGAGCTCGACGCCAAGCAGAAGGAGCGCAACGACAAGCTCTGCGATCCGTCGGTGCAGATGGCTGACAAGGAGCGCTTCGCGATGCTCGATGCGATGCAGAGCGATCAGTCCAAGGTCGACGAGCTCACCGAGCGCTGGAGCAGCGCGCAGGAAGAGCTCGAGAAGGCCGAGCGGGCCCTCGCGGCGGGCTGACGCCGAGCTCCGAGAGACCTCTCGCGGAAAACCTACGAGGGGGGACGGCGGCTGATACGCTTCCGGGCCGTTGCAGGACATGCAGCGGCCGGCCCGTTTGGGGCGCTACGAGATCCTGGCGCCCATCGCGGCAGGCGGGATGGCGGAGGTGTTCGCGGCGCGCGTGGTGGGAGAGTCCCCGCCGAAGCTCGTGGCCATCAAGGTGATGCGCGAGGAGCTTCTCGCGGAGGAGCGCTTCGTCGCGATGTTCGTCGACGAAGCGCGCGTCGCCGCGCACATCGGACATCCCAACGTGGTCGGGATCCACGACCTCGGCCGCACCGAGCAGGGCGTGCCCTACCTCGTCATGGATCTCGTGATCGGCGCCTCGATCTCGCAGATCCTCAAGGGCGATCCGTCGCTCGAGCCCGAGCCGCTGCCGGTGGCGCTCGCCATCGAGCTCACGGCGCAGGCCGCCGAAGGGCTGCACGCGGCGCACGACGCCAAGGACGCGCTCGGCACGCCGCTCGAGATCGTGCACCGCGACGTGTCGCCGCAGAACGTGCTCGTCGGTCTCGATGGTCGCGTGCGCATCACGGACTTCGGCGTCGCCCGCGCGGTGGCGCGCCTCACGCGTACCGAGGCGGGCGAGGTGAAGGGCAAGGCGCGCTACTTCTCGCCCGAGCAGGCGCTCGCGCGCGGGCTCGATCGACGATCGGATCTCTGGGCCCTCGGCGTGGTGTTGTGGGAGGTGCTCGCGCTGAGGCCGCTGTTCACGGGCCGCACGATGGCCGAGGTGCTCCAGGCCGTGGCCACGATGCCCGTGCCCGACGTGCGCATGCACCGGCCCGACGTGCCCGAGAGCGTCGTGGCCGCGATCGCGCGGGCGATCGAGCGAGCGCCCGAGCAGCGAGTCGCCAGCGGCGAAGAATTCGCGCGGGTGCTGCGCGGGGCGGCGGGCGCGGCAGGGATCGGGACGCCGCGTGCGAGCGAGATCTCCCAGCACGTGCAGCGTCGCAGCGGACGCACGATCGCGAAGCTCACCGACGCCATCCGCGAGATCACGGGCGTGCCAGTGGAGCCGCCGGTGTTCGACGAGGGCGAGGACACCGAGACCGACGACGGAGGCTTCACCGACGAAGAGCCGACGACGGTGGACAACGACTTCGTGAAGCAGATGGCGCGCACCAAGGGCCGACCGGGAGCGTACGCGGTGGTCGCGGCGCCCTCGCAGGCTGCCGCCTCGCGCGCCCTCGATCGTGATCACCCCGACGCAGCGACCATCCCCGAACGTCAGCCCCAGCCGGAGCTGCGCGCGGCGATCGCGGCAGCGATCGCGAGCAAGAGCTCGGGGCCCTCTCCCCCGGCGCCACGTGGCGGCGTGCCCACGCTCCCCCTCGGCGTCATGGCGCCCAGTGACGCGGCGCTCGCGATGGCGAGCGCGAGTCTGCGTGACGCCGCTGCAAGCAACGAGTCAGCGGCAGGTGCACTGAAGTCGGGACGAACGAGCAGCAAGGCGGCGTGTCCGCGTTGTGGTCGCGAGGTGCCGCGCTCGAGCCTCGCGTTCGCGGAGGATGGAGAGCGGGTCTGCAAGGTGTGTCACTCCGCCGAGGTCGTCTCCGCGGGCGATGCCGGCGCGGTGCGATCGATCGTCGGCTTGGGCTACGGCGCGCTGCTGGCGGGCCTGCTCACGCTCTGTCTGACGTGGGTGCCGTACCTCAACCTCGCGCCCGCGGTCCTCGCGATCGGGAGCGCGATCGGGTTCTTCGTCCAGGTCTCGCGCAGCCCCGAGCACCGTCGTCGTATGGGCTGGCAGCTTCCGGCGGCGACGATCGCGTCGGCGATCGGCCTCGCGCTCGGACTGCTCGTGCCGATCACCTACTTGCTCGTGCTCGCCGGGCTCGCGGCCTCGCGCTGACCATTCAGGGCTGGCGCGGCGGGCTCGCTGCGGCGTGGCGGAGCTTCGAGCGCCAGTAGCCGTAGAGGAAGTAGACGACGAGGCCGATGCCGAGCCAGAGGGCGAAGCGCTCCCACGCGACGGGCGGAAGGCCGGCCATCGTGAACACGCAGGCGATCGCCCCGAGCGGCGCGACGGCCCATACGAACGGCACGCGGAACGGCCTCGCTCGCTTCGGATCGACGACGCGCAGGACCAGCACGCCGATGCACACGAGGAAGAACGCGAAGAGCGTTCCGATGTTCGTGAGGTCGTACGTCGCGTCGTCGTCGACCACGAGCGAGCCGATCGCGACGAGCGCGCCGGTGCCGATCGTGAGGATCCACGGCGTGCGGTACTTCGGGTGGAGCTTCGCGGCCTGCTCGGGCAGGAGGCCGTCGCGCGCCATCGCGAAGAGGATGCGCGGCTGACCGTACTGGAAGACGAGCAGCACGGCCGACAGCGACACGACAGCGCCCGCGGCGACGATCCAGCCGGCGACCGGAAGGCCCACGTTCTCGAGCGCGTACGCAAGCGGATCGCCGTGCTGGTTGAGCTCCTGCCAGGGCGCGAGGCCCGTCAGCACGAGGCCCGTGAGCACATACACGACGGTGCAGATCGCCAAGCCCCCGAGGATGCCGATCGGCATGTTCCGCTGTGGGTTCTTCGTCTCTTCGGCCGCAGTCGAGATCGCGTCGAAGCCGATGTACGCGAAGAACACGATGGCTGCGCCCTGCCACACGCCCGTGAAGCCGTTCGGGAAGAACGGCGTGTAGTGGCCCGTGTCGATCTGCGTGGCGCCGACGACGATGAAGAGCGTGAGCACGACGAGCTTCACGGCGACCATCACGTTGTTGACCGTCGCGCTCTCCTTGGCGCCGAGCAGCAGGATCCACGTGATGACCAGCACGATGAGGAAGGCCGGCAGGTTCACGAGGATCGGGATCCCCGCGACGTGCGGTGCGTTCGTGAGCAGGAGCTGCATCTCTTCGTTGCCAGCGCCTGCCTGCTGGACGACGTCGCCGTAGCCGTGGGCCAGCCACGCCGGGAGGCTGAGGCCGAACGCGTCCAGGGTGGTGTTGAAGTAGTTGCCCCAGCTGATCGCGACCGCGACGTTGCCCACGGCGTACTCGAGGATGAGATCCCAGCCGATGATCCACGCCACGAGCTCACCGAGCGTGGCGTACGTGTAGGCGTACGCGCTGCCGGCCTGCGGGATCATCGACGCGAGCTCGGCATAACAGAGCGCACAGAGGCCACACACGACGCCGAGCAGCACGAACGACATGACGAGGCCGGGACCTGCGCCCGCGCGCACCATCTGACCGTCGTGCATCTCACCGGCTGCCGCCGTGCCGACAGCGCCGAAGATGCCTGCGCCGATCACAGCACCGATCGCGAGGAAGATCAGGTCCCACGCGCCGAGCGTGCGCTTCATCTGCGTCGCGCCGTCCTTGCCCTCGCCCTCTTGGCCCTCGGGCACGAGGTCGGCGATCGGCTTGCGGCGGAAGAGCTGGTTCAGCATGGGCGCGAGCATCGCGGACGCGGGGCCCAGGGGGAAGCGCGTCGCGCGGGCTCGGATGCGTAACGGACGCGTCGTACGGGTGACGCGGTACCCCCGAGAACCCGAGCGCGACGCGCCAGCGCCGCGTGATCAGGGGTTGGTGATGTCGACGTCGAGCGTGAACGGGCCTTGGTTGCCCTCGGCGTAGCCGTCGACGAACACGTAGTACGTGCCCGGCTCGAGGATCGTCTCGACGAGCGAGTGACGGTTGTCACCCGCGTCGTCGTTGCAGCCGAGCTCGGTCACTTGATCGAGGCAGTCGCGGCGCAGGTAGACGACGCCGTCCCAGCCGGTCTGCTCGCTCGACAGTCGGACCAGCGAGCGGCGACGGATCTGCAGGCGGTAGATGAGATCCGGGCTCTGTGCCGAGCCGCCGCAGCTCGCCTGGAAGCGGTCGGTGGAGGTGGAGGAGTCTGCGCGGATCTGGGTGCCGGGGCGGATCATCGGCGCGGTCCGGCAGGCTTGCTCGAGCGCGCCGAGGTCATCGAGCTGCACGCTCACGTTGGCCACGCCGAACGTGTTGGCGTCGGTGCCATCGACGACGAGGTAGTACGTGCCGGGATTGAGGGTCTGATCGAGCGAGCCGCCGCTCATCGCCGACAGGCACGCGACCTCGCTGCGCGCGTCGCCGCACGTGCTCTGGAGGTACATGACGGGCGGGTGCTCGCTGTCCTGACCGAAGCTCGCGCGGACGCGCGTGCGCGAGCGGATGTCGAGACGGTAGGTGACGTCGGGCGAGCCCTGTCCGCCGCAGCTGCCCGCGGCGTCGTCGGAGAAGCGCATCGTGTCCGCGCTGATCGGCTGGCCGGGCACGAAGGGGATCGCCGTCGCGCAGGTGTCGCCCGCGCCGCCGCCGGTGGTCGGCGCGAGCTCCACGTCGAGGGTGTAGTCGCCCGAGGCCTCTCCGCCCTCGCCGATGCCCGCGTAGCCGTCGGCGAACACGTAGTACTGGCCCGGCGCGAGCGTCGCGGTGGTGAGCGAGTGGCGGGTGTCCTGGAAGTCGTCGTTGCACGCGAGCTCGGTCGACGGATCGGCACAGCTCGAGCGCACGTAGACGACGCCATCGTGGCTGCTCTGCATGCGGAAGCGCGCGCGCGAGGGCTGCGCGACGTCGAGCGTGTAGACGCGATCGGATCCGCGGCCTGCACACGAGCCCTCGAACGAGCTCGTCTGTCCGTCGGTCGATCCGGAGACGGGCTGGCCAGGCACGAGCGGTGTGGCAGCGCGACAGAGCGCGGCGGGCGGAAGGAGCGGCGTGGAGGTGAAGCTCACCTCGTACTCGCCTGCGCCGGTGCCGAAGCCGTCGACGACCAAGTAGTACGTGCCGGGCTCGAGCGTCGCGGAGGCCTCGGAGTGCGCAGTGCTCGGAGCGTCGTCGTTGCACGCGAGCTCGCTTCGCACGTCGCCGCACGCGCCGAGGAGATAGAGCGCACCGTCGTAGCTCGAGTCGAGCGAGGCGGTGACGAGCGAGCGCTCGGTGACGACGAACGAGTACACGTGCTCGGGCGCGGTGCCTCCCGTGATGCACGAGCCCACGCTCACGGCGTCGCCGCTCGAGGTGTTGCCGCGTCGTCGTTCGTTCGCGGCCAGAGCCCACGGCTCCTCGCAGGTCCCCGGGCCTCCGTGCGCGGGGGCGACGGTGGGGCCTGTCGGGCCGTCGGGCCC
>JAFLCL010000333.1 GCA_017303575.1 Deltaproteobacteria bacterium
AGGGCAGGCCAGCGGGGCGTGTGCATGCCGCATCCTACGACAGCTGCCTCGCGAATATTCGCTCCCCTCCGTCTCGCCGGCCCCACGACCTTGCACGAGTGGGGTGCCGAGCGCAGAAGCACGGGCCTCATGGCCACCACCGATCTCGAGAGCCTCCCGCCCGATCGGGCGATCAGCGCGGTCACGCACGACGGCTCCTTCCGCGTCATCGCAGTGCGCAGCACGCGCACGGTGCGCGGCCTCGTGAAGAGCCAGCGCGCGACCGGGCCCACGGTCGAGAACCTCGCGGACCTCACCGCGGGCACGATCCTCGTGCGCCTCACGATGGCGCCCAACTACCGCGTGCAGGGCATCATCCAGGGCGCCGGCGGACACGGCACGCTCGTGGCCGACAGCTGGCCCGACGGCGGCACGCGCGGCCTCGCGCGCGCGAACAGCCCGGTGGTGTTCGGAGAGGGCGCGCGCATGCAGGTCATGCGCACGATGCCCAACGGCGCGATGCACCAAGGCATCGTCGAGGTGAGCCGCGAGCACCGCGTGAGCGGCGCCGTGATGAACTACCTCCTCGAGTCCGAGCAGGTCACGAGCGCGCTCGGCGTCGCGAGCGTGGTGAGCGAGAACGAGGTGCTGATCTCCGGCGGCTACGTCGTGCAGCTCCTGCCCGAGTGCACCGAGCCCCCGCTCGCCGTGATGTACGAGCGCCTGCGTCACGACTTCGCGGATCTGTCGCGCGTGCTCGTCGAGGTGGACGGCGATCCGGACAAGCTCGTCGCGGAGATCCTCGCGGGCATGGACTACACGCGCACGACGGAGTTCGACGACCTCGACTTCCGCTGCCGTTGCTCGTCCGAGCGCGTGCTCGCGAGCCTCGCGACCGTCGGCAAGGCCGAGCTCGAGGACATGATCCGCAAGGCCGAGCCGCTCTCCATCACCTGCGACTACTGCCAGCAGGAGTACCAGGTGCAGACCGAGATGCTGCGAGGCCTCCTCACAGCGAGCTAGAGCGCGGCGAGCTAGGGCGCGAGCAGCTCGACGTTGTCGAGCATCAGCCACACAGCGATCACGATCAGCAAGCTCGCCGTGAGCAACATGACCGTGAGGCCGCTGCCCTTGGCCTCGCCGCTCGAGAAGCGATCACGGAAGTAGCGGCCCTTGCTGCGCTTGCGGATCCGCTCCTGCACCTTGAGCACGAGCGAAGGAGCTTCCTCGACGTTGCGATCCTCGGGGCCCGTCGCGATCGCCTCCTCGTGGGCACCGGCGATGCGGACCACCGCGCTGCCCACGCCGTTCACGATCGCACAGTACGACTCGTACTCCTCGCGCAGCTCCGCATCGCCCGTGATCGCCGCGTCGAACGCGCGCTGCTCGGTCGTCGACAGCGTGCCTTCGATCGCATCGCCGAACCGATCGCGCGCCTCCTCGGCGCTCATCGTCTCTCGCTCCGTCGCTTCGTTCGCGGCCGTCACGTCTTCTTCCCCATGGTGCCCGGCTCGCTCGCGGCGCGCACGGTCTTGGCGAGCGAGAGGCGCGCGCGGTGCAGGCGCGACTTCACGGTGCCCTCGGGCAAGCCCGTGATCGCCTGGATCTCCTCGTAGCTGAGGTTCTCGACGTCCCTCAGGATCACGAGCTCACGCTGCTCTTCGTCGAGCTCGCCGATCGCGCGCCGCATGAGCGCCTCCATCTGGTTCGCCTCGGCCTGCTGATCCGGCCGCGCGACGTGCGCGCTCGCGCTCATCGAGGCGCTCTCCACACGATCGTGCTCGCTCAGGTCGTCGAGCTCGGTCTTCTTTCCGCGCGCACGACGATCGAGGTACTTGATCCTGTTCTTGCAGTGGTTCGTCGCGACCCGGTAGAGCCAAGTCGAGAGCTTGCTGTCGCCGCGGAAGCTGTCGATCGACTTGAAGACGGTGAGGAACACGTCCTGCGCGACGTCCTCGGCCTCGCCGCGATCGCCCAGCATGCGGAGCACGAGCTGGAAGATCCGCTTCTCGTAGAGGCGGATGAGCTCGGTGAACGCCGCCTCGTCGCGTCGCTTCAGTCGCTCGACGAGCTCTTCTTCGTAGCCTTCGGGCATCGGCACGTGGAACCCGGACGCCCACACGGCCTCGTCGAGCTCGCCGCCCACCGCGGATGCGGTGAGCGTCGACCGCGCTGGCTTGTCGACGACGTCCACTGCTCGGTGACACCACGTCCCCGAGCGAGTTCCGCGGACCCTAACAGAGATCGGTCAGCCGCTTCGCCCCTCCGACCCACACGGGGATCGGCCGGCCAACCCGACCGAGCCCGCAAGCGGGGTTGGGGCCCCGCGCGCAGCACGAGCGTGAGCGAGTGGAGCGGGTGGGGGCCCCGCGTCTGCGGGGGAGGGGCCGCTTCGCCCCTCCGACCCACACGGAGATCGGCCAGCCAACCCGACCGAGCACGCAAGCGGGGTTGGGGCCCCGCGCGCAGCACGAGCGTGAGCGAGTGGAGCGGGTGGGGGCCCCGCGTCTGCGGGGATCGGCCGGCCAACCCGACCGAGCACGCAAGCGGGGTTGGGGCCCCGCGCGCAGCACGAGCGTGAGCGAGTGGAGCGGGTGGGGGCCCCGCGTCTGCGGGGGAGGGGCGGCATCGCCCCTCCAACCAGAAAGGAAGGCCCCGCCACACGCTGGTCACCGCGACTGTTGCTCCCTTCCGGGCCTGGCAGGGTTGACGGGCCAGCGTTGGCGGGGCCGCAAGTTGTCAGAGTTCTAGGCAGCCAGAGCTCTACGGAGAGGGAGGGATTCGAACCCTCGGTACCGTTCCCGGTACACACGATTTCCAGTCGTGCACCTTCGACCGCTCGGTCACCCCTCCAGGGGAATCTCATCTCGAACGGCCATCCACCGGAAGGCCACAAGGGCAGGGCCCACGAGGGGAACACAGGAAGACTTCGTCGGACCCAGTAGGATTCGAACCTACGACAACCGGCTCCGTAGGCCGGTGCTCTATCCAGCTGAGCTATGGGTCCATGCCCTCGATCCAGGGCGTTGGGGGCGCGAACCTTAGCGGCCTCTTCGAGGTGCGCAAGGTCGTTTTCTCGACCACGACGATCCGTGGTTCGAGGGACGGAGAAGGTGGGATTCGAACCCACGGTACCCTTTTGGAGTACGCTCCCTTAGCAAGGGAGTGCCTTCGACCACTCGGCCACTTCTCCAACGAACACGGGCTGTCACGGAGCGACTCGCGAGACCCGGCGATCGGACGATGCCGAGGTCGGGTGAGGGCGCACGAGGCGTTCGCCTCGGTTGCCCAGCCACGAGGACGGCGTATCTACCGGGCATGTTTCGTCGTGTCAATCTCCGCGCTTCGCTCGTGATCCCCGCGATTCTGGGCGCTCTCGTCACCCTCGATCCGGCGCCCGCCCAGGCCTGCAGCTGCATGGCCACGAGCTTCGAGGACGCCCGCGCCAACAGCGCCGCGATCTTCGAGGGGCGCGTCGAGTCGGTCGAGCCCGAGGGCGAGATGCAGCGGCGCGTGCGCTTCCACGTCACCCAGGCGTGGCGCGGCGTCGAGCACGAGAGCGTGGAGATCGTCACCGCCAACGACAGCGCCGCGTGCGGCTACGAGTTCGTCGTGGGCGAGCACTACCTCGTCTATGCCGGCCAGGCCGAGGCGAGCCTCGCGGTCAGCCTCTGCTCGCGCACCGCGCGCATGGACGACGCCGGCGAGGATCGTCAGCTGCTGGGCTCGGGGACCACCCCGGTCGACGTGCAGGACGACACCGACGAGCCCACCCCGCGCGAGCCGCCCGCCACCCGCGCCGGCTGTGCGAGCTGCAGCGTCACCGCGTCCGAGCCGCCCATCCTCGCGATCCTCGGATCGATGCTGTCGCTGGCGCTCGTGCGAAAACGCCGATGAACAGCGAAGAGCGCGACGGAACGACGAAGGCCCCGGACGCTGTCGCTGCGGGGCCTTCGGATGCTGCTCACTCGGAGTCGGGAACAGCGGTACTAAGCGGAGAGCAAGGGATTCGAACCCTTGGTACCGTTACCGGTACACTTGATTTCGAATCAAGCGCCTTCGACCACTCGGCCAGCTCTCCGCGGGCGCTTGTAGCAAACGGAGCCGAGGCGTCAACGATGATCTCGCGTGTCGCGCTCCAGCCGGCGGCGGAGCACGACGAAGGCTTCATGCGCGTCGCGCTCGAAGAGGCAGCGCGTGCCGAGGCCGAGGGCGAGGTGCCCGTCGGCTGCGTGATCGTGCACGAGGGTCGGGTGATCGCCCGGGGCCACAACCTCCGCGAGCAGACGCAGGACCCCACGACGCACGCCGAGGTGCTCGCGATCCGCGACGCGGCGCGGGCGATCGGCAGCTGGCGGCTCTCGGGCTGCGAGGTCTACGTCACGCTCGAGCCCTGCCCCATGTGCGCGGGCGCGCTCGTGAACGCGCGCGTGGATCGCGTGATCTTCGCGACCGAGGACCCGAAGGCCGGCGCGACGGTGACGCTCTACACGATCGGCTCCGACGCGCGCCTGAACCACCGCTTCGTGCAGACCTCGGGCGTGCTCAAAGACGAGGCGTCGCAGCTGCTCAAGGACTTCTTCGGCCGCATCCGCCGCGCGCAGAAAGAAGCGAAACAGAAGCCCGTGGGCTGAGGGGCCGGGCTCGACGCGTCAGCGGGCCTCGAGCCGATCGTCCCACGCGGGCTCGCCATCGCGCATCGCGCGCAGCCAGTCTGCGAGCAGCACGCCGTCGACCGAGAGCGCGTACATGCTCTCGATCTCGACCGATCCGAGCAGCGTCGCGGCGTCCTCGGGCAGCTCCACCGCCGAGAGGTCGCGGCCGATGATGCCGCTCACGTTGCCGAGCAGCGCGGTGTGGCCCGCGCCGCCATAGACGAAGCGTCGGTAGCGATCGGGGTGCGCGTCGTGGAGCGCGCTCGTCTCGCGCTCGAGCGCGGTGGCGAACGTCTCCGGGTCGGACATGAGGAAGACCTCGGAGATCACGTAGTCGTTCCAGCTCGTGATCGCGGCGATCCGCAGGTTCTCGTCGCGATCGAGGAGGTAACGCTGGAGACCCACGATGTGACCCCGCGCGGTGCAGTCGGTGCAGTCGTCGGGAAGAAAATCGCGCGCGCCGAACTCGTCGAGGATCGTGTCGAGGAAGGCGGGCTCGCCGTCGCGCGCGATGCCGATGCCTGCGTCGTCGAGCACGTCGATCGGCACGTCGGGGTAGACGTAGCGGACGAGGAACGCCGCGAGGATGGTGCCGAAACCGCCGCCCGAGCTGCCCGCGAGCACCACACGCCGCGGATGCGGGAAGCGCTCCCAGCCCACGCTCAGCGCGGCCGAGAGGTTCGCGAGGCCGTGGTGCAGGCGATCGGGCGTGCCGTCGCCGTCCTCGTCCACGTCGTTGTCGCCCGCGAAGAGCGAGCCGTCGCAGTACGGCACATAGAGCACGTCCCAGCCGTCGTAAGGGTTCTGCGCGTTGTCGGGTCGCAGCAGATCGCCGGGCGGCACGCCGGGCGGCGCGGCCGTCACCGCGAGACAGAACGCGCTCCAGCACGCGCCGCCGCCCTGGAGGAAGATGAGGAGGTCCTCACTTTCCGCGGACTCGCGCGTGGACGCGCGGAAGGTGCCGCCGCGCATGCACATCGGGCCGTCGGCAGGATCGAACTCGAACGTCGTCACGCCGCCGCTCGCCGCGGGCGTGACGAGGCTGGGCGGGGTCTGGCCGAGGTAACGCGTGAGGTCCTGCTCGTACGCGATCCGCTCGGGCGTGCCCGGCATCGGCTCGTAGATCTGGAACGTCGTCGGCCCCGCGGGCGCGCACGAGGCGACGGCGAGCGAGGAGAGAACGGACACCGTGAGCGCGAGCGAGACGCGTCGGACCATCGCCCGATGCTACACGGACGCGCGGGCGATCAACGGAACGAGCGCGTCATCGAGATGCCGCCCTTGGGCCGAAGGGTGACGAGGGGCTCGGGCACGAGGCGGTAGCCGCTCGTCACCTCGAAGCGGAAGCGCCGCAGGAGCACGGCGAGGATCGCCTTGGCCTCGAGCATCGCGAAGCTCGCGCCCACGCAGATGCGCGGCCCCGCGCCGAACGGAACGTAGGCGAAGCGCGGCCGCGCCTTCTTGCGCTCCGCGGTGAAGCGCTCGGGATCGAAGCCCTCCGGGTTCTCCCAGTAGTCGGGCATGCGGTGCAGCGTCCACGCGCTCACCCCGATGATGTGGCCCTTCTCGATGCGGTGACCGAGCACCACGTCGCTCTCGATCGCCTGTCGCTCGAAGCCCCACACTGGCGGCAAGAGGCGCATCGACTCTTCGATCACGCGCTCGAGGATCGGCATGCGCGCGAGCTCCTCGATCGTGGGCGAGCGATCGCCCGAGACCGCGTGGATCTCCTCGACCACGCGGCGCTCCCAGTCGGGATGGAGCGACAGCAGGTAGAGCGTGAACGCGAGCGCGTTCGCCGTGGTCTCGTGCCCAGCGCCGACGAGCGTGAGGACCTCGTCGCGCAGCTGTGCCTCGTCCATCGGACGACCGTCGTCGTCGCGCGCGGCGAGCAGCGCAGCGAGCACGTCCTCGCCCGCGTCGTGTCCCTTCGCGAGCCGCTCCCGACGCTCTCTCACGATGCGCTCGACGAGGCGATCGAGCTCGCCCAGCGCCTTCTTGAAGCGGTAGTTCGCGGGCGTCGGCCAGCTCGGCGGGATGCGCACGAGCGACATCGAGTAGTCCTCGGCGAACCGGAGGACCTCCTCGAACGCGGGCCCGATGCGATCGGCCTCGCCACCGAGCTCGGTGCCGAAGAGCGTGTGCCCGACGATGCGGAACGTCAGGCTCATCATGTCGTGGTGCACGTCGGTGCGCGCGCGGTCGGTCGACGCGCGCCAGCCATCGGCGGCCTCCTCCGCGGCCTTCACGAACGCCGGCACGTAGCGCGCGATGCGACCGGGCGTGAACGCGGGCGCGACGAGCTTGCGCTGCGTCTTCCACAGCTCGGCCTCGCTCGTGACGAGGCCCTGACCGAGCGCGAGGCGGAGGCCATCGTAGTTGCGGCTCTTCCTGTACGCCTTGGCGTTGTCGAGCAGCACGTGCTTGATCGCGTCGGGATCGTTGGCGAGCCAGAAGACGAGCGGGCCCCAGTCGAGGCGCACGAACGAGCCGTAGCGCGCGCTGATCTCGTGGATGCCATCGAGCGGATTGCGCAGGATCGCCGCGTGATGTCGCAAGAGCGAGAGGCCGCGCGGTCCCGCAGGCGGACCCTTCGCGAGCTCGCGCGTCGGTGCGGACACCGCCTGCGACTTCGGGCTGGACGGGAAGGTCGGGGCGGGCGAGAAATCCGAGGAGGTCCTCATGTTCGACCAAACATGAGGCATCCCTCAGATTATTTCAAGCATGCCGAAGTCTCCCTCGAAGGCCTCTCCCAAGCCCGCGCGACCCACCCGAGCAAAGCCCCCCTCCCGCGGAGGGGCAGGAGGAGGGGGCGCGAGAGCTGCTCGAACACGTCAGCTCCCGCAGCAGGAACGCAGCAAGAAGCGCGTCGAAGCGATCGTGCAGGCGGCCGCCGAGCTCTTCGCGTCGCAGAGCTTTCCCGAGGTGACGATGGACGCGATCGCGCAGCGCGCGGGCACGCCGATCGGCAGCGTCTACCAGTACTTCGAGGACAAGCGCGCCGTGTTCGCGGCGGTGATGGCGCGCTCGAACGAGCGGGCGCGCGAGGCCTTCGAGAGCGTCGCGCACCTCGCGCGCGCGAGCATCGTGGGAGGCAAGCGGCCCGCGCTGCCGTTCCGCGCGGTGCTCGAGGCCGCGATCGACGGCTTCGCGCAGCTGCAGGAGAGCGACCCCGCGATCCGCGCGGCGAACCGGAACCTCACGTTCCTCGGCGAGCTCGTGGCGGAGGACGAGGCGCTCCAGCGTGAGCTGTCGGCGCACACGTCCGAGCTCTTCGCGAGCTACTTCCCCGACGCCGACGCGCGCACGCGCAAGCTCGTCGCCACGACGGTCGTGCAGCTCGTCACGACGTTCCTCGTGCTCGCCGATCGCCTCGAGGAGAGCCGCAAGAGCGAGGGCAAGAAGCAGCTCGAGGAGTGCAAGCTCATCGTCCGCCTCTACGTGGAGTCTCGCCTCGGCAGCTGACGGCCGGCCCCGTCAGAAGCCAGGGTCGGTGACGACTGTCGTGCGGCCGCTGGTCATGCCGGTGCCAGTCGTCATGCCCGTCGACATGCCTGTCGTCGCCATGCTGGTCGTCGCCATGCTCGTGCTGCTGCCGGTGCGCGTGCTGCTGACGCCGCTGCCGGTGCGCGTGCCGCTCGTCGTGGGGGGCGGTGTGACGCGTGTGGTCGCAGGCGGTGTCGTGACGGGCGGCGCGATGCGCGTCGTCGGAGGCGGTGCGGTGATCGGAGGTGCGGTCACGGGTGGTGCCGTGATCGGAGGTGCCGTGACGGGTGGTGCCGTGATCGGAGGTGCCGTGACGGGCGGTGCGACGGCGGTCGTGATCGGCGGGGTGATGGTCGTCGCGGGGGGCGGGGTGCGTTCGTCGAGGATCGTGCCGAGTGACTCCGTCGGCGCAGGACGTGGGGCTTGGCCCCAGCGCATCCACACGAGGATGCCGCTCAGCATCACGACGGTGACCGACAGCGCTGCGACCAACCACTTCGGTGGTCCGTTCGCGGCGGTGAGCGAGAGCTCGTCTTCGGGAAGCGCGACGGGGGAGAGGTCGGGCGCGGGCTCGTCGTCGGTGAGATCGGCGATCGACGCAGACGTCGTGATCGGCT
>JAFLCL010000334.1 GCA_017303575.1 Deltaproteobacteria bacterium
CGGCGCGGGTGGTCACGGCGGTCACGCGGGCGGCGGCGGTGGTGGTGTGGGCGGCTCGTCGTACGCGTACGCGACGGCGAGCGGCGCGACGCTGATGGAGTCGTGCACCGAGTCGAGCGGCGCAGCCGGCGCAGGTGGCGCAGGCGGAGCGTCGGCACCGAGCGCCCCGCTGACCGAGCGCGACGGCAATCCGGGCAACGTAGGCGGATCGGGCGCGGTCGGCGTCACGTTGTCGCTCTAGCTCGTCGAGCGACGCGTGGTGGTACAACCGCCGCGCGATGCGCGACTGGCTCGTCACGTTCCAGCGCTCCGAGCGCGCCCTGCTCGCGGGGGGGCTCGTCGCGCTCTTGCTCTCGGTGATCGCGCTCGCTGTCGCCTCGCGCGATCGCCATCACCACCTGCGCATCACCGCGGGTGACGAGCGCGGCCACCGCACGGTGATCGCACGCGAGCTCGCGCGACTCGCGGCGCGTCGTGGCCTCGAGCTCGAGATCATCTCGACGCAGGGCTCGATGGACGCGATCACGCAGGTCGCCGATCGCACGCTCGACGCTGCCCTCGTCCAGGGTGGCCTCGACGCGCCGGAGTCGGTGCGCGAGGTCGCGCCCGTGGCGCTCGAGCCGCTGCACGTGCTGGCGCGCGGCGAGCTGTGGGAGCTCGAGGATCTGCGCGGCGCGCGCGTGCAGCTCGCGCCGCCGGGCAGCGGCACGCGCGTCCTCGCGATCGACGTGCTCGCGCTCGCAGGGCTCTGCGACGAGGACGGATCGCACGCGAGCTTCACCGAGGTCGAGCACTCCTATGCCGAGCTCGAGACGCTCGAGACGGACGCGCTCCCCGACGCGATCTTCCACGTCTCCACGCTGCCGTCCCCCGTCGCACAGCGCCTCCTCTCGCGCCGCGGCTACCACCTGCTCTCGCTCCCGATCGCGGGCGCCGTGCACCTCCACAACGTGGCCGTGCTGCCGGGCGTGATCCCCGCCTACACGTACGGCGCGACGCCGCCGACGCCGCGCGAGGCCGTGCCCACGCTCGCGACACGCATGCTCGTCGTGGCTCACCGCGACGCAGACGATGCCGCCGTGCGCCTCTTGCTCGACACGCTCGACTCGGAGGCCTTCGCGCGCGCCGCGAACCTCTCGCGGGTCGAGCGCGCGCCGCTGTGGGACGAGGCGGAGCTGCCGCTCCACCGCGGCACGCAGCAGTGGCTGCGTCGTGATCAGCCGCTGCTCACGCCCGAGCTGATGGAGGGACTCGAGAGCCTGCGCAGCTTCCTCGTCTCCCTCGTGGTCGCGGCCTTCCTGTTCTACCGCTGGTACCGCACGCGCAAGCTGCACGGCCTCGACGGCTTCCTCGCCGAGGTCTCGGTCATCGACCGCGACGTGCTCGCTGCCGAGCGCGCGCCGAACCTCGAGCTCCAGACGCTGCTCGATCTGCGCGTGCGCCTGGGCGAGGTGAAGGCCCGCGCCCTCGAGTCCTTCGCGAAGGGGTCGATCCACTCCGAGGAGCTGCTCTCGAGCTTCCTCACGCACGTGTCCGACGTGCGATCGCACCTCAACGCGATGATCCTCAGCGAGCGCGAGCGCCTGCAGAAGAAGGCGCGCACGCGCGACGCCGGTCACGAAGAGGCCGTGATGCGCGAGCTGTGGGAAGGCGCGCTGGTGGTGACCGAGGCGCGGCCCCACGCGCCGACCGACGAAGAAGACGACCTGTCCGGCGGCGCCAAGAAGGATCGCGAGTGACCGACACCCTCACCTCGTTCGACGCAGCGCTCACGCGCCGCGCCTCGCTCCTCACGCAGCTCGCCGGCGAGGACACCGACTGCGTGCGCCTGTTCCACGGCGTGGCCGAGGGGGTGCCGGGGCTGACGATCGATCGCTACGGCCCCGTGCTCCTCGTGCAGACGCAGGCCTCGCGTCCGGTGGTCGACGACGAGATCGTCGCGCGCCTGGCCGATCGCGCGCGCGAGGCGCTGGGCCTCGATCTCGCGCTCGCCTGGAACGTGCGCGGCGGTGCGGCCGTCGAGCAGCCTGCGTTCGATCACCCCGGCCCCTTCGTCGGTCGCGAGCTCGGTGCGAAGTACGACGTGCGGCCGCGCCACCGCGGCCAGGATCCCTTGCTGTTCTTGGACTTCCGCGTCGCGCGTCGGCTCGTGCGCGATCGCAGCAAGGGCGCCTCCGTGCTCAACCTCTTCGCATACACGTGCGGCGTCGGCATCGCCGCGATGGCAGGCGGCGCGCGTGAGGTGTGGAACGTGGACTTCGCCCGCTCGGCGCTCGACGTCGGTCGCCACAACGCCGCGCTCAACGGTCTCGACGAGAAGGCGTTTCGCACGATCGAGGCCGACGCGATCCCCACGATGCGTCAGATCGCAGACATGCCGGTGAAGGGCCGCGGCGCACGACGTGGCGTGGTGAAGGTGAACGCGCGCGCGTTCGACGTCGTCGTCCTCGATCCGCCGCGCTGGGCCAAGACGCCGTTCGGCGCTGTCGACGTGGTGAACGACTACCCGAGCTTGCTCAAGCCCGCGATCGGCTGCGCGAAGCCCGGCGGCCTCGTGATCGCGACGAACCACGTGCCCGACGTCACGCGTGAGGCGTTCGAAGCGATCGTGCGACGCACCGCCGACAAGATGGGACGACCCTTCACCGAGCTGTCGTTCCTCGGCCCCGAGGCGGACTTCCCGAGCTTCGATGGCGAGCCGCCGCTCAAGATCGCGGTCGGCGTCGTGTCGTGAACGTCGTCCTCCTCGAGCCCGACGAGGTCGTCGGGGGCTCGCTCGTCGTGCTCCGCGATCACCGCGCGACGCACCTGCGCGAGGTCCTCGGCGTGGCGGTGGGATCGACGCTGCGCGTCGGCGTCGTCGAGGGCGCGATGGGCGTGGCGGAGGTCGTCGCGATCGAGGACGGCGTGATCACGATCGCGCTCCGCTCGCTCGACGAGACGCCCGCTCCGAGCCGCCTCGATCTCCTGCTCTGCCTGCCGCGGCCCAAGGTGCTCGCGCGTCTGCTCTCGCCGATCGCGCAGCTCGGTGTGCATCGCCTGCTCCTCTCGGGCGCGTGGCGGGTGGAGAAGTTCTACTTCGACGCGACGATCCTCGACCCGAACGAGCAGCGCCCCTTGCTGCTCGAGGGCCTCGCGCAAGCGAAGGACACGCGGCTCCCGGTCGTGAGCGTGCACAAGAGCTTCGCGTGGCTCGTGCGCACCGAGCTCGGTCCCGCGACCGACGACGTGCTGCGCCTCTACGCCGATCCGGGCGAGTCGCGATCGATCCGCGACGCGATCGCGCAGTGGCCTGCGCGCGCAACGGGACGCGTGCTCCTCGCGATCGGCCCCGAGGGTGGCTTCACCGATCGCGAGCGCCGCGAGCTCGGGGCCGCCTCGTTCGCGCGTGTTGGTCTGGGATCACGCGTCCTTCGCAGCGACGTCGCGACGATCGCGCTCCTCACGCTCGTGCACGACGCGCTCGCCGAGCGCTGAACGCTCTCCTCACCCGCGCACCTCGGCCGCGAGGCGTGCGGCGTGATCGAGCCTGCGGAGCGCGTCCTCGTCGCCGACGCGTGCGACCACGCCGCGCATGCGCGCGAAGAGCGCGTCGGGCACCTCCGCGAGCGAGCTCCGGCGCCCACGGACGATCTCCCAGTGCGAGACGAAGCGACCGAAGGCGTACGTGCTCGCATCGTCGAGCGCAGGATCCATCGCTGCCTCGACGACGCCTCGCATGGGCAGCGCGCGGAGCAGCGCGAGCGGAACGCCTTCGTAGCTCGGGTAGCCCGTCCATCGCAGCTCGCCGTGCGCCAGCCACGCGAGCAGCACGCGCGCGATCATCGCGTCGTGGTCGGCCGTGGCGCGGAGGCGTGCGAGGGCCGCTTCGACCACCGCAGGATCGCTCGACTCTTCCTCGAGCTCCGCGAGCATCTCCACGAGCGCGTGCGGCACGGCGGCGAGCCACTGCGCGCGTTGCTCGCGACGTTCACGCGCCTCCTCGCGCTTCGCCTCGTGCGCGGCGAGCGGCCCAGGAACGCCACGCTGGGCCAGGACGTGGAGCAGGGCGGCACCGTCCTCGAGCCGCGCGTCCGAGCACCACGACGTCAGGCTCAGCGAGGACCCGTGGTGGAAGCGGATCGCGCCACCGGTGGGCCCCACGACCTCGATCGCGAGATCCCCCAGGCACATGCAGCGAAAGCGCTCGCCCGTCTCTCGGATGCGCACGGCGCGGGCGAGGGCCTCGAGATCCGAGGCGCCGACCTCGAGCAGAACAGGTCCGCGTGTCGGATCGCGCGCGTCTCTCGTCGATGCGCGCACCCGGGCCGTCGTGGCATCGCGGAACAGCGCGTCGATCGAAGCCTGGCTCGGGTCGTCGCCGGTCTCGTCGAGCACGGGGCGATTCTAGCCGCGCGGCGATCAGCCTGCGGGAGGTGCTTCCTCGACCGGCGGCGGCGCTTCGTCGCCGCTGGTCGTCGAGGGCGCGCTCCCGTCGCAGCGACCACCGCGCGCGAGGTCGTCGGCGCCCACGGTGCGGAGCGCGCGGTCCGCGGCGTTCATCGCGTCGAGCTGTCGATCGGCCTCGCCCGTGCGGCGCGGGAGGTCGTCGATCTCCGCGAGCGCCGTGGACGACGAGACCGCCGGATCCGGCTCCATCCGCGCGACGCTCGAGAGCGCGCTCCGTGCGCGCGTGGCGTCCACGTCGCATCCGGTGAACGAGCGCCACACGAAGCCCGTGATCAGCGGATCGACACCACCGACGTACGCGACCTGACCTGCCTCGAGCAGCGGCACGTCCACCGCGTAGCCGTTGCGATCGCGGATCGCATAGAAGCGATACCGACCGGGCGCCACGTCGACGACGAAGCTGGTCTCGGCGCGCAGCTGTCCGTAGTAGGTCCCGCGCTGATCGACGATGCTGACGACGTCGCGGCTGCGCTCGGGGATGCTGAACACCACCTGCGCGCGCCCCTCGGGTGGTGTGCCGATCGTCGCCGCGCCCTGCGCCGCGCGCATGTGGAACGCACCACCGCCGCCGCACCCGATCGATGCCGCAGCGAGGACCAACGACGACAGCCACACGCGCACACTGGGTCTCGATCGCAGCACAGATCCTCCGTCGGGTTTGTCGGAGTGGCAGTCATACGTGGCTCTCGCGCGTCGCGCAGCCTCACGATCCTCACGCGGCGCCACGGGCGAAGTCGCTGCGTGCACGTGCCTCGGGGCTGGCCTACCGTCGGGCGCCGCCTTCGCGGCGTGGAGGACGAGATGAGCTGGACCCCTGACGCGCTTCCGAGCCTCGCGGGCAAGACCTTCGTGATCACGGGCGGCAACTCGGGCCTCGGCCTCGAGTCGATGCGCATCCTCGCGGGCAAGGGCGCGCGCGTGGTGTTCACCTCGCGTAGCGAGAAGAACGCGAGCACGGCGATCGACGACATCCGTCGGACGGTGCCGAGCGCGGACGTCGAGGCGGTGACGCTCGATCTCGCGAGCCTCGCGAGCATCGACGCGGGCGCCGAGCAGATCCTCGGCAAGTGCCCCCGCATCGACGCGCTCGTCAACAACGCGGGCGTGATGCAGACGCCGGCCTCGCGCACCAAGGATGGCTTCGAGCTCCAGCTCGGGACCAACCACCTCGGCCACTTCCGCCTCGACTCGCGCCTCTTCCCGCGCATCGAGGCCTCCGCGGGGCGCATCGTCGCGGTCTCGAGCATCGCGCACAAGCTCGCGGGGATCGGACTCGACGATCTCTTCTACGAGAAGCGTCGGTACGATCCGACCGACGCCTACGGTCAGTCCAAGCTCGCGAACCTCTTGTTCGGCCTCGAGCTCCACCGACGTCTCGTCGCGCGCAAGAGCGCGGCGATCTCGATCCCTTGCCACCCCGGCTACGCGGCCACGAACCTCCAGACCGCAGGCGTCGGCATGGAGGGCGGCAGCAAGCTCTTCCGCGCGATCTATGCGATCTCGAACCGGGTCATGGCGCAGAGCGCCGATCGTGGCGCGTGGTCGCTCGTGCTCGCCGCCGCCGATCCGTCGGCGAAGGCGGGCGCGTACTACGGCCCGACCGGCTTCAACCAGCTGCGCGGCCCCGTCGGCGAGTCGTTCATGACGAAGGCAGCGAAGGACGAGACGGTCGCGCGCGCGCTCTGGGAGAAGTCCGAGGCGCTCGTGGGGCCCTTCTTTCCCGCGTGACGGCGGGCTCGAACGGCCACTTGACGAGCACTGAACATCTGCTCACATCGCGGCGTGCTCGACCTCGCGGAACACCGACTCGACGCTCGGCACTCGTTCTTCGTCGGCGCGCTGCCCGATCGCCTGCGCCTCGATGACGCCGCGTTCGCGCGACTCTGGGCGCTGCACCCCGACGAGTTCCACGAGATCAAGATGCACGGCCGGCCCGTGAAGACGCCGCGCTGGCAGCAGGCGTACGGGGCCGACTACGTCTACACGCGCAACGTCAACCGAGCCCTCGACGTGCCGATCGAGCTCGAGCCGCTGCACGCATGGGCGCGCGAACAGATCGACCCGCGGCTGAACGGTCTCTTGCTCAACTGGTACGACGCGGAAAGCGGGCACTACATCGGCAAGCACCGCGACAGCACGATCAACATGGTGCACGGCGCGCCCATCGTGACGGTCTCGTACGGCGGCGAGCGCAGGTTTCGTCTTCGGCCTTGGCGCGCCGAGGGCATGCGCGACTTCCGTGCGGTCGACGGCGCCGTGTTCGTTCTCCCGTACGACACGAACAAGGCGTGGACGCACGAGGTGCCCCACGCGGCGCGGGGAGGGCGTCGCATCTCGGTGACGCTCCGGGCGTTCGAGACCGCGCGCGTGTGAGCCACACGCTCGAGCGCGTCACGAGAGGTCGAGGCCGATCAGCGCGAAGACCTCGCGCGGCATCTCGTAGGCGGCCTGCACGCGTCGCGCGGCGGCGATCAGCTCGGGGGAGCTCTCGACCTTGCGCGCGCGCACGCCCTGCTTCTCGAGCGACGCGAGCGTCTCGCCGAGCGCGAGCAGCTCGGCCGCGTGCGTGAGCACGTCGATCGGAGGCAGCGGCGCGCCGCGACGGCCGTCCTTCAGCTCCTTGATCAGCCTCTGCCGTCGACGCTCTGCGCGCCCATCGAGCAAGCCCGCGCTGCCCGCCGCGCGCGTGAACGCGCTGTTGAGCGCGCGCGCCGCGCGTCGCTTCTCCGTGGCCTCGGGGCTGCCGCGGCCCTTGCCGTGACCGAGGCGTTGCTCGCGCGCGTTGGGCATCGGCGAGGAGGATAGCGGAGCGCGTCAGCGCGTGACGCGCACCAGCTCGGTGACCATCTCGAAGACGCGGCCACGCTCCGGCGTCGAGGGCTCGACGAAGCCACGGCCCCAGTCGTAGAGGCCGAACTTCAGGTAGTCCTCGCCCGGCGTCACCGAGGTCATGCGATCGGTCTCTTCGTAGATCACGGTGCCATCGAGGCTGACCGAGATGCTCCCGGTCTCGGTCTCGGCGGGCACCACGGTCATCGTCAGCGTGCGCGCGGTGCCCACGAAGCTCGCGTACGGCGCGATCGTCACGGCGCGCTCGAGCATCGTCGTCGGCGGCGGCGTCGTGATGTGCAGCTCGACGTTGCCCGTGCGCGTGTTCACCGCGAACGCGAACATGGGCGAGCCGCCGTTGTTGTTGTGCAGCTGGAACGGCGCGACCATCACGTCGCGACGTCCCACCGGCGGCAGCGGCTGCGTGAAGTAGCCGCGCCACTCGATCGTGGTGGCCACGCCTGCGGGGAACACGCCTCCGTCGTAGCTGCGGAGGAGGCCCAGCTCGGTGCGCGCATACGTGTAGTCGGTCTCGTAGTTCTGCTGCCAGACGCAGCCGTCCTGGATCCGCATCACGAGGCCGGTGCCGTCCTCGGTGAGGCCGAAGCTCCCGAGATCACAGGGGTCGACCAGCCACGGGAACGGCACCTGGAAGCCCACCGTCACGCGCGGCGTCATCCCCATCGCCTCCGCGTGGATGCCGGGGAACATCGCGGAAGGGGCCGAGTCCGCGGGCACGAGCTCCGCGATCACGACGCGTCGTGGGGCCGTCGTCGCCAGGGTGATGCGCAGCGTGCGCGTCATAATGCCGTACGCGTTGGTCGCGGTGATGACGTGGCTCGTCGTGCCCGCGGCTGCAGTCGGCGTGCCTGTGATGTAGCCCGTCGTCGATCCGAGCCGCAGGCCCGCAGGCAGCGTGGGCGCGACGCTGAACGTCGCGCGCGCGCCCACGTACGCAGGGGCGTTCGTCTCGATCGCCTCGCCGATCACGTACGTCGGGCTCGCGAACGTGTAGGCGAGATCGCTCGGCGCGCCGGTGCGGACCGCGAGCGTGAGATCGCGGACGTACGTGCCGCTCGGGGCGTTCGCGACGACGCGGTAGACGGCCGCAGCGCTCACGCCGGTGGGACGTCCGCCGATCGCGCCGGTGTCGGCGTCGAACGTCATCCCGTCGGGCAGCGCCGGCGTGATCGTGAAGGCCGCATCGGCGATCGCCTGCATCGGCGCGAGCGCGATCATCGTGACGTCCTGCACCACGGTGTGCGTGGTCACCGGGTAGTAGATCGGCGGGTACGTCGCGGCGTCGAGGACGGGCGCGTCGGTGCCCGCGTCGGGCGAGAGCGCGGCGTCGTCACCCACGAACGCGTCGAGCCCTGGCGCGTCGAGGCCCGCGGCGTCGAGCGGAGGCGCGAACGCATCGAGACTCGGTCCCGCATCGACGGGCCCGCGCGCGTCC
>JAFLCL010000335.1 GCA_017303575.1 Deltaproteobacteria bacterium
CGCGGACAGCGACAGCGCCGAGAGCGCGGTCTCGCGATCACGCGGCACCAGACGCAACGCTGCCATCGCATCGCCGAGCGCACCCGCGAGCTCGCCCGCGTCCGCGCGAACGCGGGACGCCGTGCGGAAGAGCTCTGCCGAGCGCCCCGGCTCCTCGACCGCCGACGCCGCGCGTGAGAGCGCGAAGCCGGCCTCCGCCTGTCGCGACGTCGCCGCCCCGAGACGCAAGAGCTCACGCTCGAGGCTCTCCTCGGAGGGCGCATGACCGAGCGCGGCCGCGATGGACTCGAACGCCCCGCTCGCATCGCCGAGCTCTCGCTCCTGTAGCTCCGCGGCCTCTCGCAGGAGCTTCACCTTCACCCGCGTGCTCTCGGCCGCCGCGAGGCGAATCGGCAACAAGCGCAAGAGCTCGGCGTGATCGCGCGTGACCATCGCGGCGTCCGCGAGGCCCTCCGCGGCGAGGCCACGCATCGTGGGATCCTCGACGAGCGAGGTGAGGCCCGCGCGCGCGGGAGCATTGCCCGGATCGAGGCGCAAGGCGCGGAGCAGCTCGCGCGCTGCATCTGCCGCTGCACCACCGTTGGCACGCTTGGCGTCGGCGAGCCGAACGAGCACGTCGACCGCGCGAGCGGCGTCGTTTCTCGACGCACGATCGAGCAGCAACGCGAGCTCGTCACCGCGACCGCTCGCGCCATAGAGACGCGAGAGCGCATCGACGATGCCCGGCTCTTCGCCGAGCTCACCCGCCGCGGCGGTGTAGGCCTCGATCGCCGCGGGCGCATCGCCGACCTGCGCGTCGAGCACCTGCGCGACGTCGAGCAGGAGCGCTCGCCTCACGGCCGGGCTCGTCGTGTTCGCCAGGCGCGCGCGCAGCGCCTCCACCAGATCCGACCAGCGCTCGGTCGCGCGGAAGATCGCGATGCGTGCGTCGATCGCATCCACGTCCGCTGCATCACCGGCGAGGCGCTCGGCCCACGCGCCCAGCGCGCGATCGTAGGCCTGGAGCTCGGTGGCGAGCTGCGCGGTGAGCCCGAGCACACGACGCTTCTCGCTGGGATCGCGCTCGATCGCCGACTGCGCCTCGAGCGCAGCGAGACGATCCTCACGACGATCGGGCCGATCGAGGAGCGCGCTCAGCTTCCGCGCAACCGCGAGGCGCACCGACTGGCCGCCCTCGTTCATTCCGAGCACGCGACGGTAGATCGCCTCCGCGCCCGCGGCGTCTCCCGCGCTCGCGCGCACGTCAGCAGCATCGAGCAGGAGCGCGACGCGACGCGACCCGCTCGCGGCTTCGGCGGAAGCCTCGAGCGCCTGCGCGTGGGCCACGTGATCGCCCGAGGCGGACGCGAGCTCCGCGAGGCGATCGGTCGCGACCGTGTCGCCCGGGTCGAGGAGGAGGAGGCGGGCCACGTGGGAGAACGCCGTCGCAGCATCGCCGCGCGCCGCGATGCGATCGGCCAGCGTGCGATGCAGATCGATCGCGCCCTCTCGCGTCTCGTGGGCGAGCGCGAGCCCGAGCACTCGCTCGACCTCGGCGCCTCGGCCTGCCTTCTCGTACGCTTGCTCGAGCGCGGCACGCGCCTCGCGGCGAACGTCGAGCGACGCGCCCGGGTGCACGAGGACGCGCTCCGTCAGTGCCAGTGCCCGCGGATCGCCCGCCTCGGCGAGCGTGCTCGCCTCGATCAAGGCGGCCGCGGGATCGGCGAGCTTGTCGAGGTAGGTGTCGGCGATGCGTGCGCGCACGTCGGCGGCGCCCGCCTCGTCGTCGAGCTTGCGACGCCACAGCGCGACGAGCTCGGCGTGCTTGCCCTCGCGATCGAGCAAGCGCTCGAGCGAGGTGAAGAGCTGCGCGTCGTTCGGTCGCAGATCGAGGAGCTGCGAGAGGTAGCCGACCGCCCGCGCGGGCTGTCCCGCGAAGTCCTTGGCGAGCTGCGCCGCCTCTTCGAGGAGCGACGTCTTGCGGAAGGTGTCGTCGCCCGCGGCCACGATCGCGCGATCGAAGTGGGCGAGCAGCTCGCCCCATCCTTCCTTGACGGTGAGCACCACCGTGATGCGCTGGAGCGCCCACGGGAGGCTCGGGTCGAGCGAGAGGATCCGCTCGAGGACCTCGACCAGGTGGGGCGAGGCTTCGCCGAACCACTCTTCGTGGAAGCCGAGCGCTCGCTGACCGACGCGCTCGACGAGGCCGGCTGGCAAGCCAGCCTTGAGGACCTTTCGGTAGGCGGCGCCCACCTCGTCCGGTCGTTGCGTCTTGGCGGCGAGGTCTTCGAGCTCGTCCCAGCTCTCTTCGTCGGCAGGCGAAGCGTCGACGGCAGCGATCAGCTCGGCGACACGCGGATCCAGCTCGCTCATCGGGGTCCCTTTCTTCAGGGAAGTCGGTGCGGCGCACGCGCCGAGAGGCGCGCGGGGAGGGAGACCATAACAGGGCCGCGCGACCGATCTCCATCGTTGTTTCGGTGCGCGGCGCGCCCGTCGCGGCCGCACCACGCGCCTTGGTTTCGGGGCGTTTTCATCGGCGCGTGGCGCGGTCGCAGGACGTCGCTAGAAAGCTCCCATGACCGAGTCCGAGATGCTGCGTCGCGAGGAACAGCACGTCGTCGTGCTGGGCGGTGGGTTCGCGGGGCTCGCGGCAGCCCGCGTGCTCGGTCGCCGAGGGCGCGGACGCGTGCGGGTCACCCTCGTGGATCGCCAGAACCACCACCTCTTCCAGCCGCTGCTCTACCAAGTGGCCACCGCCGCCCTCGCCGCCCCCGACATCGCCGCGCCGATCCGAAAGCTGGTGCGCCGCTACCCGAACACCACCGTGCTGATGGCCGAGGTCACGAGCATCGATCGCGCGGCGCGCAAGGTGCTGCTCGACGGCGGCGGCATCGCGAGCCGCGAGCTCACCTACGACCACCTCGTCGTGGCGACGGGCATGCGCAACTCCTACTTCGGTCGGCCCGAGTGGGAGCAGCACGCGCCAGGCCTCAAGACGCTCGGCGAGGCGCTCGAGATCCGCAACCGCATCCTCCGCGCGTTCGAGGCCGCCGAGCTGGAGGCCGACACGGACAAGCGACGCGAGCTCACCACGTTCGTGATCGTCGGCGCAGGCCCCACGGGCGTGGAGCTCGCGGGCGCGATCGCCGAGATCGCGGGCCGCACGCTGGCGCGCGACTTTCGCCGCTTCGATCCCACCACCGCGCGCGTCATCCTGCTCGAGGGCGGCGACCGAATCCTCCCGAGCTTCACCCCCGATCTGTCGGAGAAGGCGCTCACGAGCATGAAGCGTCTGGGCGTCGACGTGCGCCTCGGTGCGCGCGTGACCGACGTGACGGCGGAGTCGGTGAGCGTGGGCAGCGACGTGATCCGCACCCGCACGGTGCTGTGGGCCGCGGGCCTCAGCGCGTCGGGCCTCACGAAGGATCTGGGCGTCGAGCTCGACCGCGCCGGCCGCGTGAAGATCACCAAAGACCTGAGCATCCCGGGCGACCCGCGCGTGTACGTGGTGGGTGATCTGATCAGCGCCGAGCAGGATGGGAAGCCACTGCCCGGCGTCGCGCAGGTCGCGATGCAGAGCGGGCGCCTCGCGGCCGAGAACATCCTCGCGTCGATGTCGGGCGCGACGCGCGAGCCGTTCCGCTACGTGGACAAAGGATCGATGGCGACGATCGGCCGCGCCAAGGCGATCGCCGACGTGAACGGGCGTCGCTTCGCGGGCTTCTTCGCGTGGCTCCTCTGGCTCTTCATCCACGTGCTCTTCCTCGTGGACTTCAGGAACCGCCTCGCCGTGCTCTTCGAGTGGGCGTGGGCCTACCTCACGTGGCAGCGCAGCTCCCGGGTGATCCTCGAGGCGCCGACGAGCCCCGCGGCGACCGACGCGCGTTGATCGGCTACGGTCGCGCGCGATGGCCAAGCTCTACTTCCGCCACGGCACCATGGGGAGCGCCAAGACGCTCAACTTGCTCGCCGTCGCGCACAACTACCGTTCGCAGGACAAGCGTGTACTGATCCTCAAGCCGCGCATCGACACGCGCTACGGCGTCGGCACGGTCGAGTCGCGCGCGGGTCTTCGCGCCGAGGCCGATCTCGTCGTCGACCGCGACACGATCCTCGACCCCGCACGCTTCGAGGGCCTCGACTGTGTGCTGGTGGACGAGGCGCAGTTCCTCTCGGCTGCGATGGTCGATCAGCTCTGGGCGCTGACGCTGAAGCCCGGCCTGCCGGTGATCTGCTACGGCCTGCGCACCGACTTCCAGACGCATCTCTTCGAGGGGAGCCGACGCTTGCTCGAGCTCGCGGACTCGATCGAAGAGGTCAAGGTCACCTGCCAGTTCTGCAACAAGAAGGCGGTCTTCAACATGCGCCTCGTCGGTGGCAAGGCGGTGCGCGAGGGCGATCAGATCCAGATCGGTGGCGACGAGTCGTACGTGCCCGTCTGCCACGGCTGCTACGTGCGCCAGGTCGAGGCCGCGACGTGAAGGACGACTACACGCGGACGACGAGGCGCGTGTCCGTCGCCGCGATCGTCACGCCGCTGCGTGAAGCCTCGGCGCGCGCAGCACGCGTTGTCGACGTCGAGGATCTCGACGTCCAAGCGAGCCTCTTGATCGAGACGCACTCCGTGAAGTCGCGCGCCGCAGGGTTCTTCGCGCGCGTGCTCGGTGGCGACGGAGATCGAGAGCACTGGACGGTGCTCGCTGTCACGCCGCGCGCAGTGATCGTGGGCACGCACGGCGAAACGCGCGGCACATGGGTGCGCGCGCTGCCGACGGACACGCTGGAGCTCGAGGCCGTGCCCGCGATCGGAGGCGAGATGACGGCACGCACCCTCTTGCTCGCCTCGCCCGTGCTCGCCTCGCTCGGACCGAGCGGAGAGCCGACTCGCGTCGGCAGCTACCCGCTGGTCCTCGCCACCGCCGCCGATGCCGACGATGCGAAGCGCGCGATCGAATCGGCCATCGCGTCGCGCCGTTCCTGATCGACGTCCGTCAGCCGCCCATCCGCGACGGCTCGCTCGGCGATGCAGCGCACGCACAGGCGCGGCATCCCTGCGCCACTGGCGGTGCGTCGTGGACCCTCGCCGCGCGCGAATTCAGGTGGGAGCGCGCATCGTCACGGCGGCGCGCTCGTTGCAGCTGCGCGGGCATGGACACTCGAACCGATCCGAAGCGGATGCCGGCGCGGGGCGCCGCGCCGTGGCTGGCCCTCGTGCGCGAGGACTTCGTGGCCCACGGTCGGCGCGCCATGGCCCCGGGCTTCCAAGCGCTCTTCGTTCATCGCCTCGGTGTGGCCCGCCTGGAGATCGAGCCGCGCGTGCTTCGCGCGCCGGTCACCGTCCTCTACCGAGCGCTCGCGCGCACCGTCGCGAGCCTCTACGGGATCGAGCTCCCCTACTCCGCCACGATCGGCCGACGGGTGGTGTTCGAGCACCAGCACGGCATCGTCGTGCACGGCGCCGCCGTGATCGGGGACGACTGCGTCATTCGCCACGGCGTCACGCTCGGGATGCGCTCGCTCGCTCGACGCGACGAGGCGCCGGTGCTCGGGCGAGGGGTGGAGGTCGGCGCGGGCGCGAAGATCCTCGGACGCGTGAGGATCGGTGATGGCGCCGCGATCGGCGCCAACGCCGTGGTGCTCCACGACGTGCCCGCCGGCGCGCACGCGGCGGGCGTGCCCGCACGAATCGTCCCCGCGCGCCTCGTGGTCGCACGCCCGCATCGCCCCCGGGAGTCCGCGTGAGCGCTCCCCCCGACGTCCTCGTGATCATCGTGAGCTATCGATCCGCAGGGCTCGCGCTGCGATGTCTGGCCACGCTCGACGAGGAGGCCCGTCACCCGGGTCTTCGCCTCTCGGTGATCGTCGTCGACAACGCGTCGGGCGACGCCGCCGAGCTACGACGGGGGATCGACGCGCGCTTCTCGCACCTCGCGCGCCTCGTGGTGTCGCCGATCAACGGCGGATTCGGCGCGGGCAACAACCTCGGCCTGCGCGCAGCGCAGGAAGCGGGCGCCCGACCCGACTACGTGCACTTCCTCAACCCCGACACCGAGGTCCGTCCAGGCGCGGTGCTGACGCTCGCCCAGTTCCTCGCGACGCATCCACGCGCGGGCCTCGCCTCGGGCAGCTTCGAGCACGCGGACGGAACGGCGTGGACGATCGCGTTCCGCTTTCCGAGCCTCGCGAGCGAGCTCGAGAGCGGCGCAGGAACGGGCTTCGTGAGCCGCGCGCTCGCGCCTCACGTGGTGGCCCGCACGATGGGCCCCGAGCCCGAGCGCATCGGGTGGTGCTCGGGCGCCTCGATGATGGTGCGCCGTGAGGTGCTCGAGACGGTCGGCGGCTTCGACGAGAGCTTCTTCCTCTACTTCGAGGAGATCGATCTCTGCGCGCGCTTGCACGCAGCGGGCTGGGAGCGGTGGTACGTGCCCCAGAGCCGCGTGATGCACATCCGCGGGCAGAGCACGGGCGTGACCACGCTCGGCGGTCGGCCCAAGCGCCTTCCCGCGTATTGGTTCGAGTCGCGGAGGCGTTACTTCGTGAAGCGGCACGGCCTGGGCTACGCCGCCCTCGCCGATGCTGCCTTCCTCGGTCGCGCGATCGGCACGGTCCGGGATCGAGCGCGTTCCGTGGCATCGACGCCGCACATCGTGCGGGACATCCTGCGACACAGCGCGATCTGGGGATTCGCGCGACCGCGCACGCCGGGCGCCGTCAGCTACGTGTGGCCCGCGCGCAGTACCGACACCAAGCCACGGGTCCCAGAACGACTGCGCCCCGCGCGCGTGTAGCCGATCGTCGATCCCTCGCGGACCTCTGCTTGCTCGCGGCCGCCTCGCACGCCCATCATCGCGGCCACATGAGTCGCGTCTTCGTCACCGGCATGGGCGTCGTGAGCTCTCTCGGCATGGGCAAGAAGCCCTACTGGGAGGCCCTCGTCGCTGGGCGATCCGGCGTCTCGGAGGTCTCGCTGTTCGAGACCCAACAGATCGGCCGCAGCATGGCGGGCGAGGTGAAGGGCTTTCGCGCGCGCGACTTCCTCAGCGCCGCAGAGGCCCGTCGCACCGGCCGCGCATCGGCCTTCGCGGTCGCGGCCGCGCGCATGGCGGTCGAGGATGCAGCGCTCGAGCAGCGTCACGTGCAAGGGGAGCGCACGAGCGTCGTGGTCGGCACCACGATGGGCGAGGCCAACGTGCTCGGCGAGCTGCAGAAGGCCTGGATCCACAGCGGCGAGGACGCTGTGCCCACCCCGAAGCTCCCGCGGTACGGCACGACGCTCCTGCCCATCCACGTGGCGCGCGCGCTCGGGGCGCGAGGCATGGTGCAGACGCTGCCGGCCGCCTGTGCCGCCGGGAACTACGCGATCGGCTTCGCGGCCGATCAGATCCGCAGTGGCCGCGCCGACATGGTCATCACGGGCGCGGTCGAGATCATCGAGAAGCTCGAGTACGCGGGCTTCGCGCGCCTCGGCGCGATGAGCCCCGACGTCTGCAAGCCGTTCGACAAGAACCGCCGCGGCCTGATCCTCGGCGAAGGCGCGACGATGCTCGTGCTCGAGTCGGAGGCCAGCGTCGTGAAGCGCGGCGCGGTGCCGCTGGCCGAGGTCGGCGGGTACGGACTCGCGTGCGACGCCCACCACATCACGCGTCCCCATCCCGAAGGCGCAGGCTCGATCGCGGCGATGCGACAGGCGATCAGCGCGAGCGGCCTCACGCCCGACGACATCGATCACATCAACGCGCACGGCACCGCGACGCCGAACAACGACAGCGTGGAGGCCCTGGTCATCAACAAGATCTTCGGCAACCGGCGCGTCGCGGTGACGAGCATCAAGAGCATGATCGGCCACTGCATGGGGGCCTCGAGCGCGATGGAGGCCATCGCCTGCGTGATGACGATCCAGACCGGCATCATCCCGCCCACGACGAACTACGAGACGCTCGATCCCGAGTGCGACCTCGACATCGTCGCGAACCATGCGCGGCACGCGAAGGTCGACGTGGTCCTCAACAACGCGCTGGCGTTCGGTGGCTACGACGCTGTCGTGTGCTTCGCGCGTCCCGGCCACCTGCCGCGAGGCGCTGGATTGGCGTGAGCCGGCGCTCGAGCGCGCACGAAGCGCGCCCGCCCGAGGGCGCGGCGCTTGCGACCCACAGCGACGCGCGCCCATCATCGCCGTCCCATGCGCCTTCGGATCGACGTCGCTCTCGTGCTCGCGCTCACGTGCCTCTGTCCCGCTGGCTGTGGCGGATCGGCGGCGACCATGCGCGACGAAGCGCCTCCGCCCCCGCCTGATCGCGACGAAGATGGCGTGGCGGACGCGGACGATCGCTGCATCTGCGTGCCTGAGGATCACGATGACTTCGAGGACACGGATGGCTGTCCCGAGGAAGACAACGACGGTGATCAGATCGTCGATGCGTGCGATCAGTGCCGCGACGCGCCCGAGACGGTGCAGGGCAGCTGCGATCAGGACGGCTGCCCCGATCGCAACCTCAACTGTGTCGCACAGCACCGCATCGAGATCGGCGAGCACATCGCGTTCACGTCCGGCGCGAGCTCGCTCGACGAGGAGAACGCAGCGCTGCTCGAGCCGCTGGTCGCGGCGCTCGCGGCCTCGGCACACCTCGAGCGCGTCGAGATCCTCGGACGTGCGACACCCCGCGAGCCACGCGCTGCAGCGCTCGCCAC
>JAFLCL010000336.1 GCA_017303575.1 Deltaproteobacteria bacterium
AAGGGCGTGCATGGCGGCCACGATGTCGGGGGACACGACGCCCCCGCCTGGCGGCGCGCAGAGCTCGGGCGGCGACGACACGATCAGCCGCCTGAACTGGCCGGCGTTCGCGCTCCTGCTCGTCGCCGTCGGCTCGGCGGTCGGTTGGATCGTGACGGGCCTGGCGGCGATGGATCAGCGCGACACGCTCGATGCCTACCGCGGCCGCGTCCAGGGCACGATGGGCGGGCCCATCTGTCAGACGCCCGGCATCATGGGGGACGCTGATCTCATGGACGCGTGCACCAACGACACGCCCATGATCCTCCAGTTCGTCTTCCTCGGCGTGACGGCGCTCGCGGGCGGCGTGGGCGTGGGCCTCTTGGCCGCCAACGGCGTGATCAGCCCCGAGCAGGACTCGGGCGAGCACGTGCGACTCCGCCTGATGCCGTCGTTCAGCACGACCTCGGGGTACGTGGGCGTCGGCATCGACTTCTGAGGGGGCGCCGCGAGAGAGACCCGCATGGCGCGGCCCCCGGGTAGCGCGCTCCGCATCGTCGGCGGCGTGCTCGGAGGGCGACGCTTCGGGCGCCCCGAGCGCGTGACGCGGCCCACGAGCGATCGCGTCCGCGAGGCGCTCGCATCGATCCTCGACGCGCGCGGCGCGATCGAAGGGGCCCACGTCCTCGAGCTCTACGCAGGCACGGGTGCGAGCTCGTTCGAGATGCTCTCGCGCGGCGCGGCCCACGCCGTGCTCGTGGAGCGCGACGCCCGGGCCGCCAAGGACCTCGAAGAGAGCGCACGCGAGCTCGGCCTGAGCGACCGCACGACACGGCTGCGTCTCGATCTCGAATCGCGCGGCGCGATCGCCAGGCTCCCTGAAGGTCCGTTCGATCTCGTGCTCGCGGATCCCCCCTACGACGCGGTCGCGGAGGCCGTGGCCGTGCTCGCTGCCTTGGCCCAGACGCGCCGCCTCACGCCGGAGGGGCTCGTGGTCCTCGAGCACCGGACCAAGGACGTCGGGCTCGTCGATCGAGCGCTCGAGCCGGTCGTCACAAGCTCGCGGCTCCGCGTGGTCTCACGCTACCGTTACGGCGACACGACGCTCTCGCTGCTCGCGATCGACGACGAAGCGCGAGAGATAAACGCACTCGACCCGCCGCCTGCCGAAAGCAAGGACGCATGACGACAGCGATCTACCCCGGCTCCTTCGATCCGATGACGCGCGGCCACGTCAGCATCATCCGCAGCGGCCTCGTCGCCTTCGATCGCATCGTCGTCGCCGTGCTCAAGAACCCGCGCAAGGACTCGCTCTTCACGATCGAGGAGCGCGTGGAGATGATCCGCGAGGAGTTCGCCGACACGCCAGGCATCGAGGTCGACTCGTTCTCCGGCCTCCTCGTCGACTACTGCCGTCTGAAGAACGCGCGTGTCGTGCTGCGAGGTCTGCGCGCCGTGGCGGACTTCGAGTACGAGCTCCAGATGGCGAACATGAACCGCCACCTCGAGCCGAACATCGAGACCATGTTCATCATGGCCAACGACGCGTACTTCTATGTGAGCTCGAACCTCGTGAAGGAGGCCGCACGCCTGGGTGGCGACGTCAGCCGCCTCGTGCCCGACTCGGTGAGCTCACGCCTCGTCGCCAAGCTCGCCGGAAAGAGCTGATCGAGTCGGAGATCAGCGAGGAAGGAGGGCGCGGACTTCGTCGATCGTGCTCGCATCCTCGGGCCGCTTGTCGTCGCGGTAGCGGCGCACGCGCGCGAAGCGGAGCGCGAGGCCCGACGCATACTCGGGCGAGACCTGCACGCCGCTCAGGGCCACCTCGACGACCTGCTCGGGCCGCAGCGCGATCGCCCACACGCTCGGATCGCCCACCGAATCGGGGTCTCTCGCGATCTCCGCGAAGCGCGATGTCTGCCACGCGAGCATCGCGTCGGTCATGCCCTTGAAGGTCTTGCCGATCATGGCGAAGCCGCTCGGTGCGCTCGGATCGCGCGCGCCGAGGTGGATGTTCGAGAGCCACTGCGAACGACGCCCGCTGCCTCGCTCGACCGCGAGCACCACGAGATCGAGCGTGTGCGCGGGCTTGATCTTGAGCCACGCGCTGCCGCGATGGCCCGCCTCGTAGAGGCCCTCGAGCGACTTGGCCATCAGGCCTTCGTGACCCTCGCCCACCGCGTCGGCGTAGAAGCGCTCCGCGTCCTCCGCGCTCTCGCACACCTTGCCCGTCGGCATCCGCGCGCGTTGGTTTCCCGCGCCTCCGGCGCTCGATGCGGGGGCTCGACCCCCGCGCCCCCATCGCTCGTCGTCGCTTCGCTCCTCCAGCGCTCGCGCCTCTTGGGGGAGCTGCGCTCCCCCGCCGGCTGGCATCCCCGTCGGAGTCGACTCTCGAATCAGGCGCGCGAGGAGCTCGCGACGACGCATGAGCGGCGCATCGAGCAGCACCTCGTCGTCGAGCAGCATCACGTCGAAGAAGACGGCCGTGAGCGGCAGCGCCTCCGCCATGGCCTCGACGTTCTTCGTGCGGCCGAAGCGCTTCATCGTGATCTGGAACGGCTCGGGCGTTCCGTCACTCTTGAGCGCGATCGCTTCGCCATCGAGGATCAAGCGCTGCGCAGGCATGGCGCGCGCGGCGTGTACGACCTCGGGCACGCGATCGGTCACCTCGTTCATCGCGCGGCTCCAGACCCGCACGACGTCTCCCTCGCGGTGGACCTGCACACGCGCACCATCGAGCTTGAGCTCGAAGAGGGCCGCGCCGCCGTGCTCCGAGAGCGCCTCGGTCGGATCGACGCAGGGCGAAGCGAGCATCGGCAGGACGGGCGTGAACGGCGTGAGCACGAAGCGTTCGAGGCCTGCGGCGCCTTCGGTCAGCGCGATGGTCGCTGCCTCGACCTCCGAGCCCGCCAACATCGCCGCACGACGAAGGGCTCGCGGCTCGATGCCCGAGGCGAGCGCCGCGGCCTCGATCATCGAGCTCGCGAGCGATCCCTGCCGGAGCTCGGACACGAGCAGCGCGAGGAGGAAGTCACGCTCGGCCTCGGTCGCGCGCGAGAGGAGCGACACGAGCAGGTCCTTGCGACGTCGGGCCGAGCCTGCGCCTTCGATCGCGCCGAGCGCGGTGATCGCGTCATCCACGTCGGTCAGCGAGAGCGTGCTCGCCTCGGGCGCAGGTCCCGACTCCTTCACGATCGTACGAAGCGTCGCGTAGCCCACGCCGACCTTGCCCTGCGGCACCTCGCCCGCGCAGTAGCTCACGCCGATGCGCACGTCGCGATCACGGAGCTCCTTCAAGAGCTCCGCGATGAGCGCCGCCTTGGCGTTGCGCCCGCGCTCCTTCGCCACGCGCGACGACAGCGCAACGAGCCGCGCCAGCTCCATCAGCTGCCCACGAACGCGAGGCGCTCGAGGTGCTCGACGGCGCGGCGCAGGAGCTCGCGCGGGGTCTTGCTCTCCTTCTGCGCACGCTCGACCCACGCGGCCCAGTCGGGATCGTTCACCTTGCCGCGCACCTTGCCGTGCACGATGCGCACGCGCTCGGCGAGCTCACGACGCTGTTCCGCGTCGAGCTTCTTCACCTCGAGCGGACGCGCACGCAGCAAGCGTCGGCGCAGCATCGCCACGTCTTCTTGCGGCAGCGCCGTCACCTGCTCCTCGATCTCGTCGAGCAGCGCGCCAGCCTCCTCGCGCAGCGACACGAGCGTCTCGGGCGTGACCGCGAGCACCACGCAGGCGCGGGGGATCGTGCCGCCGCAGTAGAAGCCGAGCGACCGCAGCGCGGTTCGGCGCTCCGAGCGCGACACGCCTGGGCGGTAGAGGTTCTCGGCCTCGTCGAGGATCACGACCGGACCCTCACAGCCCTCGACGCGCGCGAGCAGCTCGAGCCACAGCAGCAGGCGTCGGTACGCATCGCGCCGGTAGCTCGAGGCGCCGGGCTTCTCGACGAGGTCGAGCGCCGACAGCATCGTGACCAGCGCGCGCTCGTCGATCGCACCATCGACGAGGCAGCTCGACGCGTGCCCTGCCACCTCGCTGTCGCTCTCCTCGAGGGCCTCGAGCGCCTCGATCAGCTTGCGACGCGTGGTCTCGGACGCGAGCCAACCCTCGAGCACCGCGAAGACGCCGAGCGAACGTCCCCGCGTGCCGCTCGCATCGTTCGTCGTCGGCACGATCGCGCTCTCGAGCAGGCGACGGAGGTGTCGCTGCGGATTGCCCACGTCTTCGTCGAGGCGCTCCACGGCGAGCCGCATCACGGGGCGACGCGCCGCGACCGCGCGCGCCTCGAGGTGCAGCAGGTGATGCGTCTTGCCCGCGCCGTACTCGCCCACGAGCACCGCGAACACGGAGCCGTCGTGGCTCGAGGTCTGGAAGAGCTGATCGATGCGTGAGTCGACGTCGTCGAGGCCCACGGTGAGCTCGGTGGTCGCCTCGAGCGGCGGAAGGCCTTGCGCGAGACGAAGCAGCGCGCGGAGGTGCGGCACGCGCGCCTCGGGGACACGGGGCACCTCGCTCAGCTTCGGCAGGAGCGTGCGATCCCGATCGAGAAGATCCGCGCCTTCGTCGAGGCGCACCAGCGTGGCGTGCGGCGTGGGCGCCGCCTCCGGCTCGAGCGTCATGACCCGTGTGGCCAGCGCCTCGTGATCGAAGATCGCGTGACGACGCGTCACGAGCTTGCTGTCGCCCGCGACGAGCAGCTTCGTCGCCACCATGCCGCCGCGGCCATCGGCGTTGTCGATCAGCTCGCGCAGCACCGTGTACGCGAGATCGCGTCGCGCAGGGCTGAGGTCCACGAGCGCCTCGCCTTCGTCGAGCACGAAGAGCGTGCCGCGCGCGCCGAGCACGCGGAACAAGCGCGTCATCGCGCCGAGCGCGCTCTTGGCCGTCGCAGGACCGAGCGTGCGCAAGCCGGGCCCAGCGTCGACGTCGCTCGGGGCCTGACCCGCGAGCCACGCGTCGATGCGCTTGCCCGACACCTTGCCCGTCGCGTTCTCGAGGAACGCGCGAGAGAGACGCCGCAGCTCGCCCACGAGGCCTTCCGCACGCGCACGATCGTCGAACGCATCGAGCGTGCGCTTGCCGTGCTTGTCGGCGAAGGCCTGGAGCGCGCTCACGAGCCCGCGCTTCTTGCTGCGCGCGCTGCCCAAATGGACGCTGCCCGCGAGCGCGCGCACGACCTCGGCGAGACCGTGCAGACCGTGCTCGTCGAGCGACGCGTGCGCGACGGCGTAGCCCTCGACGACCGCGCGATCTTCGAGCGTGTCGAGCGCGTCGCGATCGGGCGCCACGACCACCGACACGGTGGCCAGCTCCGCGAGCGCGACCTCCGACAGCGCACGCAATTGGGCGTCGACGAAGGTCCGCGCGCTCATGGGGAGAAGGCTCGTTCGCGCGCGGCCCCGGCGTCAAGCGGCTCGGCGCGATGCGACCTCGTGTACAACGCGTCCATGAGCGACGAGGTCCCGCAGTGCGACGTCCTGCTGGTCGGCGCCGGCATCATGAGCGCGACGGTCGCCACGCTGCTGCGCGAGCTCGATCCCACGCTCCGCGTCGAGCTCTTCGAGCGCCTCGACCGCCCCGCGGGTGAGAGCAGCCACGCCCGCCACAACGCAGGGACCGGCCACGCCGCGCTCTGCGAGCTCAACTACACGCCGGAGAAGAACGGGACGATCGACATCACCAAGGCCGTGCAGGTCATGGAGCGGTTCGAGATCTCGAAGCAGCTCTGGGGCTGGCTCGTCGAGAACGGCGCCCTGCCCGCGCCCGAGACGTTCATCCGATCCGTGCCGCACCTGAGCTTCGTCACCGGCGAGGACGACGCGCGCTTCCTCCGACGTCGCCACGAAGCGCTCGGCGCGCACCCACTCTTCTCGGGCATGGAGCACAGCGAGGACCTCGCGGTCCTTCGTGGATGGATGCCGCTGGTGATCGAAGGTCGTCGCGACGACGGCCCTGTCGCTGCGACGCGCTCTCACCTCGGCACCGACGTCGACTTCGGCGCGATCACCTGCGGCATGCTCGCTCACCTCGAGCGCGCGCACCGAGTGATGCCGTACTTCTCGCACGAGGTGCGCGACGTGGCGCGCGCCGACGACGGCGGGTGGGAGGTGGAGGTGCGCGACCTCTCGCTCGATCTCGATCGCACGTTCCGCGCGAAGTTCGTGTTCCTCGGCGCAGGCGGTGGCGCGCTCGATCTCCTGCACGAGTCGGAGATCGAGGAGGCGCGCGGCTACGGAGGCTTTCCCGTCAGCGGTCTCTGGCTCGTGTGCAAGAACCCGGACGTCGTCGCGCGACACGCCGCCAAGGTCTACGCGAAGGCCAAGGTGGGCGCGCCCCCGATGTCGGTGCCGCACCTCGACACGCGCTTCATCGACGGACGGCGTGAGCTCCTCTTCGGACCCTTCGCGGGCTTCTCCACGAAGTTCCTGAAGGAGGGCAGCTACCTCGATCTGCCGACCTCGCTGCGGCTCGACAACCTGCTCGAGATGATCGGCGCCGGCCTGCACAACCTCCCGCTCACGCGGTACCTCCTCGACGAGGTCACGCAGTCGTTCGCGTCGCGCATCGAGGCGCTGCGGGAGCTCGTGCCCGACGCGCGCGCCGAGGACTGGGAGCTCGAGGTCGCGGGACAGCGCGTGCAGGTCATCAAGCACGACGACGACGACTGGGGCCGGCTCGAGTTCGGCACCGAGATCGTCTCGGCGAAGGACAACTCCCTCGCGGCGCTCCTCGGCGCATCGCCCGGTGCCTCGACGTCGGTGTCGGTCGCGCTCGATCTGCTCCTCGACTGCTTCCCCGAGCGGATGGAGAGCGCGGCGTGGAAGTCCAAGCTCGAAGAGATGATCCCCGGCTACGCACGGTCTCTCTCGAACGAGCCCACGCTCGCCCGTGCCTTGCGCGAGACGAGCCACCGCAGGCTGCGCCTCGATCCTCCGTGAGCGCTCAGGAGCGCTACGGCAGCGCGAAGACGTCGAGACCGCGACCTTCGTCGGCCACGACGACGGCGCTGCCCGAGCTCGCGAAGCCGACGCGCCGCGCCTGCAAGCCGGCGAACGTGGCGCGAACGAACCAGTCCGAGACGCGCACCACCGTCGTGCCCCCGCCGCCCGACGTGATCGCGAGGCTCGACTCGTCGTCGCTGAGCGCGAGACCGAACGCACCTGGCGCGGGGCGCGACTCGATCATCGAGAGGTCGGGCGCGAGCACGACGACCGAGCCGCTCTCGCACGCGACGTAGAGCCTTCGCGTCGTGCGTGCGAACGCCAGAGCCTGCGGGGAGGCGCACGGCGAGATGATCGCGCCGATCGGCGCGCCGCTCATGGGGTCGAGGCGAGCGAGCTGGTTCGAGCTGCGGTCCGAGACGTAGACCTGCCCCGTTACGTCATCGAAGGCGATCCCGTTCGGATCCATGAACGGGAGTGACGCGCCGAGACGAGCCGTACCGGTGTCCACGTCGATCGCGCTCACCCCCGCCGTCGAGAGCAGCCAGAGATCCGCGGGTCGCGCCGGATTCTGGGCCGCCCAACGCAGGCTAGGTGGCGCGGGCAGGTGGGTCACGATCCCGCTGGGGAGCTGCACCACCGCCACGCGCGAGTCCTGGAGGGCGACGAAGGCGCGCGTGCGCGTCGTGTCGAGCGTCACGTTCAGCGGTGAGGTCCCGACGGTGAAGCTGGTCCGCACCGACGTCACCAGATCCACGATCTCCACCGTCGATCCGCCAAAGCGCGTGAAGATCGCATGGCTGCAGTCGAAGACGCCGACGCCGAACGTGATCGGCGCCGCGTAAGCATTCGGGCCCACGCCGCAGCCCATGGCGCAGTTGCCCGCGCCGTCGCAGGTCCCGCCCGCGCACATCATCCCGGCCGGCACGTAGGCATCGGCAGGGCAGAGCGCCGAGACGCCATCGCACGACTCGGTCACGTCGCATGTCCCCATGGCGAAGCGGCACGACGTACCGCCTGCGGTGCGCAGATCCGAAGGGCAGTCCGCACCCGAGCCGTCACAGGACTCGGCAGGATCGCACGTGCCTGCGGAGGCGCGACAGCCGCCGGAGCTGCGGAACGTCTCGACGGGGCACGACGGGCTCACGCCATCGCACGTGGAGTCGCGGCCGCACACGCCCGACGCGACCCGACAGATCGTGCCCGAGATCAACGTATCCCCGGGGCATGCAGCGCTCGATCCGTCACACGTCTCGGCGACGTCACACGGGCCCGCCGAGGGATGACAGATGGTGCCGCTCGCGAAGCCGTCGGCCGGACAGCTCGTCGCGCCCCCGCACGTCTCGGCCACGTCGCACGGACCGACCGCGTCCCGGCACGGCGTCGATGCCGGCGCGGGTCCAGCGGCCTCACACGTGGGCGCGCCCGAGCCGCAGCGGAGCTCGCCTCGCTCGCACACGTTGCTCGTCGAGCACGGCGCACCCTCCGAGCACGGGCCACAACCACCGAGGCCGTTGCACACGCCGCCGGTGCACGTCGTGCCGACGCCGGCGAAGCCATCGCTCGGGCACGCGCTCACGCTGCCGTTGCACTGCTCGGCCACGTCGCATGCATCGACCGCCGCGCGACACTCCACCCCCGCGCCCACGACGGCATCGGGCGGACACGTGGGGCTCGTCCCGTCGCACCGCTCCT
>JAFLCL010000337.1 GCA_017303575.1 Deltaproteobacteria bacterium
AGGATCTCGAGGGGTCGATCGCTGTGCTCGAAGCGGACGTCGGCCGCGAGCGCGCGGCCCAGGCGACGCTCGACGCGACGCGGCGCGAGGCCGACATCTCCATGGGCGCCGCCGCGATCCAGCGCGCCGTGCTCATCACGCTCCTCACGCTTCCGGCGGGGCTCTTCGCCGCGTGGCAGTCGTTCCGACACGGCGGCGATTTCGGCCTCTTGCTCGCGGGCGACTCGCTCCTCCTCGCGGTGACGATCGCGGGCGTGATCGGCTTTCGTGATCGCGCGTTCGTCAACGTCGCCTCGCGTCAGGTGGGTGCCGTCGCGGTGCTCTGGTGCGTCGCGAGCGTCGGCTCGGACGCGCTGACCTTCGCGAGCGGCGGCTCGGTCGAGGCAGCGGCCACGCACTCGCTCTACGTCGCGAGCGTCGTGCTCGGGCTCGGCGGCTTGCTGACGCGCCTGAAGCTCGCGCCGCTCGTGGTGGTCAGCCTGCTCGCGGCGCTCGGTACGCTCCTTCATCCGCCCCTCGCCACGCTCGCCGTGGTCGCGTCGCTGGCGATCAACATCCCGCTCTTCGCGCGCGCCGTCCGAGAGGCGGGCCGCACGCCGTAGCGCCGCACAGCGGGTCGCCCGCGCACCGCGACCTCTCCCCCGTGCTCGTCTACGCTCGGACGCATGGGAATCATGCCCCCGTACGATCCGCTGACCGACCCCTCGCTCGCGTGGGCGATCGTGCGCGTGGAGTCGATCGAGCCCGCGACGCCCACGTGGAGCCGTCCTGCGCGCGTCGTGCTCGCCGTCGACGAGGTGCTGCGGGGCGAGGTCCCGGCGCAGCTCGAGGTGATGTTCGGGGCACCACGCGAGGCACAGCAGCAACGCTTCTACATCGATCGAGGCAACGGCCCGCCGCCGTGGGACGAGGCGACCCAAGCCCGTTCACGCGCAGCCCACGCCGAGCTCGACGCGCGTCCGGTGGACGTGCCCCACGTGGGCGCGCGCATCGCCGTGTGGCTCTCGCGACTGGACGATCACTGGGACATCCCGACGCTCCGATCCTTCGGCGCGGGCGCGATCCCCATGCAGTCGCGGTGGGTGGACGAGGACCACCTCGCCGCGCTCCGCGCCCTGATCCGGCGCTGAGCCACCCAACTCCACGAGGGACTCGATGCGGGTGTCGTCAGCGCACGGGTCTCATCGGTCTCGAGCGACGGTCAGCCGCGCGGACCGTGTGCGTCGGGGACCACGAGTAAGGCGCGTAGGTGACTGACAGCCCACCGGCGCCACGTTCTACGACCATCGGAGCTCCGGTATAGACGCTCGAGAGACGCGGGTCCGCCGGGTGTGCACCGAGCGCGACCGCAGCCACTCTCATGTGTTGGCGGAACGACAGTGCGTCTTCGATCGACGCATCGAGGTGGTTGGTTCGAGCCAAGCCGCCGTAGTCCAGTCCGTGCGCCGCGAGACGCATCTTCGCGGCGTCCTCGGCGCTCGATGGCGGGAAGTCGAGCAGGACCAGAGACCGCTCGGCATCGCGTTCGAGGCGGGTGAGTGTCTCGAAATAGCTGTGCGCTGCGTTGGGGCTCGAGACCGCGTTCCGCGCCGAACCGATCAGCACCCCAGTCGACACCATCGATTCGAGTCCGCCGGCGCAGACGCCGGCGGTAGACAGCGCAGCGGGGTGCGTTGCGTGCCAGAGTGGCAGCGGTTCCAAGGCGAGCGGCAGGATCTGCCCCAGAGCGGCGGAACGAGCCGATTCCGACGAGATGTCCGCGCAGCTAACGAGCGTCTGGATGGGCAGCCCTCGGAGCGGAGGACGACCGGCGGACAGCCGATCCGCCAGACGGAACGAGAGCACGGCGTGGCGGAGGCAGGCGTCATTCTCCAGGCGAGAACCCGCGCGGAGAAATGCGTCGAACACCGCGCTGGCGGGAAAGGACGGGACTGCCCAGCTCGACTCGCAGTCGAGCGCGCGCTCGACTGCCGCCATCAGCGCCTCGTCCGAAAGGTCCGCCGCGCCTGCGGCGACCAGCGAGCTTTCCACGAGACACGGCGACGAGAGTCGCCCACGGACATGCGGACCCGCACCAGCGTGACGCTCGTGGCCGGCGTCGATCCGCGCTCGCAGCCGGTCCACCGAGCGACGAACCCGCAGGTGCAGCGCCAGAGGCACGAGCAGCGGCAGGGCGAGCACGACGCCGAGCGCCAACCCGATCCAACGACGCTGCGCCGAGGTCATGCGATCTCACTGATACGCGGCGCACCTGCGAATGCCCCTCGACCGGAGCGCGCTGCTACCGTGGGCGCGTGCATCCGCGTCGGCAGCGCTCGAACGTCCCCCTCTCCCTCGGAGCCGCGGGCTTGCTGCTCTGGGTGTTCGCGGGCGCATCGACCGCGCATGCGCACGGCGGGCGACCGCAGACGTACGACGTGCTGTTCGCGCCCGACGATGACGACACGATCCTCGTGCCCGCCTCGTTCGGCACCCTGATCAGCGAAGACGGCGGGGCGAGCTTCTCGCTCCTCTGCCTCGATGCGATGCCCGATCCACGGCCCGGATCGATCCGCCCGTTCGCGTTCACGCCGCTCGGCACGATCCTCGTGGCGCAGGAGTTCGGTCTCGTGCGCGGACCCGATCACGGCTGCGGCTTCTCCTACGTCGATGCCGAGCCGCGCGACGCGTTCATCGCCGATGTCGTTCCGTACGGTGAGGACGTGCTCGTCCTGCGCTCCGATGCGTCCGTCGAGAACCAAGTCTTCGTCACGCGCGCCGACGGCACGACGCTCGAAGCGCTGCCCGCGCGCTTCGCCACCGACTTCCTCCCCGAGCGTCTGCGCGTGGCGCCTTCGGATCCGTTGCGCTGGTGGGTCTCGGGCACCTCGCGTCGCGAGGGCACCACGTTCCTCGACGGACGCGTCTACGTGTCGGACGACGGCGGCGCGAGCTACGTGAGCCACGCGTTCCCGCTCGAGCTCGACGAGCGACGCCTGCGTGTGGTCGCGATCGATCCCGCCGATCCCGATCACGTGATCGCCGTGGTGCATGCGCTGGCCGAAGATCGGCCGATCGAGATCCACCTCGACGCCGATGGCCTCGCGACGCGCCGCCTGCCCGCGATGCCGGGCGATCCGATGCGCATCGATCGTGTGTTCGCGGCGGCCTTCCTTCCCGACGGGACCGTGTGGCTCGGCAACGATCTCGGGGGCCTGCTCTCGCTCGGCACCGACGGAGCGATCGAGGTGATCGACAAGAACCTCGCGCTGGGCTGCCTCGTCGTGCACGGCGAGGACGTCTACCTCTGCGCGGACGACTACCCCGACGAGACCGGCGATGGCTTCGCCGTCGCGCGGCAGACGATCGGCGCACCGTACGCGCCCGTCGCGGTGCTCACGTACGAAGCGATCGTCGGCCCCGCCGCGTGCGGTCACGCGAGCGACGCGACGTGCGCGATGCGCTGGCCCGAGACGCTGATCGATCTGGGGCGCGCCAGCCCGTTGGACGCGGGGCTCGAGGATGCAGGAGCGCTCGACGCCGGCACCGTCGCCCCGCACGACGCCGACCTCGACGCGCCTCGGCCGATCGTCGACGTGGGATCCCTCGCGCTCGACGCGGGCCACGGCGGCGGTGGATCTTGTGCGTGTCGTGTCTCTCCGCGCGACACTCCGGGTCGCAGACACCTCGCTCTCGTCGTGGGCCTGTCGCTCGTGCTGCTCGCCGTTCGCCGCCGTGGGGAAAGGTTCCCCAGCCGCGAGAATCCACGGAAGGCCTCCTTCTCGCGATCCGGGCGTTCCGTCATGCTCGACGGGTGAACAGCGTCACGCGCTCGACCTCCACGCTCTTCGTCTTTCTCTCCTCGCTGCTCGTCGTGGGCTGCCCCGCGACCCCCGGCACCGAGGACGCGAGCCTCGACGCGCCGGGGCTGGACACGGGCACCGAGGGCAGCGCGTGTGTGGGCACGGCCTCGCAGTGTCGCGGCCGAAGGCCCGCCGACTGCGACATGGGCTGCACCGTGACGCAGTGCTCGGGCGCTGTGACGCCGTGCGTGAGCATCACGGACATGGCCGCGTGCGGGACGCAGAGCGGCTGCTCGTGGTCGGGCACGCAGTGCACCGGCCTCGCGCGGGCGTGCGATGAGATCTCGAGCGCGGACGTGTGCCTCACCCAGGAGGGCTGCTCGGCCACGGGCGCCGGACGCTGCGCAGGCACGCCGACGCCCTGCGCACGGCTCTCCGAGTCCGAGTGCACCGATCAGCCGGGCTGCACCCTGATGGGCCCGTCGGACGCAGGTCGCGACGCGGCCACACCGCCTGTCGACAGCGGTCCGCGTCCCGACACCGGCGGCATCGTGCCCGAGGGCTGCAACCCCGCCGATGGCATCGAGTGCGACGGTGACTGGAGCGATCGCTGTAGCCCCGCGTGCGCCGCCACCGAGTGCTGCAGCCCGCAGCACGGGCGCTTCGAGTGCACGGCGCGCAACGAAGATGGCAGCTGCCCGGCCGCCGATCTCTTCGTCGACGACTCGCGCATCGCGGGCGAGTACTACATCGAGTACCGCAACTTCGCGGAGGGTGACTGCGCCATCGTCGAGGGCTGCGTGGGTGGCCCAGGCCTGCGGCGTCTGCTCCGCTTCGACACGTGGACGCCCAACCAGGGCGACGCGGACATGCACCTCGGCAACCCGACGGACACGATCAGCTCGTCGCACTTCGAGTACTCCGCGTGCCACGGCCACTACCACTTCAACAGCTACGCCGAGTACGAGCTGCTCTCCGAGGACGGCTCCATCGCCGCGACCGGCCACAAGCAGGCGTTCTGTCTCCTCGACTTCTACGAGTGGCCTCGCGGCCGCGCGCGCGAGTCAGGCGAGCGAGAGCGCTACACCTGCGGATTCCAAGGGATCCAGCGCGGCTGGCAGGATGTCTACGACAGCTCACTCGACTGCCAGTGGGTCGACGTGACGGACGTGCCCGAGGGCGACTACGACCTCCACATCGCGATCAACACCGAGCACATCCTGCTCGAGAGCAACTACGACAACAACGAGATCACCGTCCCCATCACGATCAGCGCGCCTCCGCCGGACACCGACGTGACGGCGCCCTGCACCGCGGGTGAAGAGGGCATCGAGCGCAACTGCGGCTGGACCCGCGTCGGCACCTACACGTGCGATCCGGGCGCGGCTGTTCCGTACGTCGCGGTGGGTTGCTCGGAGCTCGCGGATCTCGGGAGCTGCACCGGCGACACGGTCATGCGCGTGTGTGAAGGCGCGCACGATCCGACGTGCACGACGCGCTGGGTGATCGCCCAGAACGACGACTCCGGCGTGGGCCGCGAGGGCTGCGGCCGCGGCGGCGACTGCTGCTCGTTCATCAACATGCGCTGCCCTGCGTCGGGCTCGTACAGCGTGTTCGCCGCCCCCTTCCGATCGGCGGACGCGGCGATGTGCAACGTGATGACGGCCCCCGGCCGCATGCCCTGATCCCGGCCATCCCGACGGTTTCTGACGCGGCCCCCGACTCGGTCGCGGCCTCTGCCAACTGGCGCCCGCCATCCGGCGATTCGCGCGCTACCATGCGCCCCGCGTCGGCCTCGTCGTGTGCGCCGACCCCGAGCCAGGCACAGGAAGCAACACCCCATGAGCCAAGATTTCGGCGTCAACCAGGGCCTCGTCGAAGAGCTGTACCTCCAGTACCGCGCCAACCCCGCGAGCGTGAGCGACGCGTGGCGCAAGTTCTTCGATGGCCTCGACGAAGAGCCCTTGCCGCCCCGCCGCACCTCGAACGGCACGACCTCGCCGGGCCGCCTGACCTCGCCCGGCTTCGTCACCACGCCCCCGACGCCCACGATCTCCTCGGTCGACTCGTCCTCGGGCACCGTCCGCGCCGACCGCATCTCGTTCGCGCCCGGCCCCGAGACGCGCGTCGCCACGGAGCTCCAGAGCCGGGTCTCTGCGATGGTCAACGCGTACCGCGCGCGCGGCCACCTGCTCGCCGATCTCGATCCGCTCGACATCCTCCCGCGTCGCGGCGCGAACCGTCCGCCCGACGAGCTGAGCCTCGCGGCGTTCGGCCTCGGCGACGTCGACCTCGACACGCAGTTCAACGCGATGGCGCAGCAGCTGACGCTGCGCGAGATCCACACGCGCCTCGAGGAGACCTACTGCCGCACCATCGGCGTCGAGGTCACGCAGCTCGAGGACAACGAAGAGCGCGACTGGCTCCAGACCCGCATGGAGTCCACGCGGAACCACCTCGAGCTCACGCGCGAGCGACAGCTGCACCTGCTCGCGAAGCTGACCGAGGCGGAGGTCTGGGAGACCTTCATCCACAAGGCGTACACGAAGAAGAAGCGCTTCAGCCTCGAAGGCGGCGAGAGCACGATCCCGCTGATCGAGATGATCATCCTGCGCGGCGCGCAGCTCGGGGTCGAAGAGGTCGTCATCGGCATGGCCCACCGCGGCCGCCTCAACATGCTCCTCAACATCATGGAGCTGCCCGCGCGCGACATGCTCGCGGCGTTCGAGGACAGCTCGCCCGAGCGCCTCATGGGCACGGGCGACGTGAAGTACCACCTCGGCTACTCGAACGACCGCGTGTTCGACGGACGCAGCGTGCACCTCACGATGTCGTTCAACCCGAGCCACCTCGAGTTCGTGAACCCCGTCGTCGAAGGTCGCGTGCGCGCCAAGCAGGATCGCCGCGGAGACAGCGATCGCACGCGCGTGGTCCCGCTGCTCGTGCACGGCGACGCTGCGTTCATCGGACAGGGCATCGTCGCCGAGACGCTCAACCTCGCGAACCTCGAGGGCTACACGACGGGCGGTACGATCCACGTCGTCATCAACAACCAGCTCGGCTACACGACTGTCGCCGCCGACGCGCGCTCGACGCAGTACTGCACCGACCTCGTGCGCATGCTGCGCTGCCCCGTGTTCCACGTGAACGGCGAGGATCCGGAGGCCGTCGCGCAGGTGGCCACGCTCGCGGCCGAGTACCGCCAGCGGTTCCACAAGGACGTCGTGGTCGACCTCTACTGCTACCGAAAGTACGGGCACAACGAGGGCGACGAGCCGCGCTTCACGCAGCCGCTGATGTACCAGGCGATCGACGCCAAGGACACGGTCCGCAAGATCTACGTGAAGAAGCTGCTCGAGCTCGGGAAGATCACGCAGGAGGAAGCGGACGCCGTCGTCGCGATGGAGCGCAAGGCGCTCGACGACGCGCTCAACGAGGTGCGCGAGACCAAGCGCACGTACCAGATCGCTGCGTTCGGAGGCCTCTGGACTGCGTACAAGGGCGGCCCCGACATCGCGGTGCCCGACGTGCCGACGGGCGTCGAGAAGGCGCGACTCGAAGTGCTCTTGCGCACGCTCGGCTCGGTGCCCGAGGGCTTCCAGCTGATGCGTCAGATCGGCGCGAACAGGAAGGAGTACCTGGACGCGATCGAGGGCGCGAAGATGAAGTGGGGCGTCGCCGAGAACCTCGCGTACGCCACGCTGCTGGCCGACGGCCACACGGTGCGCCTCACCGGCCAGGACACCCGCCGCGGCACGTTCGCGCATCGTCAGGCGGTGGCGCACGACGCAGCGACCGGCCAGCAGTACACGGCGCTCGAGCACGTCGCCGACGCGCTGACGGCGGCGGGACAGACGTCGCGTCAGGGACGCCTCGAGCTGTTCGACTCACCGCTCAGCGAGCAAGGCTGCCTGGGCTTCGAGTGGGGCTACTCGCTCGACTGTCCCGATGGTCTCGTCGTGTGGGAGGCGCAGTTCGGTGACTTCGCGAACGGCGCGCAGGTGATCATCGATCAGTTCCTCGCGAGCTCCGAGGACAAGTGGCACCGCCTCTCGGGCCTCGTGATGCTCTTGCCGCACGGCTACGAGGGCGCAGGCCCCGAGCACTCGAGCGCGCGCCTCGAGCGCTTCCTCGCGCTCGCCGCCGAGGACAACCTCACGGTGGTGAACCTCACGAGCGCCGCGCAGATCTTCCACGCGCTGCGTCGGCAGGTCGTGCGCCCCATGCGCAAGCCGCTGATCGTGATGAGCCCCAAGTCGCTCTTCCGCAGCCCTCAGACCGAGTGCACGGTCGAGCAGCTCGTGAGCGGTGGGTTCCAGCGCATCATCGCGGACGCAGAGGTGCCCGCGAAGAAGGTCAAGCGCGTGCTGCTCTGCTCCGGCAAGGTCTACTTCGATCTCGCCGAGCACCGTCGCAAGGAGTCGCGCGAGGACGTGGCGATCGTGCGCTTCGAGCAGCTCTACCCGCTGCGCGTCGAGGAAGTGCGCGAGGCGCTCGCGCCGTACGCGGACGGAACCGACGTGGTGTGGGTGCAGGAGGAGCCGTTCAACAGCGGCGCCTGGTACTTCATGAACGCACGCCTGCCGGCCATCATCGGCGATCGTTTCGGGCTGCGCTGTGTCTCTCGCGTGGAGAGCGCGAGCCCGGCCACAGGATCCGAGAAGGCCCACGGCCTCGAGCAAGAGCAGCTCATCAAGGAGGCGTTCGCGCCCTCGACGTCCAAGAGCGCGCGTCCGTCGGCGCGACCGCGCGCGCAGAACTGATGCGACGCGCGGCGACGATCGCGGGCGCGACGCTCGTGCTGCTCGCGTGCGGCGGTAGCCCTCCGCGGC
>JAFLCL010000338.1 GCA_017303575.1 Deltaproteobacteria bacterium
GTGATCGATGGCGTGCGTGGCGCCGAAGCGCGCGAGGCCCTCGTGGCGCTCGCGTCGCGCGGCGGTGCGACGCTGCTCGGCGTGCGCGCGGTCTCGCACTCGGCGGTGCTCGAGCACCTCGAGGCGCTCGCGAGCCTCGGCGGCGGCAAGGACGGCGTCGCCGCGCTCATCGGCGCGTCGGTGCACGTGGTGGTGCGCATGGCGCGCGGCGCGGATGGAACGCGTCGTGTGGAGTCGATCTCGGAGCTCGGCACCGAGGGCCTCGTCGAGCTCTTCGAGCTGGGCGAGAACGGCTTCGCCTCGAGCGGCTACCGTCCCTCCTTCATGCAGGGATAGCGCTTCATGCAGGGCTGACCTCTTCCGCGAAGCGGAAGAGAACGGCGATCGCAGTCCCAGCACCGCGGCGCCTCCTCTCCCGTTCGCGGGAGAGGACACGCGGGCTTGGGCCCCGCGAGGAGAGGGTCCGCGGGGCGTCCCCTAGCACCCTCCCGCTAGCGTTCGAACAGAGCCTCCAGCACCTCTCGACGCAGCTTCCCCGTGCTCTCGCGGGGGAGGGCGTCGAGCACGCGCATGCGACGCGGCAGCACCACGGGCTCGAGCCAGCGCAGGAGCTCCTTGCGGATCTCCTCGATCGAGAGGAGCTCACCGCTGGCAGCCTTGCCAGCGATCACCGCGCGCGTCTCGTGACCGCGCGCGCCGCCCACCGCCACCGCCCACACGTGAGCGTCGGTCACGCCCGGAATCGCGAGCAAGCGCGCCTCGATCTCCTGGAGCGACACGCGCGTGCCGCCCACCTTCACCACGCCGTCGGCGCGCCCGAGGTGCATGAAGCGCGTCTCGTCGATCACCACGATGCGATCGGCGGACACGTACGGAACCGGCGCGCTGGCGTCGAGGAACGGCGACACGAGCTGCATGCGCCCGCCTTCCCCTTCGCTCACCCGCACACCCGGCAGCACCACGAACGCCTCGGCCTCACCGCCTGCGATCGACACCGCGGTGCGATGACCGATGCCGCCCGTCTCCGAGCTGCCGAGCACTTCCGTCACGCGCAGGCCGAAGCGCTCCGCGAGCATGATCGACACAACCTCCGGCAGCGCCGCGCCCGAGCTGAACACCCGCCGCGGCGGCGTCTCACCGAACGCCCGGACGCCCGACGAGAGCGGCGGCAGCACCTCGAGCCCTCGCAGGTGCGCGGGCACGCTCACGAGCACGTTCGCCTGTTCTCGCACGTAGATCGCCGCGAGCGGCGCCGCGTGCAGCGACGTCTCGCGCACGAACGAGCAGCCCGACACGAGCGGCACGAGCAGGCCGAACAGGAGCCCGTAGATGTGGTGCGGGGGCACCGTCGCGAAGAGGTGATCGCCCACACCGAGCCCGAACGTGGAGGCCAGCGCCTCGGCCTCACCCAGCAGCTGTCGCGCGGTCTTGGGACACCGCAGCGGCGCGCCCGTGGTGCCCGAGGTGTAGACGACGACGATCGTCTCCTCCGCGTCGATCGGCTCGAGCGCGAGCGGCGCGCGCGACGCATCGCCCACACAAGCGCGCACGTCCAGACCGGGCACGTCGTCTTGATCGTGGAGCACCGTCCGCACGTCCTCGTGCAGGCGCAGCGCGCGCATCATCTCCGGCTGCGTGCTCGGCGGCAGCGCGACCACGAGCCCTCGCGCGATCGACGCGAGCAGCGCACACGCGAAGTGGTAGCGGTCGTGACAGACGACGAGCACCTGCTCGCCCGGCCGTCGTGCAGGCTCGAGCTGCGCCGCGATCGCGCCTGCGTCGCGCAGCAGATCCTGCACGCCGCGATCGCGCGTGACGGCGCCGTCTTCGCCATGACGCGCCAGCAAGACGAAGCTGGCGCGCTCTGAGGGAGCGCCCGCGCTCAACGCCGCATCCGCCCCGACATCGCGGTGGTCACGAAGGTGTGGCGCGGCCAGTGTCGGTACCACTCGCCCACGATCACGGGATCGCCCGACGCATCGGACTCGCCCACGGATCGGCCGTACACGCGCACGAGCGATCCCTGCCACAAGCGCTCGTTGCCGCTCGAGGCATCCTCGGGCCGCATCGTGATCTGCGCCGTGAAGTTGCCGAGCTCGCGCTCGGAGATCGTCACGCGACACGAGTCCGCGTACTCGCTGTCGCAGAGGTGACGCTCCTGGTGCGCGCGCAGGCTGAGGCGCACGCGCGTGACACCGTCGTGCGTCTCGGGCGGTCCGAGCGCGATGCCGAACCACGACACGTACGGCTGCTCCTCCGGCCGCGCGCGTCGCACCTCCTCGTAGCTCGCGTCGGTCGCGCGCTCCATGTACGCGCGCTCGCCATCGATCGGCTCGTAGCTGCGCGCGTAGCCATAACGTCCACCACCGCCACACGCGCCGAGCGCGAGCGCGAGGCAGAGGAGCGAGATCACGAACGAGGGCGTGCGAAGACCGGACATGGGCGCGAGAATGCCCGACATGGCCGAGAGATTCGAGGAGACGCGTGGGTGGTCGAGGAGGGTGATGTGCGGGATCGCCGTCTCCGTCCTCGCACTCGCGGCCTGCGGCGGCTTCGGCGTGGAGCAGTACCGAGAGGCCGGTCCCCGCAGCACCCTCGAGCTCCGCCGCGTCGCCGCGACCGATCGCGCCGACGCCGAGCACCTCCCGCGCCTCGACGGAGACGGCACCGTGGCCCTCGAGCCCGGCGCGGTGCTGCGCGCGGAGCACGTCGCGCACGTGCAGCTCCTCGAGAGCGGCGAGGGCGAGCGCCTCGTGGTCTTACAGCTCCACGACGAAGGCCGCGTCCGCCTCCGCGAAGCCACCGCCACGGACGAAGGCCGCCTTCTCGCGCTCGTCGCCGACGGCCGCGTGATCGCGACCCCTACGGTGCGCGGCGTGCTCGACCAGAACGAGATCGCCGTCCGCGTCGAGCGAGCCCACGTCGAAGCGGCCTACCGAGCGCTCACTCCCTGACGCCACGAGACTCCTCGGGCCTCGCGCTCCCTCTTCACCTCTCCCGCAGCGCGGGAGAGGTCGAGTCGCGGAGCGACGAGGGTGAGGGGACGCGAGAGCTTGTAGGTCGCCCGAAGTCACCTCTCCCGCAGCGCGGGAGAGGTCGAGTCGCGGAGCGACGAGGGTGAGGGCTACGTCGCGGAGGACGCACCGCGATCCCAGCGGCCGAGCTTGTTCATCGGTCGATCGTGAATGGCAGCTTGGGGGTCGCCGAACATCGGTGATCGCGAATGCGATGCACGGCCTTGCTGACCCTCCCCAACCCCTCCCTGTGGGAGGGGCTTTTCCTGCGTGGCCTACTTCGGGGCGAGGAGCGTGATCAGCTCGGCAGGCGCTTGGACCAGCTCGATGAGGACGCCTTCGCCGCTCTTGGGGTGGGCTTCGTCGCCCTTCGGGTGGATGAACGTCACGTCGTGGCCGGCTGCGCCCTTGCGGATGCCGCCGGGGGCGAAGCGCATGCCTTGCGCCTCGAGCCACGCGACCGCGGCGGGGAGGTCGTCGATCCAGAGGCCGATGTGGTTGAGCGCGGGGTCGTGCACCATCGGTCCCTCGACAGTCGACATCACGACCTGTCACGTTCGCTCGATGGCGAGCACGTCGCGTCGAGTCTCGACAACCCAAGCGGGCAAGCGTGTGTCGGCCCGCGTGAAGAGCGCGCGATCGTCGGACGCGGTTCGTTGTGAGGATGTGATCGTCCCCGAGCGATGGGGCGAACGACCTCTGCCGCGTCGTGTTCCCGTGATCGTCAACGGGGAGCCGCTGTCGCAGGCGATCGTCGCAGCACGTCGGTGATGCGACCTGCGCGACCTCGCTGACCCTCCCCAGCCCTCCCCGTGGGAGGGGGTCTCCTGTGTGCTCCGCATCCGCCGAGAGAGGGCGAGGCGTGTCTCGCCCCTACGTCCATCGCGACGACCTGCACGGCCTTTGCTGACCCTCCTCAACCCCTCCCTGTGGGAGGGGCTCTTTGCGCGGCCTACTTCGGGGCGAGGAGCGTGATGAGGTCGGCGGGGGCTTGGACCAGCTCGATGAGGACGCCTTCGCCGCTCTTCGGGTGCGCTTCGTCGCCCTTCGGGTGGATGAACGTCACGTCGTGGCCGGCTGCGCCCTTGCGGATGCCGCCGGGGGCGAAGCGCATGCCTTGGGACTCGAGCCACGCGACCGCGGCGGGGAGGTCGTCGATCCAGAGGCCGATGTGGTTCAGCGCGGGGTCGTGCACCTTCGGGCGCTTGTCGGCGTCCACCGGCTGCATGAGGTCGATCTCCACAGCGTGCGGACCGTGGCCTGCGACGGCGATGATCTCGTCGACGTTCTCCTTCTCGCTCCGGTACTGGCCGTGCTCGGTCAGGCCGAGCAGATCGATCCACAGCGTGCGGAGGCGCTCGCGCTCGAGGCCGCCGATCGCGATCTGCTGCACACCGAGGACGCGGAAGGGACGGTCGCTCATCGTCGGGCTCCGCGTGGGGGCATCAGGAGAGCAACGAGCCGGCGATCTGGCTCGCGAGCTTCGGGTCGGCCGTCGGGTGCTTGGCCTTGATCGCCTTCATCAAGGTGCCGAGGTCCTTCTTCGTCGTGAGACCGAGCTCTGCCTTGAGCGCCTCGATCGCCGCGCGCGTGTCGGCCTCGGACATGCTCTGCGGGAGGTAGCCCGTGATCACCGAGAGCTGCTTCTCCTCGGCCTCCACCAGATCGTTGCGACCGCCCGACTTGAACTGCTCGATCGCGTCCTTGCGCTGCTTCACGGCCCGCTGCAGCGCCGTGATCACCTCGGCGTCCTCGATCGGGCGGCCGAGCTTCACCTCTTCGAGGAGCAGCTCGCTCTTCACCAGACGCAGTGCGTCACGCGCCATCTCGTTCTTGTCGAGCATCGCGCGCTTGAGGTCCTGGTCGATGCGTTCACGGAGGCTCATGGCGCGAGCCTACACGATTCCTCTCGCGGCACGTTTCGATCGGCGTGACGGCTCGTGATCCAGGTATCCTCGCGCCACCGATGGTCGGCCTCTCCGATGCAGCACTGACGGCGCGCCTGGTGCGCGTCGCGGCGAGCGTGCTCGATGCACCGCTCGCGGCGCTGTTCCGCTTGGAGGGCGAGAAGGCCACGCTGCTCGAGCGCGTCGTGCGCCTCGAGCAGGCGAGCGAGGTCACGCAGATGACGCTGCCCGCCGCGCGCCTGCGCGTGGACGTGCGTCGTACGTGGCACGCCGCGCAGCGCACGCGCGCGCCGACCGAGCTCGTGGCGTTCCCCAGCTCCACGCGCGTCGCGTGGGCGATGAGCACGCCGCTCTTCGATCGACAGCGCAACCAGATCGGCCTCCTCGTGGTGGCCGACATGCGCGCGCGCGCCGAAGACGACGTGCGGCTCGCGTCGATCGACGACGTGTGCGCGCTCATCGAGGACAAGCTCTCGTCCAAGAGCGCGCACGACAGCTCGCCGCGCGGCGACGAGACGTCGCGCACCCGCACGTTCGGTGACCCCACGCTCGTGCACTCGATGGCGCCTCCCCCCGCGGCGCCGCCCTCCACGCCTCGGCCCATCACGCCGACGCCGGCCGCGCGACAGGGCGGAGGACCTTCGCGCGAAGAGTCCTCGAGCGAGCGGCGCATCCCGTTCGACGCCGTCACGGGCCTGCCCGATCGAGCCTCGTTGCTCGAGGAGACCGTGCGCCGCATCGAGCGCGCGAGCGTGCTCCAGCTCGGCTTGGCGCTGGTCATCGTCGCGCTCGATCGCTTCCGTCGCGTGAACGAGACGCTCGGTCAGCAGGTGGGCGACACGGTTCTGCGTCAGGTCGCCGAGCGCCTGCGCGAGTCGGTCGGTGATGCGGACCTCGTGGGTCGTCGCTCGGGCGACGAGTTCATGATCGTCGTGTCGGACGACGGCTCGCAAGGCGCGGTGCTCGCGCTCGTCGATCGGCTCCAGCAAGCGATCCGCGAGCCGTTCCACATCCAAGGGCAAGAAGTGACGATGACGGCCTCGCTCGGCGTCGCCCGCTTCCCCGCGGACTCGGCCGATGCGCAGAACCTCTTCCGCAGCGCCGACATCGCGCTCGCGCGCGCCAAGCAGTCGGGGCGCGGCAAGCTCGTGGTGTTCGATCGCGCGATGCAGGAGGCGGTGACCACGCGCGCGGAGCTCGAGCGCGAGCTGCGCATCGCGATGCGCGAGGGGCACCTGCTCCTCCACTACCAGCCGAAGTTCCGCGTCAGCGATCGCAAGCTCGTGGGGGCCGAGGCGCTCATGCGCTGGCGTCATCCGACCAAGGGGCTCGTGAGCCCCGGACAATTCATCCCCGTGGCGGAGGACTCCGGGCTCATCGTGCCGATCGGCACGTGGGCACTGGGCGAGGTGTGTCGACAGCGGCACGCGTGGCACCGCGCGGGCCTGCCGGTGGGGCGCATCTCGGTGAACGTGAGCGCGCTCCAGTTCGCGCGGCCCGACTTCGTGGGCACCGTCACGCGCGCGATGCGCGCTGCGAACGTGAGCGAGGGACAGCTCGAGCTCGAGCTCACCGAGTCGATCGTCATGGACGACGTCGAGCACGTGGCCGCGCGCCTGGGTGAGCTGCGCAAGCTCGGCGTGGCGGTCTCGATCGACGACTTCGGCACCGGCTACTCGTCGCTCGCGTACCTCCAGCGGCTGCCCGTGGACGTGCTCAAGATCGATCGCTCCTTCGTGCGACCGCTCGACATGGGCGGCGCCGAGGCGCGCGGCGCGCACGCGCTCGCGACGGCGATCGCGACGCTCGCGCGAGGTCTGGGGCTCGAGGTGCTCGCGGAGGGCGTGGAGACCGAGGCGCAGTTCGAGGCGCTCGCGGGCCTGGGCTGCGATGCGATCCAGGGCTTCCTCCTCGGCAAGCCGGTGCCCGCCGCGGAGCTCGAAGCGGTGGCGCGCAAGCACCTGTGAGCGAGGTGCCCACGTCGATCGCGATCGTGATCGCGGGGCTCGGTGGCGCGAGCGGAGACGGCGCTGCGCTCGTGTCGCTCGCGGCGCCTCACCTCGAGGGCGTGCACACGGAGCTCTGTGTGCTCGCGAGCCGCCCGGGCTTCGCGGCGCACGAGCGGATCCTCGCGGCCGCGTCGGGCCTCGTGTTCGTCACGGGCACCTACTGGGACGGCTGGTCGAGCCACCTCCAGCGTTTCCTCGAAGAGGCCACGCCCACCGAGGCCACCGAGCTCTGGCTCGGCAAGCCTGCGGCCGTGTGGGTGACGGGGCACTCGGTCGGCGGCAAGGGCGTGCTCTCGCGCTTGCAAGGCGTGCTCTCGAGCTTCGGGTGCACGATCCCGCCCATGAGCGGCCTCGTGATCACGCGCGCGAACGAGCTCGCGCGTGCGCACGACCGAGAGGCCGCGCGTGACCTGTTCGGACCCGACGATCTCGTGGTCAGCGTGCACAACCTCCTCGAGTCGGTGCGCGGCACACGACGCTACCGAGCGTGGGAGGTCGATCGTGGAGACGCGAGCCAGCCCTGGCTGGGCCGCTGACGCAGCAGCAGACAACGGACCGGGGTTCGGGGGTCGGGCCCCCGACTCGTGCGCCGCAGGCGCGGGAAACAGGGCCTGCTACCATCGCGGCCGATGGCCGAGCCCGCGTCCGAAGCTGCGATCGAGGGACGCATCGATGCCGAGCGGCCGATCCAGACGCACCTCGCGCGCGCGCTCCTGCCCATCGTGCGCGCCAAGCGCACGGGCGCCGTGCAGCTCGTGACGAGCGCGCCCGCGAGCCGAACGCAGATCGTGATCGCCGATGGGCACGTGGTGTTCGCAGAGAGCGAGCCCGACGCGCACGCCCTGCTCCAGCACCTCGTGCGCACGAGCGCGCTGGGCTCGCCGCAGGCGATGCGCATCGAGCGCAAGCTGCTGGAGGATCGGGGCTGGAGCGGCATGGTGAAGGCGAGCGAGCTCGCGGTCGCCGAGGCGCAGGTGCCGCCGATCGTCGCGCTCCAGGCGATCTCGGAGATCGTGCGCGCGCGCGTCGCGTCTGCGCTCGTCTGCCTCGAAGGCGAGTGGAAGTACAAAGACGATCCGCGCGCAGCGTCGGTGCCGCGCTATCCGGTGCCGTTCGAGAAGACGGTGCTCGAAGCGCTCGCGCACCCAGCGTGCGCGCCCGCGTTCGAGAAGGCGCTCGAGCGCTACGCGCGTCACTATCCGCGCCTCGAGGGCGACAAGCAGGAGAACTCGACGCTGTTCGGTCTCACGCCCGCGCGCCTGCGCACGATGCGCCTGCTCGATGGCGCGCACACGCTCACCGAGGTGCTCGCGCAGAGCCCCATGGGCGCGGTGGAAGCGGCGGCGTTGATCGCCGGCCTCACGATGTTCGAGCGCATCTGGTGGAACGCGACGCCGCAGCCCAAGGCTCCGACCGGCACCGTGGCCGCGCAGCGTGCGGTCGCGCCGCGGCCGGTGACGATCGAGCGCCCGCCCGCGGCGATCGAAGAGCTGCGCGCGCTCGCGCGGCCACCCACCCAAGCGCCTGCGTCGCGGCCTGCATCGCAGATCCGCATGCCCACACCGTCGCCCGGCGAGCCTCA
>JAFLCL010000339.1 GCA_017303575.1 Deltaproteobacteria bacterium
CGCGAAGGTCCGCTCGTCTCGGCGGCGCTCACGTGGCTCGCGGGCCTCGCCACGTCGGACGCGACCGCGGACGCGCTCTCGATCCGAAGCGATCATCCCGCGGCGCGTACCTCGCTGGCGCCGGCGCCCTCGATCGGCCGAGGGAACGACGCCGCGCGCGACCTCTCGCTCGCCTTGGTGCGCTCGGGCCTCGCAGGCGCGCGGCGGGGGGCGATCGACGATGCGCTGCGCCGCGTGCGCGCGGTGGAAGACCCTCGCATCGCGCGCTGGGCGGCGCGCGTCGAGCACGCGATCGCGATCGAGGATCTCCCGCTGCTCGCGCGCCTGGCGCGCGGTGGGCTGATGCCGCCTGGGCCCGCGCAGCAGACGCGCGTGGAGCTGCACGTGGTCGAGATCGCGCGCGAGCACCTGGACGCCGCTCGACCACGCGCGCTCGAGCGTCGCCACCTGATCGATCTCGGATCCGGCGCTCGATACGCGGAGGATCTCGACGCCGCGTCGCCCGGCGGCTCGGTGGGCCCGTGCCCTCGCGCGCTCGAGATCGGCCTGGCGGAGCTGTGGGACGACGGAGGCCAGGCGAGCCTGCGCATCCTCCAGTACACGACGGCGCCTTCTCTCTCGAGCGCCAACACGGCGCGTCTCCTCGAGCTCGTGACCCGCGAGCTCGACGCCGCGCTCGAGCAAGTGGAGCGTGCCTTGCGCGCGAGCCCTGCGTTCGCGGAGCCCGTCGTGCTCCTCGAGATCGCGCGCTGGGAGGAAGGGCTCTGCGCGTTCGACGTGACCGATCACGCCGTACCGTGGAGCCCCGACGAGGACCCCGCCGCGTGCGCGAGGCTGGCGGAGGTCGTCGCCGACCGACCTCCACGCTTCGTGGTGATGCGCGCGGTGCCTCGCCGCGGCGCCCACGCGTTCGTGCCGCTCTCGTGCGGCGTCGAGCGCGGCCACGGCGAGCTCGAGATCGTACGGCTACGCGGCTGACGACACTGCACCACGCCGACGAGGCGCCCACCACGCGAGGCCCGCCGCGATCGCGCCGACGACGAGGGCGAGCAGATCCAGCCAGGGATCGGTGAGGTCGAACGCGAGCACCGCGAGGCGCGCGCCGCCGAGCACGACGGTCCCCGTCACGAGCGTGACACCGAGGCGGGCACGCAGGAGCTCGAGTGACGAGGCGCTCTCGAAGCGCGCGCGCACGGCACGCCCTGCATGCAGCGCGATCACTGAGCCCGCGCCGAAGCCTCCGACGACGATCAGCGCGAATGCCAGCGCGAGCGCGCGCTCGGACTCGGCGCCGAGGGCATGCGCGACCACGTGCACCACCGCCGCGACGACGCTCGCACCGCCGAGCGATGCCGCGAGGGCTGCGCCGATGGCCAGCGTGCGCTCGCGGGGTAGGGCGCGCGATGGCTTCGGCGCGACGCGTGGTCCTCGCTCGATCGCCTCACTCAGGCCCGCGACCTCGTGCTCGAGCGCGTGGAGGAGCTCGGTGACCGTCGCGAAACGCTCGTCGGGCTCGCGCGCCATCGCGCGCTCGACGATCGCTTCGATGGGCTCGCGCACGGCAGCGTGCGTGGCCATCGATCTCGGCGCTCGCGCGAGGAGCTGGGTCAACACACCGGCCGCATCCTCGCCCTCGTAGGGCATGGCGCCCGTCAGCATGCGGTAGAGCACCGCGCCCATCGCGTACACGTCGGCGCGGGCATCGACGTGAGCGCTCCCGCGCGCCTGCTCGGGCGCCATGTACGCGGGCGTTCCGAGCACCACGCCGGTGCGCGTCATGTCGTCGTCCGAGAGCTTGGCGACGCCGAAGTCGAGGAGCTTCACCTGCGTGCTGCCCTCGTCGCGTGCGCGCGCGAGGAACACGTTCGACGGCTTGAGGTCGCGGTGCACGATGCCTTCGCCGTGCGCGGCCGCGAGGCCTCGCGCCATCTCGATCGCGATGCCCAGCGCGACGCGCTCGGGGAGCGAGCCCTCGCGATCGAGCCGCGCTTGGAGGGTCTCGCCCTCGAGCAAGGGCGTGACGATCGCGCCGCGACCATCGGGCGTGCGCACGAAGTCGAGCACACCGAGCACGTTCGGATGGTCGATGCGCGAGAGCGCGCTCGCCTCTCGCTCGAAGCGCCTGACCGCCTCGCGCTTCTGCGCATGGGGCTCGTGCAGCACCTTCACCGCGACCTTGCGAGGCAGGCGGGTGTGGGTCGCGCAGTAGAGACGCCCCATGCCACCTCGCGCGATCGCGCGTTCGATGCGGTAGCTCGCGCCGATCACGCAGCCGATCAGCGGATCGCCGTCGTTCGCGGCCACCCCGAGCGGAGCACCATCGCGCGGGCACACGAGGTAGTCCGCAGGAAAGCTCTGGCCACAGCTCGGACAAGCGCGCGGGACGTCGTCGAGCGTGCTGGGCTCGTCCTCTCGCGGGGCGCTCGCGCTGCGTCGGACCACGCGGTGACGGTAGTGAACCCGTCAGGGGCGGTCAGATTTTCGGCGCCCGCTGCGCGTCCCATGGCTCGTTTGCCTGATACCGTCGCCTCGCGGAGGACACGTGCGCTCGATCGTTGCTTGCTCCCGAACCTCGCCTCGCCTCGTCACGCTCAGTCTCGGCCTCGTCATCGCCGCCATCGCGGCGTGCGGGGGCACGCGTCAGCCGGCCGCGCATCGACAGATGTGTTGGATGCCGAACACGGCGCCTCCCCCGGCGGCAGGCAGCAGCGAAGAGGTGACGACCGGTGGCGGCGCGGAGGAAGAAACGACGGTCGATGAGGAGTCACCCGCGCCCGTCGAGCACGTGACGCAGGCCGAGTCCCTCACCGTCACGACGGGGTCGACGAGCTCGAGCGTACGACGCGCGGAGCCCGAGTGCGTGGTCCCGCAAGAGGCCCCGCCGTGGGAGCCGCTGGTCTTCACGCTCGCCCCCGAGCAGCCGTCGCACGTGCTCCTCGCGGATCTCGAGCTGCCTCCGGGCGCGTACTTTCGTCCGCCCACCTCGTCGTGTCAGGACGTGATCGTGCTCGTGCGCGATGGCGAGCTCGAAGCGAGCGGCACCGGGGTCGCGCCCAGCGACGCGCGCGCGACGCTCTACGTCGGCGATGCCGTGCGCTTCGGCCCCGAGGGCGATGGCCTCCTCCTCAACTCGGGCGAACGACCGGCGCGCACGCTGCTCGCCATCGCGCGCGATGCGCACCGCTTCCAGCGCGCGAGCGGCTGGGAGAACCTCGCGCCGCAAGGCGGCGATTGCCTTCCCCTCGATCAGCCGCTCGGCGCGAGCCCGCTCCGCGTGGGATCGATCGCGACGACCGAGCGCCTCGCGGTGAGCCCCGACCTCGACGTGCAGATCATGCTCGACACCGAGGGGCACGGCGCCGAGAACGCCGCGCTCTCCATCCTCGATGGCTCGACGACTGTCAGCGTTCCCTCGCACACGCACGACGGCTCGGCCGAGATCCTGATCGTGGACGAAGGCCACGGCACGCTCACGTTGCACCTGCCGGACGGGGGCGATCGCGAGATCCCCGTCGCCGCCGGCTCACGCCTCTACATCCCCGCGGGCGTGGCTCACGCCTTCACGAGCGACGGCACGAGCCGCCTCCACGCCGTCCAACTCTACGCCCCCGCCGGCCCCGAGCAGCGCTTCCGCGCGGCGCAGTGAGCCCCCTCGAGGCGCGCCGGATCAGGTCCCTTCGGGGTAGCCGACCGTCTTGCCGGTCGCCGGGTCCCACAGCTTCACGGAGAAGCAGCGCGCGATGTCGCGGGGGCTGAGCGACGTCTTGCCCAGCGGCTGCTGGAGCTCGGGGATGCCCGCCATCGCTTCGGGCAAGCGATAGAAGGGGATGCCCGAGTTGAGGTGGTGCACGTGGTGGTAGCCGATGTTGCCGGTGAACCAGTGCATCAGAGGCGAGAGCTCCATGTAGCTCGAGCTCTCGAGCGCAGCGCGCGTGAACTCCCAGCCTTCGCGGTTCTGCACGTTCATCTCGGGGAAGTCGTGCTGCGCATAGAAGAGGTACGCGCCCGCCGCCATCGCGACGAGGAACGGCACGGTCACGGTGAAGAGCGTCATCTCCCAGCCGAAGAACCACGTGACGAGCACCACCATCGTGACGTGCACGACGATCGCGATCGCACCGTCGAAGTGCTTCTTCGGGTTACGGAGGAACGGCGAGAGGTTCATCCCGATGCCGAAGACCGTGAAGTACGCGAGCGCGATGTTCACCGGGTGACGCAGGAACTTGTACATGCGTCGCTCGCTCGGGCTCATCGTCTTCCACATGTCGGTGGTGACCATGAGGTAGCTGCCGACGTGCGAGCCGACGATCTTGGCGGTGTTCGCGTGGTGGTAGTTGTGGGTCGCGCGCCAGACCGTGGGCGGCGTCAGCACGTACACGCCGAACGAGTAGAAGATCGCCTTCGCGAGCGGGCTGTTCCGCAGGATCGCGAGGTGCATGTAGTCGTGATAGAGGATGAACAGCCTCACGACGACGAGGCCGTTCACGATCGCCGCAGGCAGACGCAGCCACCACCAAGGCGCGAGCGCCTGCACCGCGAGGAGCGCGAAGAAGACGCCGAAGCTCTCGAGGACGTGGAACCAGCTGCGCGCGCGGCTCTCCTCCTGGAACGCCTTGCTCGCGGCGAGCAGCTCCTTGGGGCTGCGACGCCCCGCGGGGTGCGCGCCGATCATCGGATCGGGGCGACGCGACGGACGCTTCGTGGCCCCTTCGCTCGGGGCCGCGTCGGCAGGCGGGGACTCCGACGCCGACGGTGCGAGGGAGGGATCTGCGTCTTGGGCGATGCTGCTCATGTCGTCCTCTGACTGATCTCCGAGGGAGCGGCCGGCCGCTAAGCAAGGCGTGGTCCGGCCACGCGAAAGCGGCCGTGCTTACCACGCCCGATCGCCCCCGCACGTCGGCAGGCTTGCAAGCATTGAGGTTTCTCGCGCGCGGGCTAGGACTGCCGCCATGTCGAACGCGAACGGTGACGTCCGAGGTGGCACCTCCACGCTCCACTCGCAGGCGGCCGCTGCGAAAGCCACTACGCGGCGCCTGGCCGCCGCCACCACGCGCGAGAAGAACGCGGCGCTCCATGCGATCGCCGACGCGATCGAGGCCGAGCGTGACGCCATCCTCGCCGGCAACCGCGTCGATCTCGACGCAGCGGAGTCGAAGGGCCTCTCGGGCGCGCTGCTCGATCGCCTTCGCCTCACCGAGGCGCGCATCGCGCAGATGGCGACCGGCGTGCGACAGGTCGCGGCGCTGCCCGACCCGGTGGGGCGCATCGATCGCCTCGAGACGCGTCCGAACGGCCTGCGCGTGGGGCGCATGCGCGTGCCGCTCGGCCTCGTGGGCATCGTCTACGAGGCGCGGCCCAACGTGACGATCGACGCTGCGGCGTTGTGCCTCAAGAGCGGTAACGCCTGCTTGCTCCGCGGGGGCAGCGAGGCGCTCGCGTCCAACCGTGCGTTGATCGCGATCGCGACCGACGCCATCGCGTCGGTGGGCTTGCCGCGCGAGGCGGTGAGCTTCGTCGATCAGACCGATCGCGAGGGTGTGCGCGAGATGGCGCGCCTCTCGGGCGTGCTCGATCTCCTGATCCCGCGCGGCGGCGAGGGCCTCATCCGCTTCGTCACCGACAACGCCACGGTCCCCGTGATCCAGCACTACAAGGGCGTCTGTCACGTGTACGTCGATGGCGCGGCCGACCTCGCGATGGCCGAGGCGATCGCGGTGAACGCGAAGGTGCACCGTCCCGGCGTGTGCAACGCGATGGAGACGCTCCTCGTGGACGCTGCGTGCGCGCACGCGTTCCTGCCGCGCATCGCGGCGGCGATGATCGCGAAGGGCGTGACGCTGCGAGGTTGCCCGCGCACACGCTCTCTCGTGCCCAGCGTAGAGGCCGCGAGCGAGGCGGACTGGGACACGGAGTACCTCGACCTCGTGCTCTCGATCCGCGTGGTCGACGGCCTCGACGACGCGCTGGCGCACATCGCTGCGCACGGCACCGGCCACACGGAAGCGATCGTCTCGACCGATCGGGATCGCGGGGATCGCTTCGTGCGCGAGGTCGACGCGAGCCTCGTGCTCGTGAACGCCTCCACGCGCTTCAACGACGGCTTCGAGCTCGGATTGGGCGCGGAAATGGGCATTTCCACGACGAAGCTTCACGCCTACGGCCCGATGGGCCTGGAGGAGCTCTGCGCGCAGAAGTGGGTCGGCTACGGGTCGGGACAGGTGCGTGGCTGACGAGGCGGGCGCGAAAAACAGACTCCGCATAGGATGCGCGCGATTGCGCCGCCCGAGCGGGGGCGCGTCGGAGGCGACGACGTGGCGAGCAAGAAGACCGTGAAGAAGGCGACCCCCAAGACACCGAGCAAGAGCGCGAAGAGCGCCAGCAAGGTCGGCGCGCCGAAGGCCGCGAAGAAGGTCGTCACCAAGAAGGCCACCAAGAAGGCGAGCGCCAAGGTGGCCAAGCGCTTCAAGGGCGACGTGTTCGCGCCGACCCCGGAGCGCAAGGAGCCGCCGTCGAAGAAGACGGCGCTCGCGGTCGCCGACGCGGCGCTCGAGAAGAAGGCCGTGAACGTCCAGATCATCGACGTGTACGGCAAGGTCGACTACGCCGACTACCTCGTGGTGATGAGCGGCCGCAGCGATCGTCAGGTCGCAGCGCTCGCGCGCGGCATCGCCGAGGACGTGGAGAAGAACATCGGCGAGAAGTGCACCGGCATCGAGGGCCTGCCCGAGGGCGCGTGGGTGCTGATGGATTTCGGCGACGTGGTCGTCCACATCTTCCACGACGACGTGCGCGGCTACTACGACCTCGAGTCGCTGTGGATCGACGCGGGCCGCGTGCCGGTCCCGAACCAGCCTCCGGCCTGACGTCTCGGTGCGCATCGTCGTCGTCGCCGTCGGCAAGGTGAAGGAGCGCGGCCTCCGCGACGCGATCGACGACTACGAAGGCCGCATCCGCCGCTACTGCAAGCTCGAGGAGATCGAGATCGCCGACACCGGCGAGAAGGACGTGGCGGCCAAGCTCGCGAAGGCGATCCCCGAGCGCGCGAAGACCATCGCGCTCGAGGTCAACGGCGAGCGCATGACGTCGCAGAGATTCGCGCAGCTCGTGGGGCGCTGCGAGGTGGGCGCTGTCGCCAACGTGTGCTTCTTGATCGGCGGCTCGTACGGCCTGCCCAAGGCGCTGTCCGATGCGTGCGACGTGAAGCTGTCGCTCTCGGACATGATCCTCCCGCACCGCATCGCGCGCTTGTTCCTCGTCGAGCAGATCTACCGCGCGTTCACGATCCTCCGGAACGAGCCCTACTCGCACTGACCCGCGGGACCGCGCGGCCTTCTCGCGCCGAGCGCGTCAGAGGCCGTCGTCGATGTGCGTGGACGACGTCGCCACCAGCGTGAGGTGCTCGAGGCCGTCGATGCGGCTCGTGCGCATCTCGAGGTGTCCCGAGAGCGACGTCACGCGCTCGAGCCGCGTCACGCAGCCTGCGTCCACGGGGCACGCGTCGCTCGGGCGGTGATCGTCGGAGAGCGAGCGACACACGTAGGAGGGGCGCTCGCTGCCGAGCACGGAGACGGCGTCGGCGACGGCGATCTCGATACGCTGGCCGTCGGCGCACGCGATGGTCGGCGCGTAGTAGGTCGTGTTGCAGCACGTGCCCGGCTCGCACGCGACGACACTGCCGCCGATCGAGGACACACGGTCGGTCGCGAACGGGCCGTTCACGGTGAGGTCCAGCCCGACGAGGTCGAGCGCGCCGTCGCACAGCGTGGCTGTCGAGAGCGGGCTCGCGGTCGACGGAGTGCCCTGCGTCGCGCAGCCGGCGAGCGCGAGGACGAGTGAGAGGCACAAGCTGGCGCGGTCTCGGGTCATGAGCGTCCCTTCAGCACGGTGCGTGCCGGCTGGCAGACGCGCTCGCTGCCCCTCGAGGGCGGCCCGAGAAACTTCCGTCCATCACCGCCGACAAGCGCCGCCATGACGATCGTCGAGACGGTGCTCCGAGGGCTCGTGGACATGCTGGCTCCGCCGCGCTGCGCGGCGTGCGAAGAGGAGCTCGAGCCGGGGGAGGAAGGGTTCTGCGTCGTGTGCGAGCCGCTGCTCGAGCCGCTCGCGGGCGCCGAGGCCACGCATGCCGTGCTGCGCTTCGGCGGTCCGATCGCGAGCGCCATGCGTCGCTTCAAGTACGGGGGACGCGCGGAGCTGGCACGACCGCTCGCGGTGGTGATGGCGGAGCGCGCGAGGGCGCACTGTGCGGGCCTCGACGCCATCGTCCCGGTGCCTCTCCATGGCGCCCGTCTCCGCGCGCGCGGCTTCGATCAGGCGAGCCTCCTCGCCGGCGAGCTCGCGAAGATCGTGGGTGTCCCGCGTCGCCTCGATCTGCTCACGCGGGTGCGGGCGACGCCCACGCAGGCCGCGCTCGATCGCGCCGCGCGTCTGGTCAACGTGGAGGGCGCGTTCGTGGCGTCGGCGCGCGCGCGGGACCTGCGCGTGCTGGT
>JAFLCL010000034.1 GCA_017303575.1 Deltaproteobacteria bacterium
TCTCGACGGTCGGCATCCAGCGTGGCCACATGGCGCTCCACGCGCGCTCGGTCGCGATCGCGGCGGGCGTCGTCGGCGAGCTCGTCGAGCGCGTCGCGCAGGCCATCGCGGAGAGCGGACAGATCACCGTCGAGGCGGCGCGCGCCGAGCTCGCGCGTCAGCGCACGGCGAGCCTCGACGCCGCCGAGTGAGAGAGCGAGAAGACATCTCGCGAACGAATGCAGTGCGGAGCTCGGCGGCAGCGCCCCCATCGCGCGGCGCCTGCGCCGCGAGCGTGTGACGACGACGCGGTACCCACTTCCGCGCCCGATCATCGTGCTGGTACCTTCGAGCCCACGATGATCGTCCTCGATGGCAGCGCCGGCGAAGGTGGCGGACAGATCCTGCGCAGTGCGCTGACGCTGTCGATCCTCACGCGCACGCCGTTCCGCATGGAGCGCATCCGCGCGGGCCGACAGAAGCCGGGCCTGCTCGCGCAGCACCTGACCGCGATCGCCGCCGCCAAGGCCGTGTCGAACGCCGAGGTCACGGGCGCCGATCCGGGCTCGCGCGAGATCACGTTCAAGCCGCGCACGGTGCACGGCGGCGATCACGCGTTCCGTGTGGGCACCGCGGGATCGTCCACGCTCGTGCTGCAGACGGTCCTCCCCGCGCTCCTGCGCGCGTCCGAGCCGAGCACGATCACCGTCGAGGGCGGCACGCACAACCCTGCCGCACCGCCGTTCGAGTTCCTCGCCTGGAGCTTCCTCCCCGTGCTGACGAAGATGGGCGCGCAGATCGAGCTCACGCTCGAGCGCCCCGGCTTCTATCCCAAGGGCGGCGGCCGCGTGCGCATGAAGGTCACGCCCGGATCGCTCGAGCCGCTCGAGCTCGAGGAGCGCGGCGCCGTGACGGGGCGCCGCGTGATCGCGATCAGCGCGGGCCTGCCGCCTGCGATCGCCGATCGCGAGCTGCGCGTGGCCAAGGACCGTCTCTCGCTCGGCAGGGACGAGGTCGAGCGCATCGATCACCCCGAGGAGCTGGGGCCCGGCAACGTCGTCTACGTGGTGCACCGCTTCGCCAACGTGGCGGCGGTGTTCAGCGGCTTCGGCGATCGCGGCGCGCGCGCGGAGGAGGTCGCCGAGCAGGCGATCGGACCTTCGCTCCGCTACCTCGAGAGCAAGGGCGCTGTCGACGAGCACCTCGCCGATCAGCTGCTCGTGCCGATGGCGATGGGTCGCGGCGGCGTGTTCACCACCAGCGAGCCGAGCTCCCACTTCGAGACGCAGCTCGAGACCCTGCGGACCTTCCTCGGCGGCGACGTCGAGGTGGACACCGCCGACGAGAAGACGTGGACGATCACCATGCGAGGCGCGCTCCTGTGACAGCAGTCGGTCTCTCGAGCTTCTTTCAGATCGCGGCCTTCGGAGACAAGAACGTCGGAGGCCGTGCCCACGACGAGGACGCGATCCTCGTGCGTCCCGACCTCGGCCTCTTCGCGGTCGCCGACGGCGCAGGCGGAGACAACGCGGGCAACATCGCGTCGAGCGTCGCGCTCGCCTCGCTCACGCGCGAGTTCGAGGCCACGCGCGGCATGGCCGAGCACGAGCTCGTGGACTCGCTCGGCGTGCTCGCGGGGGCGCGTCGTCTCTCACGCGCAGTGCACCGCGCGCACCGCGAGGTCTCCGCGATCGCCAAGAGCCACGATCGCTACCGCGGCATGGGCACGACCATCGTGGCGATCTCGCTCCAGCTCGAGCACGGCCTCGCGCACCTCGCGAGCGTCGGCGACTCCACGTGCTTCCGCATGCGCAGCGGCAACCTCGAGCAGCTGAGCGAAGATCACACGCTCGGTCGCGACGTCCTCGAGCTCACGCCCGACTTCGACGACGCCGCCGCCAAGCGCCTGCCGCGCAACGTGATCACGCGCGCCCTCGGCATGAAGGACAACCTCCGCGTCGCCGTGCGCAGCTTCGACATCGCGAACGGCGATCGCTTCGTGCTCGTCTCGGACGGCGTCGCGGACGTGCTCGGCGACGACGCGATCGTCGAGGTCCTGCAGACGACGCGCGACGCCGAAGGCCACGCCCGCGGGCTCATCCAGGCAGCGCTCTCGCGCGGCCCCGACGACAACTGCGCCGCCGTGGTCCTCTCGATCCAGGCGGCGCTCGGCGTGTCGTCGATCCCCAAGGCGCACCACGCGCGTCCGCTCCGCAAGCAGCGTCGCGACACGCTCGACTCGCTCGCGCCCGAGCCCGAGATCGTGATCGTCGACGAAGAGCTCATCGAGGACAGCTGGGAGACGGAAGTGCACGCAGTGCCCGCACCCGCCGACGAGGTCATGTCCGACCTGCGGGCCTACGCGCGCTTCCAGAAACCGAAACGTTCTTGAGTTGGCCGGGCAAGGGGCCGCTGGCCCCTCTGCACACCCCGTCGTCTCGATCTTCGAGTTGGCCGGCCGATCACGACGCCTTCTGTGAGTGCGTGCCGGTGACGCGCGCGAGGAGCTCGACGCGGCTGTGCACGCCGAGCTTCGCGAAGATGCGCTTCATGTAGGTGTTGACCGTCGAGATCGTGAGGCCTGTCGCGTCCGAGATCTCGCGGGTCGAGGAACCCGACACGAGACGTCCGACGACGTCTCGCTCGCGCGGCGTGAGCGGTGTGTTCTCGAGCAGCGCCTTCACGTCGATCTCGTTCTTCGGCGCGTTCACCCGCGGCGCGAGCACGAGCCCGCGCGCGAGCAGCTTCGCGCCCCACCGCGCCAGGCGTGTCTGATCGTCGCCGAGGCGGTTCGATCCGTCGGGCGCGAAGAGGTGGAGCTTGCCGACCGCGTTCTTGCCGTGGACGAGGGGCAAGACGAGCCCATCGCCCGAGCTCGGGACCTTGTTGCGTAGCTCGCTGGAGTCGAGGGTCAGTCGGTATCCGCTCGCGGAGGTGAGCTCGGCGAGCGAGGCCACCGCGCGCTGCGGGTACGTTGCATCGGGCTCGAGATCGAAGAGGGTGTCGACGAGCTCGAGCTGACGGGGGGACAACATGTGCACCTCGATGGTCGGTGGAGACTCGATGGCGAAGCACGGCACAATCCGAGTCCGCCTCTGGGGTGTCCTGGGGTGGGGTCGCGTGATGTCAATACGGATGGACATCGCAGAACGGATCGTCATCGGGGCCGCGTTGACCATCGACGTGTCGCCGTGCGAACACTCGGCCCGTGCCGACGGCCTCGACGCTCCTCGCCGAAGAGCTCTTCGCGAGCGCAGATCCCCGCTTTCTCGCGGCGATCTACGACGTTCAGGTCCCGCGCGGAACGATCACGAAGAAGGGTTGGGGCAATCGATCGTTCGACGTGCCTACTCCTTTCGAGCGCAACGTTTTCAAGTCGCACCCATTGGGCGCGTTCGCCAAGCGATGGCTCGAGGATCCGCGCGCGTGGGCCAGAGATCAGCTGCTCGCGTACGTGAGCGATGGCTGTGATCGACCGGGCCATCGCACGCTCGTGAAGCGTCTCTACAAGGGCGCCGAGGATCGTGGCGATCACGAGCTCGTCGCGCGCTTCCTCGTCGCGTTCGATCGCATGCGCAAGCTGCGCACGCGCACCCGCAAGACCTACGACTGGACCACACGCACCGTCGTCGATCGCACCGAGGTGCACGCAGTGAAGCCGCGCACCGCGGGCACGTTCCACTTCTCGCAGCGCACGCGCAACTACCTCCAGGCGCGCGCGGCGCGTCACCTCCGCGGGCTCGGGACGCGCGAGCCGATCGCGTACCGACGCGCGGTGCTCGAGGCCGTGACGCGCTACGAAGACGCCGACTTCCCCGCAGGCCTCTCGCTCCTCCGCATGCGAGGCCTCCTCAACGTGCTCTTCGCGCACAGCGACGCGCTCGCTCGCTTCGATCGCAAGATCGACCTCGCGAGCGGCAAGACGCTCGCCGATCTGTCGCCCGCGCCGCACCACCCCGAGGCCTGGAAGGCGGCCGTGTCGGAGATCCTCGACGCACTGCCGCGCACACGCTCGCTGTTTCTGCGTCGTCAGCTCGTGCGCTGGCTCGAGCGGGACTTCGCGGCCTCCCTCGCGTCGATCGACATCGTGCGCGTGCAAGCATTCCTCGCGTCCTCGCATCCGGACGTGCAGCTCTTCGGCGCGCGCCTGCTCGAGAAAGCCGTGGGCGTCGAGAACCTCCTGCTCGACGAGTGGCTCGCGCTGCTCGCGAGCGACGACGCGGAGGTGCTGCCGCTGATCGTCGCCAAGATGTCGGCGGCCGTGACGCCCGCGCGCGCGACGCTCGAGCAGTGTGTCGCCCTGGCCCGACACGTGGCCTACGCCCCCGCGATGCTCGGCATCGAGTGGACCGAGACCAAGGATCTCCACACGAAGGCGGAGCTCGAGGCCGCGCTGCCGGTCGTCGACGCGACGGTGCGCGAGGCGCGCATGCGCGGCGTCGCGTTCCTCACACCCGCGCTCTTGAACGAGGAGCTCGGCCACGACGCGCACCTGCGCGAGATCCTCGACTCGCGTCACGCCGACGTGCGCGCGAAGGGCTTCGAGCTGCTCGAGCAGACGCCGCGCTTCCGCGACTCCATCGTGCTGTGGGCGGCGCTCACCGAGTCTCCACATGCCGACGCGCGCGCGTTCTTGCTGTCGCTGCTGGCGCGTCGTCGGGTCGCGCTCGAGGCCACCACGCTCGGCGACAAGAGCCTCCATCACCTCTGGGCCACGACGATCCTCGAGGTGAACCGCGGAAGCCGCGCCAAGCAGCGTGCGCTCACGCAGCTCGGTGAGCGCCTCGAGTCCCAGCCGCAGCAGGCCGACGAGCTCCTGCCGCTGCTCTCGCTCGCGCTGCGCTCGGTGCGCGAGACGGAGCGGCGCGGCGCGCTGAGCTCGCTCGTACGCGCGGCCGTGCGACAGCCCCAGGTGCGCGACGCGATCGCGCGCCACGCGCCCGACATCCAGATCGCGGGCCTCGGGCCTCAGCTCGCGGCGGGAGGGCCGGGCTGATGGAGTACTCACTCCGCTACCTCGGCCGCTCGCACGTCGAGCAGGGCCCCTACCGCTCGACGGTGACGTTCTCACCGAACCTCTCGCGCGAGCGCGTGTGGTTCGACGGCGAGCTCCGCGATCCCTTGCGCTTCCGCGAGGCGATGTCGGCGCTGCACGAGGTGGTGGTCGGCGATCACCGCTTCCAGCGTCGCGACAAGTCCGCGTACGAGGCGTGGAAGAAGCAGAAGATCCAGGAGCAGAGCCAGCTCCGCGCGACGCTGCTCGATCGCGCGCGCGTGCAGGCCGCGCAGGAGATCGCGAAGCAAGCGATCCCGGCCAACCTCGAGGGCGACTTCCGACGCTTGCACCGCAAGTACTGGGACGCGCGCGTGCGCTGGGCGAACGAGCTCGCGCGCAACGACCCGCAGATGTTCCGCGCGCTCGTGCCGTGTGATCCCGTGATCTCCGTCGCGGACGACGTCGTCTTCTTCGAGGCGTTCAGCAAGGACGAGTCGAGCTACGGCTGCCTCTACGTCGATCGCGAGGGCTTCGTCGGCGGTCAGGACGCCGGTCTCGGCACGACGAACGTCGACTATTCGATGGCGCTCTACGAGCGCTTCCAGGCGCTGCGCACCTACCGCACGACGCGCCTCCACCTCGACCCCCGAGGCTTCGACGTCGCCGTCGAGGGCAAGGCCGACTACCGCGAAGAGAAGATCGATCTGCCGCCCTCGTGGCTCCGCGGCTTCGGTCAGATCTCGGCCACGAGCGGCCTCGCGACCGAGAGCGTGAAGCTCGACACCGCGACGATCTATTCGTTGCTCGTCTTCTTGCGCAGGAACCGCGAGAAGACGGGGCCGCGCGCGATCGTGTTCGAGCTCCGCCGTGGCAAGCCGCCGGCGCTCGTGCTCCAGCCGTGGGGCATGCGCCTCGAGTCACGCGGTCCCAACTACGAGGGCACCTCCGATCAGGACGTGAAGGTGTGGGGACGTCGGCGCCTCTCGGTGCTCGCGCGCCTCTTGCCGATGATCGAGCACGTCGAGGTGCAGCTGCTCGGGAACGGCCTGCCCTCGCTCTGGGTCGCGAAGATGGGCGAGATGCGCTTCTTGCTCGCGCTCTCGGGCTGGACGACGAACGACTGGACGCGCGGCACCGGCCTCGATCTCCTGTCGGGCGCGATCCTCTCGGACGAGGCCACCCGACAGAACGTGTGGACCTTCCTCCGCAGCGCGCGCATGGCCGATCGCGCCACCATCGCCGCCGAGCTCGGCAAGAAGGGGACCGAGATCGCAGGGGCGCTCCATCACCTCGGCCGTGAGGGACAGCTCCTCTACGATCCCGTCACGCGCGCGTACCGCTTCCGCCAGGTCATCGACGCGCCCGACGCGCGCAAGGTGATGACGGCCGAGCCCGAGGAGCTCACGAAGGGCAAAGAGCTCTTCCTCGGCGCGCGCGTCGCGGTCGGAAAGACGGAGCCCATCCCCGGCAACAAGCGCTATCTCTCGGCGAAGATCGCCGGCGAGACGTGCGAGGCGATCGTCGACGCCGACGGCCTCATGACGCGCGCGAAGTGCAGCTGTCACCACTTCTTCAAGAACGGCCTCCGCGCGGGGCCCTGTCGTCACCTTCTCGCGCTACGTCTCACCGCTCAGGGCGGCGACGAGCTCCGCCTCCAGAGCGCCAGCCTCGGCGGCGGCTTCATTCACTAGTCACACCGGCCTCCGGCCGGAGGGCGGGGGCCGAGCCCCCACCAACCCCCGCTCGTCTCTTCGCTCCGCTTCGCTCCGCTCCCATCCTCGCTGCTCCAGGGGGAGCTACGCTCCCCCGCCGCAAGGCGCCCCAGGCAGAAGTCGTCTGTCGCGCCTCTTTGACTGGTTCTCTGACAATCGATCTTCCGAGTGAGAGGTGAAGGCACGAGCCCTCATGCTGCGGCGTTACGCCGTGGTCGACGTTGGCCTTCCATTGCTCACCCACGCCCGTTGTTCTTTTCGGTACCTGCACTAGCTGTCGTTGGCACCGAGGAGAGCGGCGCGAGCGGCGCTCTGCCAAGCGACAGCTAGTGCAGGTACCGTCGTGAACGGACGTGGTCCAGGGGTAGAAGTCGAGCTTTCACCTCTCTCTCGGACGATCGATTGGCACCTTCGACTGGCATGCACGACTGGCATGCTCGACTGGCACGCTCGACTCGATCGCACCCATGAGCTTCTGGAAGAAACTCTCCGAGTTCTTTCTCGGCCCCGAGCCCACGGCGCCGGCGTCGACGCCCGTGCCGCCTGCGCCCTCGGGCTCGCCGCTCGAGGCCGCTGTGTGGGCCGCGTGCATGGTGCACATCAAGGGCGGGACGCAGTTCGTCGCCGTCGACGTCGCCGACGCGGCGACCGCGGGACAGCCGCGCACCGTGGACAGCATCACGAAGGCCGTGCAGCTCGTGCACGAGCTCTTCGACCGCGGGATGTTCGGCCCGCACGGCTACACGCGCACGCTGCTCCAGACGCCGGCGGGCACGAACTGGGTCTATCACCCCAAGAGCAGCGCCCCGGCGGCGGTTGCGCCCGTCCCCGGTGCAGCAGCCGTGGCGCCGAGACCGGCGACCGCCTCGAGCGCAGGCACGGTGCGAGGGCCGCTCGTGCCGCAGGGCTCGCGTCTGCCGGCGAGCGTCACCGCGCATACCGCCAGCGGCGGAGCGCCCGCCAAGGACCCTTACGACCTGGGCGTGTTCCTCACGCTCACGCCCGCCGAGCACCGCGCGCGCTCGCTGAAGATCAACCCGTACCAGACCGCGTGGATCGGGCGCGTCGACGTCATCCCGCCGGAGAGCGACGAGCGCACCGCGCTGATCGATCGCGGCCTCGAGCTGCGCGGCTTGCTCACGCGGCCCGAGATCGTCGAGATCCATCGCATCGGTGATCTCTGGCTCAAGCACAAGGACGCCGCGCGCCTCGCCGAGTCCATCGCGCACAAGAACGTCGAGGAGCTCCTCGCGCAGGAGCGGATCGCGCGTCAGCTCGCGAAGACGAAGAAGAAGGAAGAGTCCGCGGCCAAGCGCACGCGAGAGGCCGAGGACGTCCAGCGCCGCAAGCGCGAGGACATCGTCTACCTCGGCCGGAGCGGCCTCGCGCGCAACGTCAGCAAGGGCCTGTCCGATCGACGCTCGAACATCGAGAAGCTCGCAGCGCGTGGGCTGCCGCGCCTGTCGTCGCCCGCGGACGTCGCGCGTGCGCTCGAGCTCGAGATCAAGACGCTGCGCTTCCTCGCGTTCCATGCCGATGCGCAGCGGCACGCGCACTACGTGCAATTCGAGGTGCCCAAGAAGAAGGGCGGCACGCGCACGCTCTCGGCCCCCAAGCCGCAGCTGGCCAAGGCGCAGAAGTGGATCCTCGAGGAGGTGCTCGAGAAGCTGCCGGTGGATCCCGTCGCGCACGGCTTCGTGAAGGAGCGCTCCACGGTGACGAACGCGCGGCCCCACGCGGGCAAGGCGATCGTCATCAACCAAGACCTCGTGGACTTCTTCCCCACGATCAACTTCGCGCGCGTGCGGAGCGTGTTCCAGCGCGCGGGCTACTCGCCCGCGGTGGCGACGATCTTCGCGCTGCTCACCACCGAGTGCCCGCGCATCCAGGCCACCTACGCGGGGCACACGTACTACGTGGCCACCGGACAGCGCGGCCTGCCGCAGGGCGCGTGCACGAGCCCGGCGCTCTCGAACCTCGTCGCCTCGCGCCTCGATCGTCGCCTCACCGGCTACACGAGCAAGCACGGCTGGACGTACACGCGCTACGCCGACGACCTCACCTTCAGCAGCGCCGAAGAGGCCGAGCCCGGCTCGCCGAGCGGCGTCGCCAAGCTGCTCGCGACGCTCCACCACATCGCGCGCGCCGAGGGCTTCACGATCCACCCCGACAAGGGCCGCATCCAGCGCAAGAGCAAGCGTCAGACGGTCACGGGCATCGTGGTCAACGAAGCCCACAAGCTCGGCGTGCCGCGCGAAGACATCCGCCTCGTGCGCGCGATCCTCCACAACGCGAAGAAGACCGGCCTCGCGGCGCAGAACCGCGATCTGTCGCCCACGTTCGAGGCGTGGCTGCGCGGCAAGATCGCCTACATCACGATGGTCGACCGCGCGCGCGGCCTCGCGTTCTCCGAAGAGCTCGAGCACCTCGACCTCGGGAGGTGAGACGTGCTGCCCATCGCCATACCGTTGATCGTCGGGATCCTCGGGGCTGCGGGCGGGCTCTACCTCGCGCGCACACTGAACGAGCACGGCTCCGAGTCGTTGGCGCGCGTCGTCCAGGTGACGAGTCTGGTGATCCTCGTCGCCGGTGTCGGTCGCGCCGCATGGCTCGGCCTGCGCGACACGTCGTTGCCTTCGCCCGCCACGGCGGTCTCGGAGGGCATGACCGATCTGGTCGATGGCATGAGCTCGGAGCAAGTGAGCGCGCGCTGCAACGGCCCATTCGGCGCGTTCGCGGACGACGCCGCGCATCGTGGCGAGTGCCAATGCATCGTGACCGCCCTCGAGTCCGCCCGCGCGAACGAGCCCACGCTGTTGATGCGCGTGAGCCAGGGTGGCTTCCTCGTCGACGGCAGCGGGTCCGCGCTGCTCGCGTTCCGCATGGCCTACGGGCGATGCGTCCAGCCGCAGCTCGCGGCATGGGTGGCCGCGGACTGTCGCACCGGATGTCAGGGCGACCCTGGTGCGTGCGCGACGGGCTGCATGTGTGTGGGCACGGCGATCGTGCGCGGCCGCAACCCCACGGAGCTCGGAGACCTCTTCTGGCCCCATGACGCGCCGCTCGGCGCATCGCGCGACTACGGCCTGCACAACGCGATCGTCCGCGCAGGCTTCGAGTGCCAGATGCAGTGAGCCGCCGCACGCGCCCGCCACGCCCATGCTCAGCGCGGTCGGTGCCGACGTCGAAGGCCGAGCCACGAGATGGCGGCCACGAGTCCGCTGATCTCGGGGCGCGCGCCGCGTGGGCTCGATCCGGGAGCGGTCACACTGCACCATCGCCCGCACTCCATCGGCACGAACGCGGGTACCGAAGTCGGTGTCACGTCGATCTCGATGGGTTCGCTGGCGTTCCCCGCTGCGTCGATCACTCGGACGCGCACGGTCTCGACGGCTCCCTCGACCCATCCGTCGACGTGCGCCTCACCGAGGCACTCTACGGAAGCGGTGCCGAAGGACGACGTCCCCGTCGCGTCGGCGCGCGCGAAGAGCCTGCCCCGAGACGTGTCTCCGTCGAGCACCTCGATCTCGGCAACGCAGAGATCGTCGCCAATCTCCGCGAGATCCCACGCCAGCCCTGCAGCGATGCGCGATGCGCACCAGCGCGTGCCGCTCGATCCATGGGCCTCCAGGGACTCGATGACCGGTGGCGTCACGTCGAGCTCAGCCGAGACCCGAAAGGCAGTGCTTTCGATCGCTCCGTCCGCGACGCGTGCCGCTCCAATCGTGTAGGTGCCCGGTATCCATGCCGTGGTCGGTCCGACCCAGAACGCCGATCCGCTCGCGTCGCCTGCCGGTTCCACGCGCACATCGACCGCGTCTCCCGCTTCGTTCGTCACGAGCACAGTCATCGGGTCATGCCGAGAGAGTCGCGCGAAGACGCGGCCGTTGAGCGGCATGACGGCCGGGTCACCCCCGCGGTCGTCGAAGAACGGAGCCTGCGAAGTCGGGCATCCGCACATGCACTGCGCCTCCGCGAGACCGGGCACCGTCGCCCCGACCGTCAGAGAGATCATCGCGCTGAAGCTCCAGCCGACACGTCGGCCCAATTCACTCCTCCAGCCATCGAGGGTCGCACGACTCGGTGAAGTCAGCGAACCAGTGGAGCCTGCGTGTTAGGGTCCGCGCCGTGACGCAGGTGCTCTCGGACTCTGCTCGACGCGACGCGATGGCGTTCGGTGAGGCGCTCTTCGCGCGCACGCTCGATCAGGCGCCGCCCGCCGATCGCATGGCGTGGTTCATCACCGATCTCGACGACTTCGTCGCGCACCTGAACGTGCGCGCGCGCATGCTCTTTCGGCTGTGCCTGTTCGTCGTGACGTGGATCGCGCCGATCGTGGGCGGACGCATGTCGCGCCTCGCGTCGCTCTCGCTGCCTGATCGCATCGAGGCGCTCGAGGCCCTCGAGCGCACGCCGCTCTCGCTCGCGCTCTTCGGGGCGCGCGCGATCGTGAGCCTCGTCTACTACGAGCACCCCGATGCGGCGCGGGAGATCGGCTGGGATCGCAAGTGCCTCACGGCCGTTCGCGCCGAAGCGGGCGAGGCACGCGAAGAAGCGACGGTGACGACGTGAGCATCGTGTCGGGCGCGCAAATGACGGGCGATCTCGACGTCGACTGCGACGTCGTGATCGTGGGCTCGGGCGCAGGCGGCGCCGTGATGGCCACCGAGCTCGCGCTCGCGGGCAAGCGCGTGATCGTGCTCGAAGAGGGCAAGAACGTGCCGGCCGCCGAGCACGGCGCGATGCGGCAGAGCGAGTCCTTGCGTCACGTGTGGCGCGAGGGCGGGATGACGACGTCGCTGGGTCTGTTCGGCGCGCCGACGATCAACGTGACGATGGGCCGCGTCGTCGGCGGCTCGAGCGTCGTGACCGGTGGCGTGTGCTTCCGCGTGCCCGACTCGATCCTGCGCGTGTGGTCGCGCGACATGGAGCTCGCGGACTTCACGCCCGAGGCGCTCGACCCGTACTACCGACACGTCGAAGAGGCGATCCACGTCGAGGAGGTGCCCGTCTCGATGCGCTCGCGCTCGACGGAGCTCTTCGCCGAGGGCGCCGCGAAGCTCGGCATCCCCGTGCACCCGCTGCGCCGCAACACCAAGGGCTGCAACGGCTGCGGGCGCTGCAACTTCGGCTGTCCGCACAGCGCGAAGATGTCGGTCGATCTCTCGTACCTGCCGCGCGCGATCGAGGCAGGCGCCACGCTTTACACCGACTGCCTCGTCGACCGCGTGACGATGAAGGGCAACCGCGCGATCGGCGTCGAGGGGCGCCTGATGACGGGCCCCGTCGGTACCAAGAAGGGCAAGCTGCGCGTGCGCGCCAAGCGCGTGATCGTCGCGTGCGGCGGCATGCATTCACCATTGCTCTTGCGCGCGAGCGGCCTCGGCCACGTCGGATCGCACATCGGCAGAAACCTCACGCTGCACCCGGGCTTCCGTGTGTACGCGCGCTTCGATCGTCCGGTGCGCGGCTGGCAGGGCGCGCTCCAGAGCGCGTTCGTCGACGCGTTCGAGCACGACGGCGTGACGCTCACGAGCCTCTTCGTCCCCGCGTCGGTGATCGCGGCGACGATGCCGTACGCCGGACCCAAGCACGCGAAGCTCGCGGAGCAGGTCGATCACATCGCGATGTTCGGCACGATGGTGCACGACGACGGCGGCGGCTCGATCCACAAGAATCCCTTCGGTCGCGAGCCGATCTCGTTCTATCAGTGCTCGCCAGAAGACCACGTCCGCATGCGCTTCGGCATGCGCAAGCTCGCAGACTGCTTCCTCGCGGCGGGCGCGAAGGAGGTGTTCCTCCCCATCCTCGGCAGCGATGGCCTGACGCCCGACGCGTACCGTCGCTTCGATCTCGATCGCGTGCCGAGCTCGCGCTTCGAGGCGGCCTCGCAGCACCCGCTCGGCACGTGCCGCATGAGCAAGTACGCGGGCGATGGTGTGGTCGATCCGTGGGGCAAGGTCTGGGACACGGAGGGCCTGTACGTGACCGATGGATCGATCCTCCCATCGAGCCTCGGCGTGAACCCGCAGCTCACCATCATGATGGCGGCGACGCGCATCGCGTGGCGCATGCGCGACGAGAACTTTTCTTCCTGAGGGTCCGAGCGGACCCTCCCCGCTTTGCGGGACCCCTCCCGCTCCGTTCGCGGTGCGAACGCTGCGCGCGGGCCCCAACCCCGCTTGCGTCTCGTCCTGATGCCTCGCTGGAGCTCGCGTGCCGCTGCCTCTGTTCGAAGCGCTCTGTGTGGTCGTCGTGCTGCTCACGCTCGCGCTGCACTGGCGCGCGGAGCCCACGCCCGCGTCGCGCGCGCGCTTCCTGAGTGACTACGCGTTGCTCGCGCTCGCGGGCTTCGTGGGCGAGCAGACGTCGATCACGATGTATCGGTCGTACGGCTACGCGACGGACTGGCATGCACGCATGCTCGATGTGCCGCTGCTCGTGCCGCTGATCTGGCCGCTCGTGATCTTGTCCGCGCGCGGCGTGCGCAAGGCGCTCTTTCCTGCGGCCCGGCCGTGGCAGCGGCCGCTCCTCTTGTTCGTGCTCGTGACGGCCGACGCGTCGTTGATGGAAGTGCTCGCCACGCGCGCGGAGCTCTGGACGTGGAGCGAGCCGGGTCATCTGGATGTGCCGGTCCAGGGCATCTTGGCGTGGGGCTACTTCGCGGCGGCGGCCGACGTGCTGCTCGATCGACTCGAGGGCATCGGCCGCTTGCTCGTGGTGCCGGCGAGCGTGCTCGCGGCGCACGCGCTGATCTGCGCGACGTGGTGGTACGGCCTTCGATGGATCCTACGCGGTGACCTCGGCACGGCGGGCGTGATCGGCGTCGCCGTGCTCGGCGCGCTCGCGAGCGGCTACGCGTGGCACCTGCGATCCAAGGGCCGCGCGCTGCCGCCCGCGGTGCTCGTCCCGCGCCTCGCGGCCACCGCGCTCTTCGCGGCGCTGTTCTTCAGTACGGCCGCGACCGAGTGGCCGTACTGGGTGCACCTCGTGAGCGTGGGTGTGCCGTACGCGATCGTCACGCGGATGCCGAAGCGTGAGGCGCCCACGGCCTCTCCCCGGGGTGCCATCCCGGCGCAGTGAGAGCGATCGCGCTTCGCTGTCGTCGTCGAGGCTCAGGTGTCCGAGCGGAAGCCGATGCGTGCGTGGGTGCCGTCGCAGAGCGGCTTCTGGCCGGAGCCTCCGCAGCGGCAGAGCTTCGCGCCCGTGGTCTTGAGCACGCTTCGTCCGGTGCCCGCGCAGATCTCCACGTTGCCCTGCACGTCGAGCGGGCCGTTCGGCAGCGGACGCACGCGGAGCGGGCCACGTCGATCCGAGAGCGGGGTCACCTCGAGCGTCGCGGGCTCGCCGCTCGCGACGAAACCATCGACGTGCGAGCCATCGCAGTACGGCTTCTTTCGGCTCTTGCCACAACGACACAGCGTCGCGCGCAGCCGAGGCGGCTCGCCGTCGATCGCGAGCTCGGCGTGCACTGCGTACGGGCCGTTCTCTCGAACGCGGAGCACGTTGACCTTGGGCGGTGCTTCCTCGGGGCCGCCGTCCTTGCGCACGAGCGTGATCGCGCCGCTCGGACAGGCCGTCGCCACGCGCATCAGATCCTCGACCCGCGTGCGCTCGGGATGGAGCCAAGGCCCCACCACGTTCGCCACGAACACCTCGGGCTCGCCGAGCACGCAGTGACGCGCGTGGATGCAGCGTCGGGCCTCGAACTGCAGCGTGACACCCTCGGACTCGACGATCTCCACCGCGCCGTCGTGCTGGCTCGGCGCGGGCGCGGCGACCACGGGCTCTCTCACCACGGGCAGCGAGCGTGAGGTCGGCGCGGGAGGCGCGAGCTCCACGCGCGACAGCTCGCGCGCGACCTCCTCGAAGACGCGCGTGCACCGCGAGAGCTCCGGCGTGCTCGCCGTCGCGGCCTCGCATGCAGCGGCAAGTTGCTGCGCGCGCTCGCGAAGGAAGGTCCACTCGCTGCCTCCGTGCGGCAGCGGCGCGATCGTGCGCAGCAGCGCGAACGTCATCCCTGCCGTCACTCCGGGATGATCGGGGCTCGCGGGCATGCGCGTGAGCTCGGAGCCGAGCACACCGACCGCCTGCATCGACGCGATCGCGGCGTCGAGGAGCGTGCGCTTGGCCTCCACCTCGCCTGCCCAGCCGAAGCCCTGCGCGAGCAGGCGCAGGCTGAACGTGTAGGCCGAGTTCGCGAGGTCCACGACCTCCTCGGCCACCGGCGCGGTGATCCACACGCGGCCCTCGGGCATGGGCGGACGACGCATCACGGGGTTGCGCGCAGCAGGCCGCGCCGGCGCGAACGAGGCGCGCGCGCGAACGAGCGCGTCGAGCTCGGTGCGGATGTCGACGAACTTCCTGAAGTGAGAGTCCTCCGTGTGCCCCGGCGCGCCCTCGCCCTGCTGGACGATCGTCTCGAGCGCCGCATGCGCGGAGGCGAGGTCGGTGACGCGCCTCATGCCCGGGAGCGACAAGAGCTCTGGGCCCACCTGCGCCGCCGGATCGCCGACGAAGAGCGCGCGCTCGCCGAGCTTCTCCGCGAGCGTCGTGAAGCCTGTGCGGATCGCGGCGTAGAGCGCGCCGACCGTGGCGAAGTCGAGCGCCATCGGCATGAGACCGGGGCGGCGCGGTCCGCGCACGTACGCCAGCGTCGGCGCGAAGCCCGCACCATCCGGGAGATCCACGCCCTCCGGTCGCTCGAGGAAGATGAAGTGATCGAGCGTCGCGCGATCGAGCGCCGCGAGCTGGAGCACGATGCCAGCGGGGTGCACACCCGGAGACGTCGGAAAATTCTGTCGTCCGAAGTGCGGCGTCCCGCCGATGGCCGTGAGGAGGTTCGAGACGAGCGACAGGTGCGTCATCTCTTCGATGGCCACGCTGGTGATCGAGCGACGCCAGCGCTGCGTCGCCTCGAGCTCGTCGGGCTGGAGGTCGTCGCGCGCGTCCTTCATCGAGAACGCCGCGTAGAGGTAGCAGCACATGAGATCGTGCTCGATCTCGGCAGCCTCGGAGAGGAGGTAGTGGAGCTGCTCGCGATCGCGCACGGAGACTTCGGTCGCCATGGGCGAGACGCTACACGCGCTCGCGGAGACTCGGACGCGAGAGAGCGCTGGGGCCCACCCATCCGAGGAGGCACGCGGCCCGGCAGTGACGCACGCGTCGTGGCTGGCCCTTGCGTCGAGAGGGTGTCTCCGCCACAACTCGCTGAGTGACCACTCAGCGAACGTCCGAACGACAGCCGAAGCCGAAGGCGGGGCCCGAAGCGGAGCTCGGTACACGTGCACAGCAGGCGCTGCGGCGGCGCGAGCAGCTGCTCGCCGTGGCCGAGTCGCTCTTCGTGAAGCACGGCTATGCCGGCACCAGCACCAAGCGCATCGCGCAGGAAGCGGGCGTCGCCGAGGCGCTGGTGTTCCACCACTTCGGCACCAAGGACGCCATGCTCCTCGAGCTCTTCTCCCGTCGAGGGTCCTTCGCAGGCGAGGTCGCCGCGCTGGTGCTCGACGCGAGCCCGCGCACCGCGCGCGCGCTGTTCGTCTCCATTGCTGACGTCTATGGGTCGGTCTCTCCCGAGGAGGCGGCGTTCGTCGCGTTCGTCAGCGCGGAGGCGCTCGTTCACCCCGAGCTCGGTCGAACGATCCGTGAAGGCACGGCGCAGATGACGGCGCACCTCGTCCGCGCGCTCGAGCGGCGCGTGGTCGCTGGCGAGCTCCGCGAGGACGCGTCCCTCGAGGCCACCGTGCTCGGGTTCTTCGGCGGCTTCTCGTTCTTCTTCCAGCAGAACCGAGACGTCTCGAAGCGCGCTTGGAAGGGTCGCGCCGCGCGCTTCGCGGCCGCGTGGGCCGAGCAGTGCTGGCGTGGGATCGCGAGCACGAAGGCGCTCCGCGAGGTGACGTCGTGAGCGTCGATCGACCGATCGCGCGAGCGCTGCTCGTCGCGATGGACGACGTCTGCGCCGCGGGCCGATCGAGCGCACGCAGCGAGGCGCTGCTCGCCGTGAGCGCGGCGAGCCTCGACCTCACGCTCGAGGAGGCGCGTCGTGACCGGACGTCGATCGAGGACGCCGTGGTTTCGCCCGACGCGCGCCGCGCGCTCGTCGATGCGCTCGTGATCGCGGCATGCATCGAGACCGAGGTGGACGCGCCCAAGGAGCGTGTCGTCACGACGTACGCGTCGCGCCTCGGCGTGCGCTCGCCCTGGGTCGCGCTCCTTCCGGCGCTGCGACGACGGAGCGTGCTCACGATCCAGCGAGCGCTCGTGAGCCGCTCACCCGATGGTCGACGTGTGTTCTCGCGTCTCTGGTCCGAGCGTGGCGTCGGAGGCCTGCTCGAGGCCGCGAGCTTCGTCGCGGGACTTCACCGAGATCCACCCCTGGCGGCCCGCTTCCGCGCGCTGTCGTCCCTTCCGAACGGCACGCTCGGCAAGGCGTTCTTCGACCACCTCGATCAGCGCGGGCTCACCTTTCCCGGCGAGAAGGGCGGCCTCCCCGAGCGAATGATCCACCACGACCTCATGCACGTCGTGAACGGCTATGGCACCGATCCCGCGGGCGAGTGCGAGATCGCCGGGTTCTACGGAGGACACGCCTCGAAGATGGGTGAGCCCCAGTGGTTCACGTTCTTCGTCACCGCGCTCGCGACGTTCCACCTGGACCTGCCAGTGAGCCCATCGATCGTCACGCCCGCGCGCGGCGCGTTCGACCCTGCGCGCGTGATGCCGGCGTTCTTGCGAGGTCGACGCGTGACCACCGATGTGATGGGCGCGTGGGACTACTGGTCGCTCTTGCCACAGACCTTGGAGGAGAGTCGCGCGCGTCTCGGCATCGCCGCCGAGGAGCACGCATGACGCTCTCTCAGCTCGAGGCGGACGTGTAGCGGGCGAGCGCGCGCAGGAAGACCACGCGCGAGGCGAGACTGAACCCGAGGCCGAACGCGAGCGCGATCACGACGCGCCACGGCTCGAGCAGGCCGAGCAGCGCCCACGCCGGGTAGCTCGTCATCAGCGCGAGCGGGATCACGAACGTGAAGAAGAAGCCGAGCGCGCCTCGGTACACCGTCGCGGGCCAGCGGGCGGCGTCGAAGATGCTCGTGAACAAGAAGCGCAGGTTGTCGATGCGTCCCACGTAGAACGCAGCGGACACCGTGAGGATCCAGAGGCCGTAGAGGATCGAGACGGCGCTCACGAAGAGCATGAGACAGAGGAACAGATCGATTACGGTCGGCCAGCGATCGAGCAGCACGAACGCGCGCAACACGATCGCGATCCCCGCGAGCACGTTGAGCACACGGAACGGCGCGAAGCGCGCGGTGGAGACGAGCAGCTGCGCGTCGGCAGGCTTGAGCAGCACGAAGTCGAGCGTGCCGGTGCGCACGTGCTCGACGACGGTGCCGAGGCTCGGGTGGATCGCGCCCTCGAGCACGCCCTGGAGGATCGTGAAGAAGCCGAGCACCACGAGCGCCTCGGCGAACGTGTAGCCCGCGATGCGAGGGCGTTCCTCGAACACGAGCCACAGCGGCAAGAGCGCGGTGAACGTCCAGAACACCGAGAAGAACGCGTCGGCGAAGAGCTCCCAGCGGTACTGCATCGCGAGCAACGCCGAGAGCCGCAGCTGCACGCGCACGATGCCGAAGTTGCGGGCCAGGCTGTCGATCGGGAGCATGCGAGGAGATCGATCGTGTCAGCGACGGTGACGCGTGGCGACCGCGATCGGCGCGAGGCCGGGGAGCGCCGTCGACGAGCGAACGGTCGCTTGGGTGATTGGTCTCGCGCGCATGGATCGATCAAGCTCGCGCACCATGCTGCGGACCTCGCTCGCCGTGCTGCTCTCGCTCGCGTCGCTCGTCCTCGTCGTGCCTGCCTCGGCGCAGTCCACGGGCGAGTACTCGCTCACGTCCAGCTCGCGCTTCACGCTCGACCTCGGCTTCTATTATGGCGAAGGGCCGGATCTGATCGGCCAGCGCCACGGGCGCGCGCTGCTCGTTCCCAGCCTCGCGATCAACGCGGACGTCTTCGCGATCTCGGACGACGTCTCGCTCTCGATCGACGTCCAGTTCCGCAGCGTCGCGAGCTTCGGCCGCTGGGTGCTCGAGGACCGCACCGACTTCCGCGCGGGCAACCTCCATGGCGGTGTGCGCGTGGCCGTTCGACCGATGCGCGAGCTCCGGGTGCGCGGTGGCTTCGGTGTCGTGGGGCCGCTCATGAACGTGTACGACGCTGGCAGTCTGATCCCGCCCGTCGCGGCGGACTTCGCGATCATTCAGGTCCCGCTCAGCGCGCTGCCGAACGGGGCGTGGGATCCGTGGATGGTCTCTCGGGGCTATGTCCCGCTCGTGTTCCGCGTCGACGCCGAGTACCGACAGGACTGGCTCTTCTTCGGCGGCGAGGCCGCGCTCGGAGTCGGTGTACCGGTGCTCGAGGGCTACGAGGGCGTCGCGATCGGCGCGCAGCTCGGCCTGTGGGGTGGCGTGCGCCCCATCCCCGAGCTGGCCGCCGGTCTCCGCGTCCAGACCGTCATGTACGACGAGGGCCGATCGTCGGGCGACCCTTCGGCAGTGGGCTTCTTCACGCTCGTGCCCTTCGTGCGCGGCGAGCTGAACGACGTGTTCCTCGAGAGCCGCTTCTTCGTGAACGTCGTCGACAACACCGCGTACGACACGATCGGCGAGAAAGCCTGGGGCCTCTACCTGCTGATCGGCAGCGACTTCGACGTACGCTGACGCGATGGACCTCACGCGCGCGCTCCTCTCCACGCCGCTCGATCCGAGCCCGATCGAGCACGTGGCCGCGTGGTGGCCGCGACACCTCGCGATCGCGGGCCGCGCGGAGAACACCTTCGAGCGCGCCGTGCGCTCGGGGCTCGAGGCCGATCGTCTCGCGTGGGCGTTCGCGAGCGGCTACCGCCACGCGCTCGATCGCCTCGTGCCCGGCCTGCCGCTCGAGTCGATGGCTGCGCTCGCGGTGACCGAAGAAGCGGGCAACACGCCGAAGGCGATCGCGACGCGCCTCGTGATCGAGGGCGACCGTGCGCGCGTCACCGGCGACAAGCGCTGGACCACGCTGGGACCGCACGCGACGGAGATCCTCGTGGTGGCGCGTGTCGATCCGCCCGAGGCCCCGCGTCCGATGTTGCGCGTGGTGCGCGTGCCCGCCGGCGCGAAGGGCCTCGTGATCACCACGATGCCCGACACGCCGTTCGTGCCCGAGATCCCGCACGCGAGCCTCTCGCTGCGCGACGTCGAGGTGTCGATCGACGCCGTGCTGCTCGGTGATGGCTACGACCGCTACGTGAAGCCGTTCCGCACGATCGAGGACGTGCACGTCTTCGGCGCCGCGCTCGGTCACGCGATCCGCGAGCTGCGTCTCCGGTCCGAAGGCGCGAGCGATCGAGAGGCGATGCACCGCACGATCGAGCTCGCGCTCGCGACGATCGCCTCGCTCACCTCGATCGCAGAGATGCCGGCGGAGGAGCCGAGCACCCACGTGGCGCTCGCGGGCGCGATCACGCTGGGCAAGGACGTGTTCGCGCGCCTCGACGCGGCGATCGCGACGGCAGACGACGAACGCGCGGTCCGTCTGCGGCGCGATCGCACGCTCCTCTCGATCGCAGGCGCCGCGCGCGGCAAGCGCCTCGAGCGTGCGTGGTCCGAGCTCGGCCCTGCATCGACCTGAGCCCGACCCGCGCGATCAGACGAGGATCTCGGGCGAGCTCGGCGCGAGCGCGATGCCGAGCTCGCGTCGCAGCGAGAGCCATCCCGGGGAGACCGCGTAGCTCGCGAGGTCGTCGACGACCTCTTCCACGTCGAGCCCTGCTTGCGCTGGGAGCAAGCGCGCCATGCGTGCGGCGAGGTGGATCGAGCCGGTGAGCGCGAAGCCTGCGCGCACCGCCGAGACGTGCGCCGCGCGACGGAAGCGTGCGAGCTCGGCCGCGAGCTGCGTGCGCGGATCGCCACCGACGAGCGACAGCTCGCTGCACGCGTGACGAAGCGAGTCGCGCACCTGCGGCACCATGAAGCGCTCGATCGCCTCCGCGACCTTCACGAGGCGCGGCTCTGGCGCCATGCGTCGCTCGAGGAGCAGGCCCGCGCACGCGAGCGTGAGGAGGTCCGTGGTGTTCGGCAGGAGCGCGAACAGGTAGACCTCGGGTCGATAGAACGCGAGGTGGTGCGCGGCGACGAACAGCATCTCGTCTGCGCTGAACGAGCTCGCGAGCGAGCCACCGCACAGGCTGCCCATGGGCGAGACGTTGAGGTAGGCCAAGCCGCCGCTCACGTCGGTGCGGATCCAGAGGCGCGGCAGCGAGAGGGAGAGCGAGCGCGCGGCGCGACGGAACGCTGCGGCGAAGCCCGACTCTGCCGTCGCCACGTCCACGAGATCGCGCGGCCGCAGGCCGAGATCGCGCTCGGGCCGGAGCCGCATGGTGAGCAGCGCGGGCCACAACGCGGCGCAGAGGCGCGCGAGATCGGGATCCTCGTCGTCGTGGGCCACGTAGGCCGAGAAGAGATGGCGCGAGAGCGCGCTGCCGAGGCTCGGCGCGCCGTCGCCCGCGAGGCTCGCCAGACGTCGCTCCGTCGGATCGCCGGAGCCGAGGAACGAGAGCACGCGGGCCACCTGGCTCGCTTCGTCGAGCTCACCGCGCTCCCAGTGCCGCTGGAGGCGCACGCGCAGCGCGCTCGTGTCGCGCGGGCTCGTCACCGCGCGCATCGGCTGTGGTGTGAACGCGGGGGGCCGTACGCTCTCGTGCTCGCCGCTGTCGGGCACGCGCTCGCCGCGCACCCTCGCGAGCGCTGCGGGCGAAGGCGCGAGCGCTGGAGGGATGGTCGAGGAGCGATCGTCTGCGATCGCGTCGCCTTCGCGCTGCGGGGGCCGCGGTGGTCGCGGGCTGGGCCGCGGCGCCGGAGGCGAGCTCGGTCGCGCGCGCGGCAGCGGTGTCGGCGCGGAGTCGACCACGACGATCTTCCTCGCGAGATCTTCGACAGCGCCTTGGCCGCGGATCGGCGCCGGTGCGGGTGTGATCGGCTTCCTGAGCACGTGCTCGGGCACCACGACGACCTCGGCCTCGACGCTCTCGGGCGGACGGATCGAGCTGCGCCGTGGCCGTTCGGTCCCACGATCTCCACGGCCGGGAACGATCTCGACCCGCGCGGTCTCGTGTCGCACGAAGGGCTCGAGGCGCTGGGCCTCCTCGGCGTCGAGCGCGAGGCGAAGGACACGGCCATCGACCACGTTCACCTCGAGCGTCGCCACGCTCTCGGACGTCATGATCGCGAACGGCGAGTGGCCCCGCACCGGGATCGCGCGGAACAGCTCGAAGTGCGAGGGCCGCGAGAGGATCGCGCGCGCGCCGTCGTGACGGAGGACGAAGAGGAGCTGTCCGCTGGGCCGATCGAAGGCGCGATCGAGCAGCGCGAGGTCTCGGATGGACGCGGGCTCGAGATCGGGAGGCAGGAAGTCGAGGAAAGCAGCGAGCACGTGGTCGTGGTGTAACTGGCACGATCCGGCCGTCCAGTGCGAAGCGACCGATCGCGGTCTGCCGCCGAATTCGGACCGCGTCAGCCGATGGTCCAGCCGCCGTCGACGACCACGCACTCGCCCGTGAAGTAGCTGCCTTGATCGCTGGCGAGGAGGAGCGCGATGCCCGCGATGTCCTCGGGCTGCGCGATCTTCTTGATCGCCATGCGCGAGAGCACCATCTCGCGGATCTCGTCGTTCGCGGTGAGCGCGGACGCGAACTTCGTGTCGACGAGGCCGGGCGCGATCGCGTTCACCCGTACGTTGGCGGGCCCGAGCTCCATCGCGAGCGTCTTGGTCATCGAGATGACCGCGGCCTTCGTCATCGCGTACACGCCCTGGAGCGGCATCGCCATCTGCCCTGCGACGGATGCGACGTTCACGATCGCGCCCGGCGCGTTGCGCGACTGGAGGTGCCTCACCACCGCGCGCGTCGTGTAGAAGTAGCCCTTCACGTTCACCTCGAACGTCTTGTCCCAGGCGAGCTCCTCCACGAGCATCATCGGGCCGAAGTAGGGGTTGGTCGCCGCGTTGTTCACGAGCACGTCGACCTTGCCGAAGCGCTCGACGGCTTTCTCGACGAGCTGATCGATCTGCTCGCGGCTGCCGGTGTGACACGTGACCGCGAGCGCCTCGCCGCCCTCGGCCTCGATCTTCTTCTGCACCTCGGTGAGGCCCTCGAGCTTGCGCGACGCGAGCACGACCTTGGCGCCCGCTTTGGCGTACGTGCGCGCGATCGACTCGCCGATGCCGCGGCTGGCGCCGGTGACGATCGCGACCTTGCCTTCGAGGTGGATGGTGGGCTGGCTCATGCGCTCGATCTCCTTCGTGAGGTTCGTTCGATCGTGATCACTCGGTGTCGCTCGGACGCGCGCGTCTCGTGCGCGCCGGTCGGTCGTCGGTCTCGGTGTCGGCGTTCTCGACGACTGTGCGCGCGAGCGCGGGCTTCTTGGCAGGCGTGGTGGACGCGGCCTTCTTGGGCGCGCTCGACTTCTTCTCGTCGTCGTCGCCACCGACGTGATCGATCTCGACGAGCAGGCCGAACGCCGTGGTGATCGATGCGAGCGCGAGCACGGGGATGGCGACCCACGAGAGCGATCCGTCCTCGGCGAGCGCCGGATCGGCAGGCAGCGAGAGCAGACCGACGAGGCTCGCGGGGAGCACGACGTCGAGGTGCGCGCAGAGCACCCAGTAGAGCAGCGCGCCGACGGCCACGCCTGCCACACACTTGAGCGCGGCCACGAGCCACGCGCCCTCGCGCCACGGCGCATGGCCGCCCGCGATGCCCGTGGTGCCGCACGCGGCCATCGCCGCGAGGTAGCCGAGGAGAGAGCCCGTCGGCATCGGCCAGCGCAGCGCGTAGCTGATCACGAGCCCGAGCGAGAGCCCGAGCACGAGCCCCTTCACGAGGCCCGAAGCGATCGCGATGCCGAGCGCGCGCATGAGGTCGCGGATGCTAGCAGCACACGCGCGTGTTACAGGCGCGCGCGTGACGTCGAAGGTCGGGCTCGTCGCGATCGGACGAAACGAGGGTGAGCGCCTCGTTCGTTGCCTGACGTCGGTGCTCGGGCGCGTGGATCGTGTGGTCTACGTCGACTCCGGATCGACCGATGGATCGGCCGATCGCGCGCGTGAGCTCGGCGCCGACGTGCTCGATCTCGATCTCTCGCGGCCCTTCACCGCCGCGCGCGCACGCAACGAAGGCTTCGCGCGCCTGATGTCGATCGATCCCTCGATCGCGCGCGTGCAGTTCGTCGACGGCGACTGCGAGATCGTCCCCGGCTGGATCGAAGCGGCCATGAAGACGCTCGACGCGCGCGACGACGTCGCCGTGGTGTGTGGTCGACGTCGCGAGCGCTTCCCCGACGCCAGCATCTACAACCGCGTGATCGACGTGGAGTGGGACACGCCCGTGGGCGAGGCCCTGGCGTGCGGCGGCGACGCGATGATGCGCGTCGAGGCCTTCCGCGCGGTGGACGGCTACGACGGCTCGCTCATCGCAGGCGAAGAGCCGGACCTGTGTCTGCGGCTCCGCGCGCGGGGCTGGAGGATCCTCCGCATCGATCACGAGATGACGCTGCACGACGCGGCGATCACCGAGCTCCGCCAGTGGTGGCAGCGCGCTGTGCGATCGGGCCACGCCTACGCCGAGGGCGCGCACAAGCACGGCCGCGGGCCGGAGCGCCACTGGGTGAAGGAGACGCGTCGCATCGTGCTCTGGGGCGCGGTGATCCCCGGCCTCGCGCTCGCAGGCGCGCCGTTCACCGGCGGCCTCTCGCTCTCGCTCTTCGCGGGCTATCCGGTGAGCGCGTACCGCGCGTTCCGTGCCGTGCGTCGACGCGGCGTGCCGATGGAGAGCGCGGCCGCCTACGCCGCGTTCATGGTGCTCGCGAAAGGCGCCGAGCTCGAGGGCGCGCTGCGCTTCTGGCGCAACCGCGCGCGCGGCGAGAAGAGCGGCCTCATCGAGTACAAGTGAAGTTCGAGAAAGCGCTCAGGGATCGAGACACAATCGATTCACGGCCCGACTCGAAGCGCGGGCAGTCTTTCTCGGTCTCTCAGGGCATGCCGGGGCAGGCGATCCAGCTCGGATCGATCGCGCCATCGCTTCGCCGCACGCGCACGCGCAGCTCGTAGTGCCACGGTGACTCGCCGCCCGCGTCGCGGGTGTACGCGCTCACGGTGCAGAGCCAGTACGCGGGGTCGGGCTCGGGCCACATCGCATCTTCGGTCGGCACGTCACAGCCGCCGGTGCGCTCGTTCACACGGCCCGGCTCGGAGGGATCGGGCGCCGTGTTCTGATCGAGCATCGCGAGGTATGCGCCGAGGTCCTGATCGGGAGGACAGCCGCGCTCGTCTCGCTCTTCGTTCGTGAACGTGTGCCCGTGCAGAGGCTCGAGCAGCGCGCGCAGCTGCGCGAGATCCGGAGGCGCGGGCGCGAGCGTCGTCCCCCGGCTCGTCGTGGATTGGTTCGCCTGCGGGCGCGCGTCTGCGCCGCCGCAACCTGCGTTGCCGAGGAGCCCGAGGCCCACGATCGTGAGGCCGACGAGGGGAAGACCGACGATCACGGCGAGGAGAGGCCGGCTCGACATGCATGCAGCGTACGTCAGCCGCACCTCGCGTACGATGCGCCCGCGCGATGAACGATCAGCTCGCCGAGCGCCTCGAGAACGGCTTCCACGCGGGCTACGTCGTGCCCGTGCTCGCCGGTCTCTTGCTCGCGGCGCTCTTCCCTTCGAGCCGCGGGATCGCCGATCCCGTCGAGCGCTCGAAGTACCGGTGGATCCAGGCGCTGACGCTCATCGGTGCGCTCGTGGGCGCGAAATTCGCCGCGATCGTGGGCGATCTGGGCTGGCCGCTCGAGCCCGTGGGACTCGAGGCGGTGTTCCTCGTGGGCCGCTCGATCACGGGCGCGCTGCTCTTCGGCTTCCTCACCGCGGAGCTCCTCAAGATCCCGTTCGACTACCGGACGCCGCCCAACGATCGCTTCGCGATGATCCTGCCGTTCTCGATCGCGATCGGTCGCGTGGGCTGCATGCTCGTCGGCTGCTGCGGCGGCCGCGAGACCGACTCGCTGCTCGCGCTGCCCGATCACGAAGGCGTGATGCGCCACCCGACCGCGCTCTACGATCTGCTCTTCCATCTCGGGCTCGGGATCGCGTTCGTGCTCATGCAGCGACGCAGCGTGATGAAGCATCGCCTCTTCGCGCTGCACCTCGTGCTCTACGGTCTGTTCCGCTTCGCGATCGAGCCGCTGCGCGACAGCCGCCTCTACGCGGGGCCGCTCTCCGCGTACCAGCTCTTCGCGATCGCGATGGTGGTGTGCGGGCTCTGGAGCCTGCGTCGGAACACGCCGCGTGAGACGACGATCGCGCCCGAAGGGGCCTTGTCTCGCGCGACGTGATGGTCGATCGTCGGCGCGTCGTGAACGCACCGCAGCACACGCCACCGCAGGATCCGAACGAGCAGCTCGCCAAGGACGTCGCGAAGGCGGGCGCGCTCGGCTGCCTCGGCGGCGTCGGCGCGTTCGGTGTGTTCGCGCTCGCAGTGCTCGTCGCCCTGGTCCTCCTCGTGCTGCTCGGGTTCGGCCTGCTCTACCTCACCTGCGGCGGGCACTGAGTTGTCTGGGTCGAGGGACCTCTGGCCCCTCGAGCTCCCCGTCGCTCGCCTCGTCGCTGCGCTCCTCGACTCGACTCCTGCTCCAGGGGGAGCTGCGCTCCCCCGCCGCAAGGCGCCCCCGAATCTTTCTCGGTCCCCTGAGTTGTCTGGGTCGAGGGACCTCCGGCCCCTCGAGCTCCCCCGGGTTCTCCCGTGCTCGCTCACTTCGTGAGCTGCGCGCGTGTCCGATCGCCGGCTCGCCTCGTCGCTGCGCTCCCCGTCGCTCGCCTCGTCGCTGCGCTCCCCGTCGCTCGCCTCGTCGCTGCGCTCCTCGTCCCTGAGCGCTGCTCAGCGCGCCCAGTCGTAGCTCTCGCGCACGAGGCGTCGGCCGTCGTGCTCGATCACGCGGCCGTGCGCGAGCGTGACGCGCTCGAAGTCGAACGACGTGATCTCGTCGATCGCGCGCAGCGTGCCCTTCTTGTCGAAGAGCGCGCGCAGCGGGCGCGCGACGCCGGGCTTGCCGTAGATGCCCGCGGCCTTGAGGTAGAGGCGCGTCGGAAGGTGCTCCATCGAGGTGTCGAAGTTCTCGGTGAGGTCCGCGCACACGAGCGTCTTCAGATGCGGGACGTAGAGCACGGTCTCGTCGAGCCGCGAGGGCACGTACACGCCGACCACGCCCTCGGGCAGCGCGCCCTTCTCGTCGAGCGTCTGTGCGAAGTGCAGATCGGGTCGACGCTTGCGCAGCGCCTTGGCGCCCACGAGCTTCGCCTTCGGATAGGCCGCCGCGAACTGGCCCGCATACACGTGGTGGTACGCGCTCGGCGCCACGACGAGGGAAACCTCGCCGAGCGCGTCGATCGCAGCGCGCAGCTCGGCCGTGGGCTCGACGGGCGAGTGCACGAGCAGCGATCGATCGGGCAGCCGCACCACGGTCATGCGCGTGCCGAGGCGGAGCCCGAGCATCGAGAACTCGGGTTGGTGAAGAACGTGGAGGTCGGGCGTCAGCGCAGTGAGCATCGCGGCAAATCCTACGTCGCCGACGACTCCCGCACCGACCTTCGTCACACCCGGCGCTGAATCCGGGAAGCGGCGACCTCTACCTCGTGCTCGCTGCTCCAATCGCGGGCGGCCTCGCGCTCCTCATCGGACCGCCTGCGATCGGACGTCGCGATCACCTCGATCTCGTCGCCGTCCCAGACGACGTGACACCCTGACGCCCTCCCATCGCGCACCGGGCTACGTGGGGGCAGAGCGTCGATCCGTCGCGCCGTCGCGAGCGCCGCATCGCGCCCGCGCGTGCCGATCACGCCGGCGGAATCGCGAGGAGTAGGTCGAGGATCTCCGCGATGTCTCGGCGATGTCCGACGAGGATCTCGAAGACACGCCGTGGCTCGACGCGGTCGTAGAGATGCACGATCCGATTGCGGAAGCCGACGATGGGGCCGACGCGCTTCGCCGTTCCCGACGGCAGCAGCTTCCTCTCCTCGAGCGCCTCGAAGAGCGCGTGGCTCGTGCGGGGTGTTTGAGCGGCGTGCTCGGCGACTTTGTGTCCCGCGACATCGATCAATGCCGGGTTCATGCGCGCACCACGTGGCCGTCTGGGCGCAGCGCGGCACGCATCCGCGCCTCACGGTTGCTCATCGCGATCTCGAACGTCGGCTCGAAATCGAGTGCTCGGACCAGCGTCTCTCCGAAGAAGTCCAACCGTGCGTCGCGATCGCCTTCGAACAGGAGGATCGCTCCGTCGAGCGCTTCGCGCGTGAACAGCGGACCCTGAGCACGCAGATCGACCACGTCGACACGCTCGGTTCCAGTGAAGGCCGCTACGGCCGCCGCGATACGATCGGCAAGCTTCTCGAAGTGAGCGCGCTCCTCGCTGGAAGCGGCAGACCCAGGTGGGCGTCGGCGCAGCATGACCACACCGATGTCGACATCGCTGGTGTCGTCGCTCGTGCCGCGAGCGACCGAGCCGAACAAGTAGATCGCGGCGACTCCGTCGGGGCGAGCGTGGAGCATCGCGCGACGAATCGCGTCGACGTCCAGCCGCTGCGCCGAGCGTTCCATCGTCGGAGCATCGCATCCGCCGACGGCTGATGCCATCGGCGCGTCCCACTGGCGCCGTCACCCGTGTTCGTCGACGTGTGCCGCGCTCGGTCTACTCGTCGGCGGTGAGGTACGTGTAGCTGCCGAGGGAGTCTTCGTAGTGCTTCATCAGGAGCTTCACCTGGTCGAAGGTGATGAGGCCCTGACGACGTGCGCGCTCTGCCTGACGGCGCACGCGCTCGATCATCACGCCGGGCTCGTACTCCACGTACGACAGCACCTCGCGGATCTCGTCGCCCTTCACGAAGTGACCGAGCTCGTAGCCGCCCTCGGCGTCGAGCCGCACGTGCACGGCGTTCGTGTCGCCGAAGAGGTTGTGGAGGTCGCCGAGGATCTCCTGGTAGGCGCCGTTCAGGAAGATGCCCATGTAGTAGCGCTGCTCTTCGCGGAACGTGTGGACCGGGAGCACGTGCTTCACGTCCTCGATGTCGATGAAGCGGTCGACCTTGCCGTCCGAGTCGCACGTGAGATCGGCGAGCGTCGCCTTCACCGTGGGCTCCTCGTCGAGGCGGTGGATCGGCATGATCGGGAACAGCTGATCGATGGCCCAGCTGTCGGGGATGCTCTGGAAGACCGAGAAGTTGCCGTAGTAGATCGCGGCCATCATCTGCTCGAGCTGGATGACCTCGTCGGGCACGCGCTTGAGCTTCTTCGCGGCCTCGAGGATGCGCTCGCAGCACGCCCAGAAGAGCTTCTCCGCCTGTGCGCGCTCGCGCAGCGTCAGGTAGCCGAACTTGAAGAGCGAGTCGGCCTCTTCCTTGTTCTGCGAGGCATCGTGGAAGGCCTCTTGGAGGTTCTTCGGCTGGATGCCCTGGTACGTCTCGTAGAGCTGACGAAGGACCTTGTGGGCCTTGGGCCCCGGGTCCTGCGGCGTGCCGAAGCGCACCTCGTTCTTGCCGACGATCTCGAACACCAGCACCGACTGGTGCGCGGCGATCGCGCGGCCGCTCTCGGTGACGATCGTCGGGTGCGCGATCTCGGCCTTCGTGCAGGCCTCCGCGATCGCCGCGACGATGTCGTACGCGTACTCCTGGATGTTGTAGTTCTTGGACGCGTGGAAGTCGGACTTCGAGCCGTCGTAGTCGACGGCGAGGCCACCACCGACATCGAGGTACTTCATGTTCGTGCCCATCTTCGCCAGCTCGACGTAGATGTTCGCGGCCTCGCGGATCGCGTTCTTCACGCTGATGATCGAGGAGAGCTGACTGCCTGCGTGGTAGTGCAGGAGCTGTAGGCAATCGAGCATCTCGCGCTCGGCGAGCTTGTCGACGACCTCGACGATCTCGCTCGTCGTGAGACCGAACTTCGCGCGATCACCGACCGAGTCCGCCCAGCGACCGACGCCCTTGGCCCCGAGCTTCGCGCGCACGCCGATGCAGGGCCGGATGCCCGTCTTCTTGAACGCGCGCAGCGTGAACTCGAGCTCCTCGATGCGCTCGAGGACCACGATGACCGTCTTGTCGAAGCGCTGCGCGAGGAGCGCGGTCTCGATGTACTTCTGGTCCTTGTAGCCGTTGCAGACGACGAGCCCGCCGGGCTCCTGCTCGGCCGCGAGGGCGATGAGGAGCTCGGGCTTGCTGCCCGCCTCGAGGCCGACACGCCACGGCGCGCCGAACTCCACGACCTCCTCGATGAAGTGCTTCTGCTGGTTCACCTTCGTCGGGAAGACGCCGCGGTAGACGCCCTTGTAGTCGTACTCGGCGATCGCCTTGTTGAAGCACTCGTTGATGCGCTTGATGCGATCCTTGAGCACGTCCGAGAAGCGAAGGAGCAGTGGCAGCTCGAGGCCGCGCGCGTCGAGGTCGTTCACGAGCTCGAAGAGATCGATGCCGTGCTGCGGACGCTCGGGATCCGGCACCACCTGCACGTGCCCTGCTTCGTTGATCGTGAAGTAGGGGTGGCCCCAGCCGCGGATCTGGTACTGGTCCGCGCTCTTCTGGATCGTCCATCGCGACTCGTGCTCGTCGTCCATCTCGCTCCGGTGCGCCGCGTCGTGCGCGTTCTCGCGGCGCGGATGATGAGGGCCAAGGGTGCGCGACGCCACACCGATCCGTGAGAGAGCGCGAGATCGACGCGGTTGGTGACGACATTGCGTCGAGCGCGCGCGCGCCCGATCCTCTCGCGATGCACGCCAAGCCTCTGCTCCTCGCCGTGTCGATGGCCGTGATCGCGTCTGCCTGTGGCGGCGCCGAGCCCGCGAGCGCTCCGCCACCCACGACAGCGACGCCACCTGCGACAGCGATCGCGGCCGCGACGTGCATGCCGCCTGGCCTCGAGGCCGCGCACGAGGTCGAGATCGTGCGCCTGCCCGCGGGCTGCTCGTTCGGCAGCGGCGGCTCGCTCACGGCGCCGACCGTCCTGATCGACGACGCTGCCGTCGCGGCGGCCCTCACCTGCAACGGCCCCACGACGCCGACGATCCCGCTCGGCGCCGATCAGCTGCACGTCGTCACCTACACGATGTCGCCCGCGTTCGGTGGCATGGCGATCGTCGACGACGGAACGACGATCACCTACGTGATGCGCGATCGCCCTCCGTGTCCGGGCGATCCGATGCCGATGCCGATGCCATCCAGTGCGCTCGCGTACCGCGTGCCGCACGGCGCGACGCGCACCTACCGAGAGCTCGCCTGCACGCTGCCGCGCACCTGCAGCTGAGCTTCAGGGACGCGTGAGCCGCACGGTGCGGACGAGGATCTGACCGCCGTCGCCCGCCGCGTTCACGTAGAGGCCTCCGATCGCGAGCGCCGCGACGCCGTCGCTCACGCTCGCCGCCACGTGCGCTTCGCGCAGCGAGAGGTCGTCGATCTCGAAGCGCTCGGTGATCGCGAGCCTCACGTCTTCGACCACGTGGTGGCCATCGGCGTCGAGGACGACGACACGCGCGCCCTCGGGCTCGAGGAGCATGACCACCGAGGCCTCGCCCCAGCCCGCCGTCTCCCAGGCGAGGGCTGCCGGGCTCGCCGTGCCGATCGCCGTGGTCGGCGTGCTGGCGGTGCAGCGCTCCGTCGGGCAGGAGAGCTCGACGATGGGGAGCTCGAGGCAGTCGTGCGCGCTCGTGATCACGCGGTAGTTGGTCGGGCTCGTGGCGGTCGCGAGCAGCGCAGGAGCTCCATCCGTGACGAGATCGAGCTCCGCGAGCGAGAGCAGCGGCGCGGGAGGGTCGGCGCCGAGACAACGCGCGAGCGCGGTGCGCGGCGTCGTCGCGTCGTGGAGCAAGACCGCTTGGCGCGCGGTCGACATCGAGGAGAAGACTCGTGTCCCCCAGCTCGCGGTCACATCACGCACGGCGCGGTTGCCTTCGCCGAAGGGATCGCCGAGGAGGACGAGCAAGTGCATGCCGTCGACGAGCTCGTCGAGCAGGAGCAGCTCGCGTGCGAACTCGACATCCGGACCTGCAAAGAGCGCGATCCGACCGGGGAACGTCGAGCGAGTGTTCGCGAGGCCGATCACCTCGGATCGCTCGCCGATCCGCTCGCGCGCGATGTACGCGAACGCCTCGGACGTCGTGGCAGGCGCAGGCCGCAGCACGGCGAAGGTCGAGAACGTGGGCCCGCTGTTCACGCTCAGCGCGCTCATCGAGAACGAGGCCTCGAGCGCGCCGTCGTCGTCGACCGCGATCGGCATCGCGAAGGGCGAGACGCGTCGGATCGCGATCTCGCTCTGCGGCGTCTCGTGCACCCCTTGGTTCAGGACCGCGAGCACGCGCGGGGCCTCGGGGCCGCCTGCGCGCACACCGATCGCGAGCTCGCGGTCGGTCGCGAGCGAGAGTGGCTCGCTCGCATTGCCGAGCCACACCTCGGCGACCTCGCGCGAGGCCGTCGCGCCCGCGCCGAACACGGCCTCGGCGATCGTGCGTGTCGACCTGGGCGGGTCGGGGAGACAGACCGGATCACCCGCGTCGTCGGGGGTCCGCGCGGCGTCGTCGGCGAGGCCTGCGTCCTGGCCGCCGGTGGAGACGATCTCGGCGCACACGCCCACGGGCCCGCTCGTGTCACAGGTGCCGCTCACGCAGTCAGCGCCCGTGGTGCAGCCGGTGACGCACTGGCCCTCGCGGCACTCCGCGAAGACGTTGGGGTTGCACGGATCGGTCGCGCTGCACGTCTCCTCGACGGGTCGCGAGCACGCGCGCAGGCCGCTCGGCCCCGCGATGCAGCGCTGGCCGCTCGGGCAGTCCTCGGGCCCGTCGCAGTCCTCGCGGCAGAGCTCACCGACGCAGGTCAGCGCCGTCGCGCACTCTGCGACCTGCGCGCAGCGACCTCCGAGCGACACACGCGACTCGCACGCGAGCGCGAGCACCGACAGCGTGATCAGAGATCCCAGCGCCAGCGCGTTCCGCATGACGAGCCTCACTCCCTGAAGTTCACGAATTGGAGCGGTAGCTCGAAGCTCTTGGCGCGCAGGGCCGCGATCGTCTCCTGCAGCTCGTCCCGCTTCTTGCCCGAGACGCGCACCAGATCGCCCTGGATGGAGGCCTGCACCTTGATCTTGGAGTCCTTGAGGAACTTCACGATCTCCTTGGCCTTGTCCTGCTCGACGCCCTCCTTGAGCTTCACGAGCTGGCGCCACGTCTGACCGCCGCCTTGCTGCGGCTTCTGCGGGTCGAGCGCCTCGAGCGCGACCTTGCGCTTGAGGATCTTCTCCTGGAGCACGCCGTACGCGGCCTCGAGACGGCTCTCGCTGTCCGAGCGCAAGACGATGCCCTCTTCGTTCTGCTCGATGGTCGTGCCGGTGTCGCGGAAGTCGAAGCGCGTGCCGACCTCTTTGCTCGCCTGGTTCACGGCGTTGTCGACCTCGTTGCGGTTGAGCTTGGAGACGATGTCGAAGCTCGGCATGGGGTTTCCTCCGCCCGGACACTCTCGCGAGGATCGCCCTCGCGCAAGTGAACCGTGTCAGCCGTCGGCACGCCGCAGCGGCAGCTCGACGGTGAACGTCGTGCCCAGGCCCTCGCCCTGCGAGGTCGCGGCCACCGAGCCGCCCACGTTCTTCACCAGGGCCGAGACGACGAAGAGGCCCAGGCCCGTCCCCTTACGCTTGCGCACCGCCTCGCTCGCCACCCGGAAGAAGCGGTTGAACACGCGCCGCAGATCCGCCTTGCCGATGCCGATGCCGTGGTCGCGCACCTCGATCACGGTGCGTCGCGCGGCCTCGTCGATGCGCGCGTCAACGGTGATCTCCACGTGATCCCCCGAGTACTTCACGGCGTTGTCGATCAGGTTGCGGAGGACGATCTCCATCGACACGCGATCCGTGTAGACCGAGAGGCCGCTCGGCACGCGCACCTCGATGCGCTCGCGCGCGACCTTGTGACGCGAGGCGACGCTCTCGGCCATACGATCGGCGAGCTCACGCAGCGCCACGGGCTCGAGCTCGACGCCCATCTCGCCGTGCGCGAGCCGGTTGGCCTGGAGCACCTCGTCGATGAACGAGCTGAGGCGATCGATGTCGTCGCGCATCATGAGGCGCAGCGCCGCGCGCTTGTCCTCGGGCACTCCCTCGCGATCGAGCGTCTGGAGGCAGAGCTTCATGGAAGCGAGCGGGCTCTTCAGCTCGTGCGTGACGGAGTCGATGAAGCTGTCCTGTCGACGCACCTCGAGGATCTCGCGCGCGAGGAAGATCGTGAACATCACGAGCACCGCCATGATCACGACGAACGCGAGCAGTCCGGCCACGAGCAGCCACACGTTGGCCACGACCTCGCCGCTCTCCGAGATGCGGTTGAGGAGGAAGAGCGTCCAGCCCACGGTCAGCGCGGCCGCGAGCGGCACGGTCACGGCGCCGAACGTGATCGGGATCGAGATGGAACGAACGCTGCGACGAGCCACGGCGCGAGGATATCGCGCGGCGTGGTCAGGGGCTCTCGAGCGGCTCGAGCGCGCCGAAGCCCACGCGCCACACGCGCCTCCCATCGGGACCTTCCTCGACGATGCGCACCTCGTGCGGGTCGCTGCGATCGAACCACTGCGAGAACGGCACGTCGATCGCGCGGAGCTCGCGGGTGACGAGGTGCTGCTGGGTGATCACGTAGCGCGTGCCATTGGGGTGCAGCGACGCGACGCTGACGACCTCTGCGCCGACGGAGGCCCACTCCAGCCGCGTGTCACGACACGCGAACGCCTCGAGCGTGTCCTCGTCGATCACGCAGTTGTCGTGTCCGCTCGAGAGGGCGACGAGACGCCGCGATGGTGCGTCGAGGCTGCGGTGCAGCGGGAGCTCGTAGGCTCCGCAGGTGTAGGGGTGAGGATCGACGAGCCTGTTCTCGAGCTGACAGCGGTGCTCGATCGCATTCCACACGCTCACGGCGCGCAGCCGCGTGGTGATCGCCCGCTCCGCACGGTGTGGGATCAACCCGACCGTCACCGCGATCGCGAGGCCCACGAGCACGACCGCGAGGATCACGAGCGGCCCGACCCGGTGCGGCCCACCGCTGCGCTCTCCGCGCGCACCCGCGCCCGCGTGGTCGGTCACGTGACGGATCAGTCGGCGACGATCGCGCGGATCGTCGGGTAGTCCCGCTCGGCGATGCTGCCGCTGCGGGCGCAGCGTACGTGGCCGCTCGGATCGATCAGCGCGTGGATGGGGATCGTCGCGCCGCCGTCGAGACCGAGCGCCGTCAGCAGGGCGGGGAGGCCGGCGGGATCGGTGAGGCGGGCGCCCTCGGGCGCGTCGGGGTGCGCCGTGCGGTACGTCGCGACGGCCTCGGCCGTCTGATCGACGGAGAGGAAGTACGTGGTCACCGGCGCGTTGCTCGCCTGCATGCGATCGCGGAAGCCTGCGATGAGCGGCATCTCCTCGACGCAGGGTGCGCACCACGTCGCCCACACGTTGATCCAGCGCCAGCCTTCACCCGGCAGCGCGGGGCCTTCGACGGCGGGCAGCACCAACGCGCGCCCCTCGCCCGTCGGCGCCGACACGTCACAGAAGCGCTCGGCCGGATCCTCGCGCTGCACCGCGATCGCCTCGACGCGCGACGGAACCTCGGGGGTGATCTCGGCCTCTTCGCCGCAGCCGACGAGCGCGAAGCTCAGGAGCAAGAACGTGACGTGCTTCATCGATGGACCCAGGGGAAGCCGGCCGGCGGGGGCAAAGCCCCCATGAGGCGCGAGCGATGGAGGAGCGAAGCGACGAAGGAGCGAAGCGACGAAGGAGCGATGGGGGTGCGGGGGTCGGGCCCCCGCCTCGAGCGCCGGAGGCGCGGGAAAATCACAGCTCGCAGTCGATCCAGGCGATGAACGCCGAGCGGTTGAGCGTGTTGGGATCGCACGCGCCCTCACCATCGGAGCGCGACCACTCGCAGAAGCTCGGATCGAGCTGCGCGAACTCCTCGCCGAGCCAGAGGAGACCGACCTGACGATCGAGCTCGGGGTCGTGGAATTCGCTGCGGAGGTGCTCCATCACGGCCTCCGCGCGCTGACGCGACAGATCGCGGTTGGTGTCCACGTTGCCCTCGGGTGAGGCGCGCGAGACGACGAAGAAGTACGAGGCGAGCTGACGATCGGCGAACACACGATCGACGAGCTCGAGGTCGCTCTGCTCGAGCAGCGCCTCGCCCTGCGCGAACTGCACGATGCCGCCGCGCTCGCGCATCGGGAGAAAGAGCGCGTTGAAGTCGTCGCCGCTCATCGTCGCGACGCTGCGCGCCTCGACGGGCTGACAGCCGCGACCGCCGCCGCCGATCAGGCCGCAGCTCGTGAGCACGCGACGGAGGATCGTGCGCAGCTCCTGCGTGCAGTACTCCGCGTTCGTCATCGACGCGACGGCCACCGCCGGTCGATCTTCGACCTCGGCCTCCGCGCGCTCGAGGCGCGTGGCCGCGGCGCCCTGCCAGCGCGAAGCGAGGATCGTGGGCGTGAGCAGACCGGCGAGCACGAGCAGGCCGGCGACCACCATCGCAGCGGGCTTCATCGTGCACCTCCCGCGCGGCTGGTGAGCCGCGTGAGCACGTAGTCGAGGCCGAGGTCGGTGTCCTCGTCACAGATGCGCGTCTCGTTCACGTAGACCTGGGGCGTGAGCACCGGCAGCTGGTTCGCGACGGCCCAGCGCAGCGAGCGGTTGAGCTCGGCCCGTACGTTCGCGCTGCCGATGCAGGAGCGCAGCGAAGGGAAGCGCTCGGAGGCCATGCGCCGCGCCGCGCCTGCGCTCGCGGTCTCGGCCTCGCGGATCTCCTCCTGGTGATCGAAGGCCCACGCCAGCACTTCGTCGGCGTCTTCCTCGGCACACAAGACGGCCTCACTGATCGCACACGCGCCGGGATGGAGCGACGTGGTGAGCATGCGGTTGCACTCCGCGTCGAGGGGGAAGAGCAGCACGCGACGGCTCACCTGCTCGGCGGCCGGGTGCTGCGAGAAGCGGCGCTCGAAGCCGCGGCACGAGGGGCAGAGCGGATCGAGGACCTCGAGCATCGTGACCTCGCGCGTCTGGCTGCCGAGCGGGACGAGCACGTGGCCTTCGTCTTCGGGGTGCGCGAGCGTTCCGCAGGCACCGACGAAGCGCTCGAAGTCGGGCGCCTGCGCGGCGTACGCGACGACCGGCACGATCACGAACGCGAGGCCCGCCACGAACGCGAGGGCGAGCACACCGAACCCCGTCGGTGCGTCCGGGGCGCTCGTCGGCGACTCCTCGCGACGGCGGCGATTCCCCGCATTTACCGAGCGAATTCGTCGATCCATCTCGCTCGCGGTGGCGAGGCGCACCTTGCGTCGCGGCGGCTCGTCGAGCTCGATGTCGGCCTTGCTCGTCTCGTCGATGGTCTGATCGGCGGCGATCTCGGAGCGCTCGAGCTGCGTCTCGGCCTCGGGCAGCGCGCGGGCGGTGCGTGCATCGACGACGCGCTCGTCGAGCGCGGTCTCGGCCGAGCCGAGGTCGTCGAGATCGTCACCGAGCGTGATGCGGCTCGAGGCCGCGACGCGCGCGGCGAAGAACGTCACGCCCGCGAGGAGGAAGCCCACGGTGCTCGCGGTGTAGATGCCGATGCAGAGCTTGCAGGCCGCGTCGAGCTCGTGGAGCGAGAGGTAGCCGAACACGCACGAGGTGAGGAACGGCAGCGTCCACGCCAGCCACTGGTAGCCGGTCGCGCGTGGATCATCGGGCTTGCGGAGCACGAGGATCGCGAGCGCGCACACGAGGAGGTATGCGAACACAGCCATCGAGGGCAGCGACACGGGGATGCCGCCCCACACCGTGTCGCGCATCACCGACGAGTACGGGCTCATCAACGTCGCGTGGCAGCCGCTCGATCCGCTGACGTCCGGCGTGTCCGCGCCGGGCACGAACGAGCAGTGGATGCCGTGGACCTGGCGATCGAGGTGCGCGGTGAAGTCGGACGTCGAGACCGCGGAGAAGAGGAATCCGGCCACCGCGGCGAGCGCGAGCAGGACGTGCAGGATCCGCGTCAACATGGCGCCTGCATAGCGCAGAAAGGCCTGCACCACCCGGGGGCAGCACAGGCCTTTCCTACGCACTTCGCCGATCGAGCGCCGGAGGCGCAGGCACACTCAGACGAACGACGGTGAGCTCGAGGGGCCAGAGGTCCCTCGACCCAGACAACTCAGAAGCCGGTCGGCGCGAGCGTGGCGTTCGTCGTGATCGCGACGTTCGCGGTGACGCCCTGGCCCATGCTCGAGAACGAGCCGATGTAGATCTGGTAGGCGCCCGCACCCGCGTTCGGGATGTCGAGCGCGGGGTTCGGGTAGCCGCCGCCGTCGTCATTGCACTGCACGTGACCGTCGGGGAAGCGGATGGCCATCGTGGTGTCCTGATCGGCACGGCCGACGACGCGGAGGTTCGGCAGCGCCGCGCTCAGCGTGAGGTTGATCTGCGCGGCCGCGGGGTAGTTGCCCGCGCACCAGCCATCGGCGGCGCCCATCGTGCTGCCGGCGACGGGACCACCCGCCGTGACCGCGACGACCGTCGGATCGGGCGTGAAGCCCGCGCCGAGCGTGATCGCCTGGGGCGCAGCGGAGGGAACTGCCACGGCACCACCACCGGGCGGCGTGCCCGGCGGCGCGATCGGCGGAGGCGTGATCACCGGCGGGGTGCTCGAGCCACCGAAGCAGCATCCCTGGATGCCGACCGCGAGGAGAACGCCCACGAAGCCGGGCGCGGCGAGAGACTGGATCGAATTGCGCATTGCCTGCTCCTTCTAGGAAAGGACCGCTCGTCATCGCGGCGTGTCGCGTCGGTGTTCGTTCCTCCGCGGCGAGTCGACGTGTACCAGGAACCCGCTCCGATGGGGCGTCAAATCACGTCAACGTCTGGCGACGTCTGCGGAGAGCAAACCCGGCCCAGAGGTCCCTCGACCAGACCCACTCACAGATCGAGGACCGCGGCCTCGCCGTGCTCTTCGATCAAGGCCGCGACCCAGCTGAGGATCGTCGCGCGACGATCGAGCACTGCCTCTCGCTGCGCGTCGTCGAGCAGCTCGCCCACGATCTCGTCGTGGCTCGCGCGCTCGAGCGAGGCTGCGTCGAGCGCACGAAGCGCCTCGATCAAGCTCCTCGGGAAGCGCCGCGATCGCTGCAGCTCGTCGAGGATGCGTGCGCGCTGGCCGTCCGACCAACGCACGGGGAACGCGAGGTTGTGATCGCGGATGATCACGCGCTGCATGCCGTTGGTGGCCGTGCGCAGGTTGCCGCCGCTCAGACGATCGCCATTGCCGATCAGCGCATCGAAGACGCACATGCTCGCGAGATCACGCGCGAGGATCCTCTGCTCGGGCGAGAGCTGCGCGCCAGGCGTGAGCCAGCTGCGCCAGCGCTCGAGGCCTTCGGGCTGATCGAGCGTGGCGCGCTCGAGGTTGGGCACCCAGTAGATCGCGGCGCCGCGCACCGTCGTCGAGCCGGGCACGTTCGCGTTGAAGGCGAGCGGTGCGAGCAGCGAGTCCGGATCGCCCTCCCAGTCGGGCGCGATGTGGCGTCGCAGCTGTCCCCGCTCGATCACGCGCACACGTGCGGGCGGCACCTGATCCATGCCGAGCACCGACGCGATCCGATACGCCGCCACCTCGTGCGCCCAGCCCCGCGGGTGCGTGCGCGTCTCGGGCTTGAAGGCCGCGTCGATCGTGCCCGACAGCTGCATCTGGAACGTGGTCGAGCTCGTGCCGATGGGCCGGAGGTTGTCGAGGCGCGCCGAGAAGAGCGCCTCGAGGATCCGATCGTCGGTGAGCTCGCTCGACGCGAACTGCCGCGCCCCCGGGATGCCGTTCACGTCCTGCGCGGACGCGACGGCGATCACGAAGAACGGAACGAGCAGCGCGAGCTTCTTCATGCGTTCAACCTCGGGCGCAGGATTCTTCGTCTGGAGCGAGCGCGCCCGCGGGACACGACCGAGGGGTAGCCAGGTGCTCGTCGCTTCGCTTCTGCGCGCCGTGGCTACCCTCGCGGGCGGGTCCGAGGACGAAAGCCGCTCCAGGCGGAAAAGACAAGCCGATCAGGCGTATTGAGCGAACAGGTTCTTCGCGATCACCATCCGCTGGATCTGCGAGGTGCCCTCGTAGATCTGGAGGATCTTCGCGTCGCGCATCAGCTTCTCGACCGGGTAGTCCTTCATGTAGCCGGCGCCGCCGAACACCTGGACCGCGTCGGTCGCGACCTGCATGGCCGAGTCCGCGCCGAACGCCTTCGCGTAGCTCGACACGATCGAGCTCTTGGCGCCTTGGTCGAGCATCCACGCCGCCTTGTGCACGAGCAGGCGCGTCGCCTCGTACTTGATCGCCATCTCCGCGATCATGAACTGCACGGCCTGGTGGTTCGCGATCGCGGTGCCGAACGTCTTTCGCTCGAGCGCGAAGCGCGCCGATTCGTCGAGCGCGCGCCGCATGAGGCCACATGCGCCTGCGCCGATGTCGGGGCGCGTGCGATCGAACGTCTCCATCGCGACGCGGAAGCCCTTGCCCGGCTCGGCGAGCACCTGGCTCTTGTGGACCTTCACGTCCTCGAGGATGACCGTGGCCGTGTCGCTCGCGCGCTGTCCGAGCTTGTCTTCCTTGCGGCCGATCGAGAGCCCCGGCGTCTCGCGGTCCACGACGAACGCCATGATCGTCTTGTGGCGCTGGCTCGCGTCGGTCGTGGCGAAGACCACGTACCAGGAGGCCATCGACGCGTTGGTGATGTAGCACTTCTGCCCGTTCAGCACCCAGTCGTCGCCGACCTGCCGCGCCGTGCACTGGATGCCCGCGGCGTCCGAGCCCGCGGCCGGCTCGGTGATCGCGTAGGCCGCGTACACGGGCTCGCTGGTGAGCATGCCGAGGTACTTCTTCTTCTGCTCCTCGTTGCCCGCGATCATCACGGGCGTGGCGGCCAGCGTGTTCGCTGTCATCGAGGTCTGGATGCCCGTGCAGCCGTACGCGAGCTCCTCGGTGATGATCACGTTCTCGAGCTCGCCGAGGCCGAGGCCGCCGTACTCGGAGCCGATGTGCGGCGCCACGAGCCCGAGCTTGTGGGCCTCCTTGAAGACCTCGTGCGGGAACTTCGAGTGGTGATCGCACTCGGCGGCGACCGGGATGATCTTCGCCTTCGCGAAGTCGCGCGCGATCTTCTGGAATTCTGTCTGTTCCTCGGAGAGGTCGAAGCTGATCATCTCTTTCGTTCCTTCTGACGACGTTGTTCTTCGGCCCGCCCCGCCTTCGCACCGAACACGTACCCCAGCGCGAAGCCCACGAGGAGCACGCCGGGGATGAACACGAAGTGATTGACGCTCGGGAGATCCATCGCGCTCAGGCGTCCTTCGCGCTCTCCTTCGAGACCGCCTCGCTCGCGCCATCGCCGCGCGCGCTCTTCCTGAAGTCGGGCTTGCGTGCCTCGAGCGCCTTCTCGAGTCGATCGAGATCGCGCGAGGCGCCCGAGGTGAGGCTGCCGAGGTAGACGACGTAGCCGAGCACGAGCGCGAGCACGGTGCCGTAGGCCGCGACGAGCAGCGGCCCGCCGGGCACGTCCTCTTGCTGCGCGCCGCTCACCGCCTGGAACGTCGCGGAGCGGCTCGTCGCGGCGTCGTCGCGATCCTCGACAGCGTCGGGATCGACGTCGTCGGCCTGCGCGGACACCACGAGGGAGGCGCTCGAGAGCGCGAAGAGGCCCGCGAGCGCGAGCGAGGCGAGGAGCCTTCGGAGAGGCGCGTTCATGACGAGGCTCCTTCTTCTTCGAGCAGACCGCTCTCGGCGGCCTCGAGCTCGAGGGCGATCACGCGCTGCTTCACGCGCTCGATGCGGTAGCGGCTCCAGATGAGGAGCGCGACCAGCGCGGTGAACAGCACGAAGCCGATCACGAGCGCGGGCACCATGTCGGGGTGGATGCCGCCGCCCGCGCGGGTGATCACCGTCGGATGCTGGCCGCGCCAGCGCTGCACCGAGTAGTGGATGACCGGCAGGAGCAGGAGGCCCAAGAAGCCGAGCGCGGAGGCGAAGCGCTTCTCCGCTTCACCCGCCTGACCGAGGCCGCGCAGCACGTTGAACGCGACGTAGATCATGCCCGCGAGCAGCGTCGTCGTGAGGCGCGGATCCCACGTCCAGTAGGTGCCCCACGCCTTGCGCGCCCACAGCGGCCCGGTGATGAGGACGATCATCACGAAGATGAGCCCCACCTCGGCGCCCGAGACCGCGAGCGCGTCCCAGCGCTCGTCGCGACGCCACAGGTACACGGCGCTGCCCACCGCCGAGGTGACGAACGCCACGTACATCGCGTACGCGCTCGGCACGTGGAAGTAGAAGATCTTCTGCACGATCCCCATCTGCAGCTCGACCGGCGCCATCACGAAGATCGTGTAGAGCGAGGCCACCGAGAGCACGATCGTGATCGCGCCGAGGATCGTGTGCGGCACGGGCACGGGCCCCACACGGAGCGGCGGATCGTTCTTGCGGGTGAGGAGGAACGCGCCGAGGCCGAAGAAGCCGACCGGTACGACGAAGCGGCCGGCGTGCCCAGCCATCGACACCATGCCGATCGCGAAGATCGCGCCGAGCGCGATCCACAAGAGGGCCGAGGCGAGGCGCACCGACATCGGCGGCGAAGCTATCCCAGCCCCCCCGCAGCGTCGAGACTCACGCTCGCTCGAAGGCGCTCCACGCGCCGTCGATGCGGCGCTCGTGGGGGAGGTAGTCCAGCTTGTAGCGCATGTGCTCGTTCTCCCCGATGGCGAGGCCGAGGTAGAGCCACCGGACCTTGCTGCGCTTGGCGAGCTCGAGCTGCGCGAGGATCGAGAAGGTGCCGAGCGACAGCGATCGGTGAGGCTCGGCGAGCTCGGGCTCGTAGTACGTGTAGACCGCGCTCCACGCGTCTGCCCCGCGATCGGTGATCGCCACGCCCACGAGCCGATCGCCTAGGAAGTAACGGATCTCGAAGGCCTCGACGGCGCGCTCGACGAGGAACGCGTGGTACTCGTCGGGGCCGAATTCGCGCGTGGAGCCGTCGGGGCCCGGACGCTTGAGCCCACGCAGGCTCTGGTGACGATCGAAGAGCGCGACGCGCTCGTCGTCCACCACCAGCGGACCGAGGCTCATCGAGAGCGCGCGTTGGCCCTTGCTCCACGCGCGGCGTTGTCCGCGGGTCGCGACGAAGCGGCTCGTGTCGATGCGCAGCGGCTCGCATGCGCGACAGCTCGGGCACGCCTGCGCGTAGAACAGAGGGCCCGCGCGACGATCCCCTGCCTCGAGGCGCTGATCGAGCTCGTGCGGTCGGAGGCGCCGCGTGGGCAGGCGCATGGGACGTCGCGCGGTGCGTCCCTCGAGGTAGGGGCACGGCTCCTCCTGATCGATCACGAGGATCTCGGGAGGCATCACGGGGAGCATGCGCGGCTCGACCATGGAGCACGCAGCCTAGCCTGATCGGGCGAGGGTGGGGTTACCCTCGGCGTGTGACGGACTTCGAGCAGGTCCCCGATCCGACGCTCTACGCAGCACCGCTCTTCTTGGCGCTCCTGCTCCTCGAGGTGTGGCTGCTCGCGAGGCTGCGTCGCACCGGAAGCGACGTGCTCGGCTACGTCGATCACAGAGACACGCTCGCGAGCCTCGCGATGGGCATCGGCTCGCTGCTCTTCGTCACGCTGATCAACTGGGGCGTGTTCGAGCTCGCGTCGCTGCTCTACCCGCATCGCCTGTTCGCGCTGCCCGAGACGAGCCCGCTCACCTGGGCGATCGCGATCGTCGGGTGGGACTTCGGCTACTACTGGCACCACCGCGTCGAGCACGAGGTGCGCCTCTTCTGGGCGTGCCACGTCAACCACCACTCGAGCCAGAAGTACAACCTCTCCACGGCGCTTCGTCAGCCGTGGACGCCCTTTCTCTCGTTCGTGATGTATCCGCCGCTCGCGCTGCTCGGCGTGCCGCCGTGGATGATCCTCGTCTCCGGCGGGCTCAACCTCGTCTACCAGTTCTGGGTGCACACCGAGGCGATCGGCCGCATGCCGCGCTGGTTCGAGTGGACGTTCAACACGCCCTCGCACCACCGCGTGCACCACGGCTCGAACGCGCCCTACCTCGACAAGAACTACGGCGGGATCTTCATCGTGTGGGATCGCCTCTTCGGCAGCTTCGCGCTCGAGGAGGAGCGCGTCGTGTACGGCCTCACGAAGAACATCACCTCGTACAACCCGCTGGTGATCGCGACGCACGAGTACGTCGCGATCGCGAAGGACGTCGCCCGATCGAAGAGCGCACGCGAGGTGCTCGGCTACACGCTCGGGCGTCCCGGATGGACGCCGAAGCGCGCGCCCGAGGAACCGGTGTAGCGGCGAGGGAGGTTGTCGCGATACGTCCGTACCAAGGCCCCGCATGACGACTTGGCGCAACGATCCCGACCTGGCCGGCAAGCTCCATCCCCAGAGCCCCGACGACGTGCAGGTGCTCGTGCACGACGGCGAGCCGCGCCGCACGCAGCGCAACCCCGAGGGCTGCTGGGTGAAGATCACCGGCACCGCGGGCGTGCTGCGCTCGCCGATCATGCCGAAGGGCCCACCCGGGCCTGCGATCGCGAGCCAGCTCACGTGGCTCGAGCGCACGATCTACCAAGGGCAGCTGCTCAACGCGCCGCACCAGCTGAGCACCGTCTCGCAGGGCGCGACAGTTCGCTTCGTGCACGCGCCGGGCATCCCGAACCCGCTGATGATCACGTCCGCGTACGAGGCCGAACGACCGCGCTGGGCCTTCACGCCGTGCGATCGCTGCGGCGCCGATCAAGCGCTCGACGCGCCGTCGGTGATGGCCAAGACGCGCTTCCCCGATGCGCCCGCAGGCGCGGTGCCGGTCGCGTTCAGCGCGTTCTGTCCGTGCGGCGGCACGATGATGCTGGCGCAGGTCGAGGGCGCGCCGATGGCGTCGATGCCGCCGTCGTCTCCGTCGATGCGCCCGCAAGGCGCGTTCGGCGCGACGGGGCCGACCGGTGGATCGTTCGCACCTCCCGCGAACGCGCCGGTCCAGCCCGCGGGCCCTTCGAACGACAACACGGGCCGCGTGCTGCTCTTCTCCGCGCTCGGCTGCCTCGGCCTCGTGTCGATGTGCTGCCTCAGCGGCGTCGGCGGCTTCTTCTACACGCGCTCGGGCTACGCCGACGTGGGCCGCGCCCACGCCGAGACGTTCCTCGGCCACGCGCAGCGCCGCGACTGGGCCGCTGCGCTCGCGGCCGCCGAGTACCAGGGCTCGTACTCCTACTCCACCGAGACACCCTCGAGCTTCGGCGCGTGCCTCACGGACACGCCGCTCTTCGAGATGACGTCCTACGAGTGCCCGAGCGCGAGCGGCGAGTGGCCGCTCGACAACGGCGCCGAGGTCACGTGCAACGTGACGACCCCGCGCGGCACGACGGAGATCACGATCACCGTCAACAGCACCGACGGAGCGCCGTACCTCGGCTACGTGTGGTTCTCGCCCGACGCGACGCTCGGCCCCGCATGGCGCGGAGACGACTGCGCGCGCTGGTCGGGCCGCGAGTACTACATGGACCCGCCGTCGGGCCGCGTGAGGCCGTAACGGTCAGTTCTCTTTGGCGACAGCGGCCTCGACCTCGGACTTCACCTTGTCCATGTCGAGCTTGCGCGCCTCGTCCACGAGCTGCGCGAACGCCTTCTTGGGGAGGGCGCCTTCGTCGCGGAACACGAGGATTCCGTCGCGGAAGACCATCAGCGTCGGCACGGCGCGGATCTCGAGGGCCTGCGCGAGCTCGGGCTGCTCGTCGGTGCAGATCTTCCCGAACACCACATCGAGGTTGTCCTGCGAGACCTGCTCGAAGATCGGCGCGAACGTGCGGCACGGCATGCAGCGCGTGCCCCAGAAGTCGAGCACCACGATGCCCGGCTTGTCGATCGTGCCCTGGAAGTTGTCGACCGTGATCGTCTGGGTGGCCATGAGGGCTCGATATGAGGCTTCTCCGCCACACGCACAAGTCGGACGCCTCGCCGTCCCGAGAGGTCGCCCGGGGACTACGGCACAGGCCGTGCTGACGTGGCCGCATGCGCGTGTCCGTGTGTCAGTGGGTGCCGGCGTCTCTCGCCTTTCTCGGTGTCGTCTTCGGGCTGGCTGGCTGTAGCTGCGGCGACACCCACGTGCGCGACGACGCAGGCGCTGCGGTCGCCGACTCCGATCTGCGCGTCGATGCGGGCGGCCCCAGCGACTACCTCTGCGAGTGCTGCGTCGGTGTCTCGCGGCTCGTCGCGAACGCGAGCGAGTGCCCCGCTGCGTGCGCCGGGCTGTGTGAGGGCGCCGACGCTGGGCCTCCGGGCGTCGATGCGCCGAGCGCGACGTGCGGCGAGCGGGCCGTCGAGGTCGTGTGCTTCGATCACGTGCGCGCGGGTGAGGCCACCAGCCTCGAGGTCACGCTCCAGCCGCGCCCCGACGACTGCTACTGCGGGCAGGCGCTGCGCTGCGAGCAGGTGCGCATCGTCGGTGCCGATCCCGTCATCGCGCTCGAGAGCGAGCTCTGTCCCGAGACGCCGACCTGTCGCGCCTGCGAAGCCCCACCCGTGAGCACCTGCGCGCTCGAGGCGATGCCCGCGGGTCGCACGCGGGTGCGGATCAACGACGAGGACGCGATGGACCTCGTGATCACGCCGCCCGACGTGATGCCCGAGCGCGCGGCCGTCTGCGTGCGCACTGCGCAGATCGACTCCTGCGGCGCGCTCTGGGATCCGAGCGTCTTCACGTCCGATCGCGCGTGTCATCCGAGCGCCGTGCGCACGGGCACGCGCGTCACGATCGACGTCGAGGAGGCGTGCGGAGGCTGCGCGCAGATCGGGCCGTGTGAGGTGATGGTGCTCGACGACACGATCCGCGTGCGCCCGACGAGCCTCCCGAATTCGTGCGAGATCGCGTGTGATCCGGCGTGCCGCCACGACGTGCACACGTGCGTGACGCCGCCCCTCGAGGACGGCCTCTACACTGTCGTCGTCGAGGGCCTCGTGGTCACGGACGACGGCCCGCCGAGCACGATCGAAGTGTCGTCGGACGGTGGCCTCTCGACCGAGGTCTGCCGGGGCTCACGCACCTGACGTGACGTCGTCGGAAGTCCGTTGGTGAGCACGGGTCGGTGTGCTCGGGTGCCGTCACGACGACGGACGGCGCAACGCGCGACGCGCGGGGTCGGGACACGATCCGACCTCGCCTGTGAAGCGCGCCACACGCGCGCCCGAGGGCACGGCGCATAACGAATCTCGTGAGCACGGCGACGACGACCCCGCCGAGCGAAGGAGATGAACGATGAGCCCCTCGAACGCCCACCGCACCGCGAGCTTCGTGACCTTCGCCGCGCTCGTCGCCCTGACCGGATGCGGCGCGCAGGGCTCGCAGCCCACCGACTTCGCCCCCGTGTTGGAGCAAGCGCCGGCCTCGCCCGGCCTCGTCCAGCGCGTCCTGGCCCGCGGCTCCGTCGACTCCGTGCCCGAGCTCGGTTCGCCCGCGCAGGTGGCGCTCGGGGGCGAGCGAGCATCCGTCGATGCGTCGGCGCAGCTCCTCGCGAGCTCCGAGCTGCGCGGCGACTTCGGATCGTTTGCGCCGGCGCCCGCGATGGCCGCGAGTCACTCGATCGTGATCGGCACCGACAGCTGCCAGTCCGACGACGACTGCGTGCCGGATGGCTGCCACGCCACCCAGTGCGTCGCGGCATCGGAGGTGGCTCCCACCGAGCTCGCGTGCACCACGAACTTCGTCTACGGCACCACGGACGGCGGCGGCTGCCTCTGCCACGTCGGCCACTGCGCCGCGCTCGTCACCAACCCTCCGCAGGGAATCTGACTCGCAACGCCCGAGGGACGCGAGTTCCGCAGGCCGAAGGCCGAGGATGTCTGAGCATCGCCACCTCTGCGGCCCGATTCGAAGCGCTCGAGATGGGATCAATCCTCAGACGACCTCTGGGCCGTCACGCTCCCGAGGCGCGGGCGTGGAGGTCCCGCACGAGCTCGGCGAGGCGACCCGAGTCGACGAGCGTCGCGAGGCGGTGCTCGTCGTCGACCTCCTCGAGCACCACGAGCCCGCGCGTCCCTGTCTGCGCGAGGGCGCGGCTGTCTTCGATCGGAACGATCGTGTCGCCCACACCGTGCACCAGTGTCACGTGCACGCCCTCGGGCAGCGGATCGATCACGCCCAGCTTCTGCGCGGCCTGCGCGAGCAAGAGCGTCGGTCCACGCCACAGGCCGCGCGCGAGCAGGGCCACGGCGATCGCGCCGCCGAACGAGCTGCCGATCACCACGTCGGGACCGTGGCCTCGCTCGACCGCCGTGCGGATCGCGAGCGCTTGTGTGCGGATCGCGCCCTCGAGATCGCGGGTGTCCATCGACGGCGTGGTCGCGTCGAAGTGCTTCGCGAGGAACAGCGCCTTCGAGCCCTGCGGGTTGGACTCGAGGCCGTGGATGAAGTGGACGCGGAGGGGCTCGGTCATGACTCGTGAAAGGCTTCGTCGGTGCGGGAGGGCAGCGTGGGCACGCCGTTCTTCGCATAGGTCTCCGCGAACGCTCGGAGCATCTCCTCGTACGGCAGATCGAGGAACGCGCCGCGATCGTGCACGTACTCCATCAGACGCTGTCCATCGCCGGTGAACGGCTGCATCAGCGCGTCGCCGGTGCCGTCGAATTCCAGCGGCGGCACGCCGAACTTCGCGCAGAGCTCGGCGTTGAACGCGGGGCTCGCCTTGCGCGGCACGCCGTCGATCCAGAGCTCGACCCAGCCGTGGAACACGAAGAGATCGGTGCCCATCGTCTCGCGCAGCTTCTCGCTCGAGAGGTGGTTCTTCACGTCCGAGAAGCCCACGCGCGCCGGGACGCCGGCCGCACGCGCGAGCGCGCAGAGCAGCACGGCCTTGGGCACGCAGAACGAGCGCTTCCTCGAGAGGATGCGGCTCGCCTTGTAGTCGGCGGGATCGATCGTGACGACGTAGGGGTCGTAGCGGAGCCGATCGCGCACGGCGCGGAAGAGGCGCGCGCACTTGTCGGCGTCGGTGGTGGCGTCGCCCACGATCTCTTGCGCGTACGCGATCACGTCGGGGTGATCGGAGTCGACGTACACCCCCGGGGCGAGGTAGCTCGGGTCGCTCGACGTCATGCGGGCCTCGCCAGCTCGTGGGCCACCGCGAGCACGAGATCCACGTGAGGCCGCACGCGCGCGTCGCGATCCGGGGATCGCCAGCCGCTCTCGAGCGTGAGCTCGGGGATGCCGCGCCGTGCGGCGTACTCGCCCGTCGGCATCATCTTCAGTGTGGCCGACCAGAGGCGCATCACCGCGCGTGCGGCTGCGCTCGAGGGCGAGAGGCCGGCGGGCCTCAGCGTCGCGCCGAAGTAGTCCTTCACGGCGAGCGTGGTGCCGCCCTTCACGAGCGCAGCGAGCAGGCGATCGGCGAGGTCGCGCGTCACGTGCTGGTTCGCGAACATGAACGTCGCGTCCTGCGGTCCTTCGTGCAGCGAGACCACGAAGTCGGGCTTCATCGACTCGAACGCGTCGCGCACCGCGCGCGCCTCGATCGTGTTGAAGAGCACAAAGTCGCGGTTCACGTCGTAGCCCTCGGCGTTGAAGCGCGAGAGCTCCGCCGCGCCCACGGGGTTCACGGGCGTGAGGATCTCGACCGCGACGTCACCGAGCGCCTCGCTCGCCTCGAGCAGGCGTCGCGCGATCTCGGGCACGCACACGATCCCCGCGTGCTCGTTGCCGTGCACGCCCGAGAGCACGAGGAGACGCTTCTTGGCGCGCGCCCGGTTCTTTGTCGCGATCGAGAAGATCGTGTGGGCCTTGCCGCGGTAGCTCGGGTGCGCGACCTCGCGCACGTCGAAGCGATCGCCGAGCGCGCGCACCTCGGCCTCGAACCCCGCGGCGTCGTAGCCGAGCGAGATCACGCCGAGCTCTTCCTCACGCGCGGGATGATCGTGGACGCGCCGCACGAGGTGGTACTGCGCGAACTTCTCGAGCTCCTTCAGCGTCGGCATCGGGACGCGCATCATCGCGCGCGATCGCGGTGGGCGAAAGGCGCATGGATGAAGGGTTGTCCGTTCGCACGCGGGGGCCGATGATCGCCGCGCCCACGCATGGATCAGACGCTCGAGCCTGGAACGCTCCTCGCGGGCCGCTACTGCATCAAGGCCGTGATCGCGGTGGGCGGCATGGGCGCGGTGTACGAGGCGCTCGACGAGCGCTTCGGGCGGCCGGTCGCGGTGAAGGTGGTGCTCCGCGAGCTCGCGAAGGATCCGCGCCTCGTCGCGCGCTTCGAGCGAGAGGCGGGCGCGCTCGCGCGCCTGAGCCACCCGAGCTTCGTGCACGTGCACGACTTCGGCGCGACCGACGACGGCGTCTCGTACCTCGTCATGGAGCGCGTGACGGGCACGAACCTCGGCGATCTCTTGGCCAAGGAAGGCCCGCTCGCGCCCGAGCGCGCGGCCGATCTCGTCGAGCAGGCGCTGGGCGCGCTCGAGGTCGCGCACGAGGCGGGCATCGTGCACCGCGATCTCAAGCCCGCGAACCTGATGGTCATCGCCTCGGGCGCCTCGCGTGAGCTCGTGAAGGTGCTCGACTTCGGCGTCGCGCAGCTCCGCACGGGCGAGGCCTACTCACGCCTCACGCGCACGGGATCGATCGTGGGCACGCCCTCGTTCATGTCGCCCGAGCAGGCGCGCGGCGAGGAGATCGATGCGCGGAGCGATCTCTACGCGATGGGCGTGGTGCTCTATTGCTTGCTCACGGGGAAGCGTCCGTTCGAGGGCACCGACCTCGCCGACATCCTCCACAAGGTGCGGAACGAGCCGGCCCCGAGCGCCGACGTGCGACGGCCGGGAGTCCCGCCTGCGCTCGCGCGCATCGTCGATCGCGCGATGGAGAAGAACGCGTCGCGACGCTACGCGAGCGCCCGCGAGATGGCGCAGGCGCTCGTGACGTGGCGGGGCACCCGCATCTCGGGGAGCACCCCGCAGCCTTCGAGCCCTCGCGAGGCGGCCACCATCGTCGCCAAGCTCACGCCCGCGACGGCGCCGCTGCCGCAGACGAACGCGCCCGCGCTGCATGCGCCGAGCGTGAGCGCGCTCGAGCCGG
>JAFLCL010000340.1 GCA_017303575.1 Deltaproteobacteria bacterium
CGCCGCGACTGGGAGGCCGCCGAGGCCGAGATCACGCGCCTCGCACCGCTGTGGTCCCCCCGCGACGTGCGCGCCTCACGCCTCCAGCTCGCGCGTGCGCGCGGCGACACCGCCACCGAGCGGCGCCTCCAGACCGAGATCGAGAGTGAGGCAGGCGAGGCGCGCATGACGATCGTCTCGGCGGATCGCCGTTATGCCGAGCGGGATCGGCGCGGCGCGCTCACCGTGCTCGATCACGAGGCCGCACGCGCGCCCGACGAGTCGCGCGATCTCAGGCGCCTCATGTTCGCGCTCTCAGGGGCGGACGTGATGCAGCCGCACCGTCGCGACGGCCTGGCCGCGATCCGAGCGTTCGAGAGCTCGGGACGACACTACGAGGGTCATCCCGCGGTTCTGTTGTTCGACTACATGGTCACGCGTGTGCTGCCGTCGGGCGGCGCCATCGATCTCGTGCACCAGATCTATCGGGTGCAGACACAAGAGGGCATCGAGCGCTTCGGCGAGCTCACGCTCTCGGGCCGCGTGCTCACGGTGCGCGTCGTGGCGCCCGACGGAACGATCCGCGAGCCCGACCAGATCCGCGAGAGCACCACGATGCCGCCGCTACACGTGGGCGACTACGTCGAGTACGAGGTCGTGCGCGAGCGCGGCCCGGTGTGGGGCGACTCCTACCTCTCCGATGGCTGGGTGTTCCAGGACTTCAGCCAGCCCTTCGATCACTCGGAGCTCGTGTTCGTGTCACCGCCCGATCTCGAGCTCACCTTCGACGTGCGTGGGCCCGTGCCGCCGCCCACCGTGACCACGGACAACGGCCTCCGCGTGACGCGCTTCCTCATGACACAGGTCATGCCCCTCACGCGCGAGCCCGACAGCGTCGATGACCCGCCCATCCTCCCGAGCCTGCGCGCGGGCGTGCGCGTGTCGTGGGAGCGCATGCTCGGCGGAATCGCCGATCAGCTGCTCGACGCCGACATCGCCGACCCGGCGATCGAGCGCCTGCTCTCCGACACGATCGAAGCGGGGCCGAACGTCGCGCCCGCGACGCGCCTCCAGCGCATCCACCGCTGGGTGCTCGAGAACGTCGACGCCGACGATGGCTCGTTCTTCGAGCAGGCCGCGTTCATGGTGGCCGCGCGCGCGGGCAACCGAGCGCGTGTGCTCCGCTACCTCCTGAACGCGGCGGGCATCCCCTCGGTGATCGCGGTGTCGCGCGACCTCGCGGGCGAGCGACCGGGCGCCCTTCCCGACAGCGGCCTCTACAGCCAGTTCCTCGTCGGCGCGCAGCTCGGCAACGAGCGCGTGTGGCTCCAGACGATCGCGCGCGGCCTGCCCCACGGCTTCGTGCCGCCTTCATTCGCGGGACAGGAGGCCGTCGTGCTCGACGCAGGCCTGCCGCACGTGACGATCCCGGCCGGTCAGGGCGCGGGCACGGGGCGACGTGTGGAGGCGGACGTGCAGGTCTCGCCGCAGGGCGTCGCCTCGCTGTCGGTGCGCATCGCGTTCACGGGCCTCGAGGCCGCGGGCACGCGCAGCGCGCTCCTCGAGATCCCCGAAGGCGATCGGCTCGCACTTCTCGCGGAGCGCTTCGTGCCGTCCATGATCCCCGGAGGACGCGCGGATCCGCGACGTGTGGAGGTGCGAGGCCTCGACGACTGGGAGGCTCCGCTCGAGATCCTCTTCGTGGCCGAGAGCGCGGGCCTCTTCGCACGGGACGGTGAAGCGCAGCGCGTGCGCATGGTGCCGCTCTTCTCGACCGATCTCGAGGGCGAGTTCGCCACGCTACGCTCGCGCGCGACCACGGCGCTCAACGGCGGGCTCGACCGCGAAGTGGTGCTCCGTGTGCGCGGGCCGGGTGTCGTGCGTCCGCCGACCGATCGCGGCGTGCGCGGTCCGCGCGAGGGCGCTGGCGCCATGGTCGCCAGCAGCGTCGCGGCCGACGGCACCGTCACGGTCCGGCATCGGGTGTCGCTGCCGCTCGGCACGACGCCCGCCGCCGACTACCCCGCGCTCGTCCAGTTCTGTCGGGCCGCGAGCGAGATCGAGCGAGCCTCGATCACCATCGGCGCGCAGTGAGCACGGGCCGCGGCTCAGCCCGCGGCCTTCGCGACGAAGTCGTCCACGATCTCCCTGACCTCGCGCGCGGTCCACGCATAGCCGTCGACGCGAGGCAGGAGGCGTGCGATCCACTCGCAGGCGTCGTCGCGCCCGGGGAACACGACGTGCGGAAAGCCCGGACGCGCGAGCATCGCGATGCCTGACACGAAGGCGCGTGCGGCGGCCATGATGAACCCGTCGCCCGGGTAGACGACCGCAGAGGCGGCCAGCCGATCGCGACCCGCGCGCAGCACCTCGATGAGGGCCTCGCGCGTGTCCTGATCGGGCGGCTTGGCCTGGTGCAAGATGATCTGGAGGAGGCCGATCTTTCCCCCGCCCGGTCGCGCCAGGCCGCGCAAGAGCTCGCCCACGTGACGCACGTCGTGGGCGCGGGTCTCGCCGACCCACACGACGATCACGAGGTTTCCGACACGCGCGATCGCGTGGTCGGGGTCCTTCACGAGAACGACGACGTCGAAGGGGGCGGTCACCGGCGGGCGAGGCTGGCATCGGAGCCGGGGACGAGCAAGCGATGGGGCTAGGCCCTCAACGAAGCCGCGCGGCCAGCTCGGCCAGCCAACGATCTTCGGCGGTGGCGTGGCCGAGGATCCTCTCCCCCCGCACGGCCTCGACCAGGGCCCTGCCCTCTTCGCTCATCGCGCCACCGTGCGCCGCCGCATAACCGAGGAGCGCGAGCGCGACGGCGGCGTGCGCCTCGTCGATCCCGTGGTGCTCGGACCACGCGGCGACCTCGGCCTCGAAGCTCGCGTCGCTCTCGAACGGCGCCTCGATCTCGTGCCCCGGGCCGAGCGCGTTGATCGCGCGCATCACAGTCTCGGTGCGGTCCTTGTAAGGCATCGACGCGAGCGCCTCGGGCTCGATCGGTGAGCCGACGATGTAGTCCTGGCGGCCCATGCCGACGGGGTACTCGAGGCGCTGCGCGAGTGGCTCGCGCGGCAGGCCGCCGACGAAGCGCACCGGCACGATGGGCGCGTTCAGCGTGAGCGCGAGATCGACGAACACGCCGCTCATCTTGCTCACCGGCTGGGCGCAGGTGACCGAGCGCGTACCCTCGACGTGGATCATCACGTTCTGCCCGCCGTCCTTCATGCGCTGCCCGAGCTCGCCGAGGATACGCGGCAGCGAGGCCGGATCGGTGCGATCGAAGTACGCGATGACGCGCGGATCGCGCAGGCCCGGGTACGAGAAGCCGTGGAGGATGAGCTTGCCGAGCCACGACTCCGCGTGCTCCTGCTTCGCGAGCGTGAGCGTGGGGATGCGCGTCAGCGATGCGATCACCACGCCGAACAACAGAGACTCGATGCCGACCTGGTGGTTGCCGAGGTAGAGCGCGCTGCGGCCGGCGACCTTCGCCGCGAAGCTCGACGGATCCTCGATCACGATGCGGCGCATGAAGCGCTCGATGAGCGCGAAGTAGAGATCCTCGCCGGGCCAGGGCCCGATCGGCCGTGACGTACGCGACAGGCTCGATCGCCAGAAGGATCGCACGACGCCCAGATCGAGAGACGGCGCGTCGGTGCCCGTCACGGTGACGGACGCAGCATCCCGTGCGATCTCGACCTCGTACACCGTGAGCGGATCCCGGGCGTCGTGGGCCTTGGCGGTTCCGTCCCGCCCCGACGCCAGATCGACGACCACGCGCGAGGGATGCACCTGCGCGCGCGAGGCGACGTGATCCTTCACCGCGATCTCCGCTGTCACGTCGCTGCTCGTCAGCGCGTAGACGCGCTCGACGGTGCCGGGCAGCCAGTTCGAGAGCGCCACGTCACGGATCTCGAGCCGCGTGGTGTCGCCCCCGCTGCGCCCCTTTTCCGTGTGTGAGAGGCCCACGCCGCCGCGGAACTGCGCGTCGCGGAGGAACGCTTCGCGATCGGGCGCGGCCGCCAGACCGATCGGCCCCTTGGGCAGCAACACCTCGACGAGGTGCAGATCGGCGACGACACGATCGGCGTGGAGAAGGACCAGGCGCAGGTGTGCGTGCTCGTCGACCTTCTCGAGGCGCGCCTCGACGGTGATCGTGCCTTGCGTCGGGAGCGCCCCGAGCCACGCGCGCTCGATGCGGTACGGGTACGCCGCGCGACCGGCGGGCAAGCGCTCGCTCCACGTGTGCAGCGCGTCGTGCGGGATCACGTGCGTCGCCGCGTCGAGCACGAGCTCGAGCTGCAGCGCCCCCTGCTCGGCAGGCACAAGGATCACGCCGCTCGCGCCCGACACGCCGCGCGTGAGCGACTCGAGCAGGCGGAAGCGGGGCCCGTGGAACAGGGCGCCGGTCGTGTAGGGCAGTGGCTCGGCGTGGGCATGGAGCAGCGGCGCCACCGGCGGGTGAGACTCGTCGGACGACTCCGTGCGTGCGCGCGCCGTCGCCGCGGGCTCGAAGCGAGACAGCCGCGGATCACGGGCCTCACGCCACACCTCGATCGCGACGTCACAGCCGTCCGGCGTGGGTGTCGCGACGGTTCGCAGGCGCACCGCACCGCTCGGGAAGCTGATCCAGCGGAGGATCTGCAGGTCCTCGATGGTGCTCACCGTCATGCCGAGCGCCTGCGAGGCGGCGCGCTGCATGCGCGCGAGCATCGACATCGCCGGCAGCGCGGGGATCACCCACGTCGGACAATGATCGAGCAGCCACGTGTCGTTGCTCGGATCGAGCGTCTCTTCGATCACCACCGGCGCGGCGGCGCGGATCTCGCGGATCTCGCGCGGCGTGAGCTTCGTGGTCGGACTGCGCGGTCGCTCTCCTCGCGGTGGCACCGGTCCCGGGCGCGAGCCTCCACCCGCCGTCGTCGCGTGCTGGCTGTCGTCGACGAGGCGCATGCCGAGGTTCTTGCAGTCGTAGATGCGCTTGCCATCCACCCACAGGCTCGCGTCCGCGAGCGCGAGCACGCCGCGCGCGTCCTTCGTGATCTCGAGCACCTCGACGGTGCAGCCGATCGTCCGGTTGCTCGGCACGACCTGCCCTCGGTACTTCCACACGTGCGCCGCGCCCGTGGCGACGGCCTCGAAGCGAGGGCTCGTCATGCCGTCCGCGAGGCCCTTCTCCAGCATCGCGAGCTGGAGCAGCTGACACATCGCCTCCACGCCGAGCGAGCCGGGCTGCACGGGATCCTGGAAGAAGTGGGCCTTGAAGAACCACTCGTTCGGATCGACGTCCTTCTCGGCGCGCAGCGCGCCCTTGCCCTTCTTGCCGCCCTCGTGATCGAGGTGCGTGACGCGATCGAGCATGAGGAGGAACGGAGTGGCCAGACGCGCGCTGTGCGACGTGAGCTTCGCGGGGCGCGCGTCGAGATCGATGCCGTCCTTCGGCGACGCCTCGTAGAGCGCCTTCTGCTCCGCGCTGATCGGCAGACCGGCCTGGTTCTCGAACGCCGAGGTCGGGAAGAAGCCGAACACCGTGTCGAGCGAGTACGCGAGCGTCTCGGTGCCAGTCGCGCGATCGCGCGCGAAGAGCGACACGTCGAACGCGACGATGATCATCGTGCCCGTGCGCGAGAAGCTCTTGAGGTGCGCCCGCGTGCGCAAGAGCTCGACGTCCTTCGTGATCTCGACGTGCGCGGTCGCCTTTCCATCGAGGTTCCTGAACAGCAGATCCTCGTCGGTGAGCAGCGCACAGCCGACGTAGCTGGCGAGCCAGCCACAGGGCTGGAGCGCCGCCTCCATCAGCACCGAATAAGGCATCACGGCCGCGCCGTTGTCGGCGAAGTACCAAGCGTCGCTCGGCACGTCGTACTCGACCTCGACCTTGGCCCCAGCCTTCGCGATGCCCATGTCGCCTTCGACCGAGCTCACGCGTGACATGAAGTGGTAGGGCGGCCCGGGGAGACGCGCGACCTTCCGCGCCCCGTCGAAGCGCTCGTAGATGGGTCCGAACGCCGCGCTCGGCCGGCCCCACGCGCACGCCACGAGAGAGGCATAGTCGAACGGAAATCCCTGGCTCGGTCCGTTCGGCGCGACTGCCACCCTCTTGCCTGGATCGTTCTGAGACAAGGACGCCGGCTCCGAGCCTGCGGGCGGCGGCAGCGCGTCGGCCGCGATCAGGCGCGCGCGTTCCTCGAGCGGCCACGCGGGCACGAGGCGAAGGCCCATGCGGCGCGCGTGGAAGGCGCCGAGGCCATCGACGACACAGAGCAGGTCTGCGTAGAGCATCGGGATCGGCCCCGCGACCACCTCTTCCACGAACACTTCGTAGGTGAGCACGCGCGATCTCGGCGTGACCTGTCCACGACACAGCAGCTTGTAGGCCTCGTCGCTGATCGGCTCGAAGCGCCAGCCGTCGCGCGAGAGCGTGTAGCCCATCGCCGTCAGATAGAAGGCCATCGCCTGCAGACACCCCTCGAACATCAACGTGCCCGGCATGCACGGGTCGTTGTGGAAGTGACCGGGGAAGAACCAGTCGTCCTCCGTGATGTCCTGAGTGGCCTTGAGATAGCCTCGCTTCCAGGGGCCGCCGTTCGGCTCGAAGGAGTCGATGCGATGGAGGAAGAGCATGCGCTCACCCGCGATGCGCGGCGTGCGCACGTGCGCGAGCGTGGGCGTGAACGCGGGACCGAAGCAGTCGACGACACGACCTTCGCTGAACGCCGTCAGGTCCTCGAAGCTGAAGGCGCGTTTGTCGGTGATCGCCGCGGGCCCATCCAGACGCGGACTCGCGACGATCTCCTGCGTCTCGGGCTTCCACAGGATGCCCGCGGACTCGTCGAGCTCTCCCGTGGTGAAGAAGCCCGCCTGTCCGTTGCGCACCGTCAGCAGCGGCTTGCCTTGGTAGCCAGGCTGTCCGGGGCCCGGCGACCCGAGCGGGCGAACACGACAGTCGTAGTGGAAGAAGAAGATGCGAATCGGGCCTTGGTTGGCGTGACCGTCGACGTGGATGTCGTAGTCGATGGTCTCGCCCGCGCGCGGCGGACTGCGGTGGTAGGTCAGCTCGCAGCCCAGCAGGCGATAGGCACGCTCACCCCGGTTGAGGAAGTCAGTCCCCATGTACGAGATCAGGAACAGATCCGCCTGACCGGACTCGATGAGGATGCCGCCCGGCATGCGGCCTTCGTGCAGGTACCAGCTCTGCCAGGTGACGTCGGTCTCGGTCCACGTGGTGCCGCGACCGAGCACGCCGGGGGCTGCGTCGAGCCCCGTCGCACGATCGGCCAAGAGCATCGGCGGGCGCGGCATGCGCGTCTGGACGGCATACGCGTCTTGTTGCGCGAAGAGCGGCCCGAAGATCTCGGAGATGTTGCCGCCGGCGTGGATCTCGAGCTGCGCGCGATCGAACGAGGGACCACGCGGCTTGGGGATCACCGGATCGGGCTTGAGGCCACCGACACGCGCCGGAGGCTTCTTCTTCGCCGTCGCGGTCGCAGGAGATCGGAGAACCGGAACCGGATCCGGAACCCGGACACCGGATCCCGGAACCGGATCCGGAGCCCGGACACCGGATCCCGGAACCGGAGCCGGAACCGGGACCGGAACCGGATCCGGGGATCCGGAGACCGGAACCGGAACCGGAACCGGAACCGGAACCGGGGATCCGGAGACCGGAACCGGAACCCGGGGACCGGACGCCGGAGCCGGAACGGCGTCCAGCTCGCCCGAAGGCGCCTGCCAGAGCATCCCCAGCGTCTGCTCGCGCAGCGACAGGAACTGCTGATGGAGGGCCACTTGCTGCGCGAGGAACGTGCGATGCGCTTCACCGATCGCACGCTGTGCGTGCTCGAAGCCGCTCACGAGGGGATCGGCGACCACGTCGCCGCTCAGTCCGACGGGCATTCTCGCGACTGGCATGCTCGCGACTGGCATGCTCGCGACTGGCATGCTCGCGACTGGCATGCTCGCGACTGGCATGCTCGCGACTGGCATGCTCGCGACTGGCATGCTCGCGACTGGCATGCTCGGCGCGGCCTCACCTCGCCCGGCCGAGGTGGGCGGGCCAGCCACGGGCACGGACGCAGGAGCCGCGTGGGCAGCCCCGTGCCCGTTCCTCTTCTTCGCGAACGTCATCACCGAAGGCAGGGCGGGCGCCGGTCGCAGGATCATCACGTCGGTGTGCGCGCCGTTGGTGACGGACGCGTGCTTGTCGGACGGCTTGTTCATCGAGGGCGCATTCATCGCGGGCGTGGGCATCGAGAGCGTGGGGAGCACGACGCGCGGAGGCCGTGCGGGAAGGCGAAGCGGCAGCTTGGGCGGGGGCACTGGCGCGATCGCTCGAACGGGAAGGTCGGCCACGCGCGCGAGCCCGACGATCTCGCGCGCACCGCCGAGCGCCG
>JAFLCL010000341.1 GCA_017303575.1 Deltaproteobacteria bacterium
CGCGTGGCGCCGCGGCACCACGAGCGCGCGTGAGCAGCGCGTCGAGCTCGGGCGAGCGAGGGACGTCGTCTTCGATCATGCGGCACCTCCGAGATCCACCAGGCCGCGATCGGAGGACTGCACCTCGGCGACCGCGTCGTTGAGCGCGCGGCGCGCGAGGCGCAAGCGCGAGTAGACGGTGTTGAGCTTGGCGCCCGTGATCTCCGCGATCTCGGGGGCCGTGAGCTCCTCGAGCTCGGCGAGCACGAAGACCTCGCGTTGATCGGGGTCGAGCTTCTCGAGCAGACGATCGAGCAACGCCGCCGCGCGACGTGCTTCCACCTGCGTGTCGATGGGCTCGCTCGCGCTGGGGGCGTCCTCGCTGATCGCGTCGTGCTTGCGCGCGCGTCGCACGCCGCGGGCGACCCGCAGCGCGATGCCGAAGAGCCACGTCAGGTGCGTGGATCGGCCCTCGAACTCGTGCAGCTTGCGGGACGCGATCAAGAAGGTCTCCTGCAGGGCGTCGTCGATCGACGCATCGGGAACGCCCCAGCGCGCGAGCGCGCGGAAGAGGGCGTCGGCGTGCGCCTCGTAGAGCTCACCGAGGAGGCGTGCGTCGGCCGCCGCGAGCGCGCGAGGCGCGGACGCGGAGGGCTCGGGCACGACCATGAACATGAGCAGCAAGCGCACACACTCCATCACGCGCGGAGACGCCGCGCGACTCTCGTCAGACGCGCCTCACTCAGGCCACCACACGGCGCCCGAGGCCGTCGTGAGCCAGGGCCCGTGCGCGCCGACCCAGAGACGCGCGGCGGGAAACGCGCTGGCGTACACGCCAGGCGGAAGGGTCTCGCGCCGCACGTAGGACGCGTCGTCCTCGCGTGGCGTCGTGCCGACGAGGTCGGCGATGGGGTAGCTGCGCAGGCCCGGCATCCAGCCCGCATCGAAGTAGATGAAGAGCGTCTCGCCGCGTCGCACGAGCTGACCGCCGTCCCAGAACGAGAAGCCGAGATCGATGCGGCGGTAGGTGATCGCGCCCGCGGCGTCGAGCTCACGATGAAAGAGCGCGGCCCGACGCGTGCGGTGTCCGATCGTCGCGAGCACCCACACGTCGTCCTCGCTCGCGTCGATCGCCGCGATCTGCGTCTCGGACTCGAACGTCTCGGACGGTAGCTCCACGTCGATCGTGATCTCGTCACCGATCAGGTGAAGGACGCGAGGCCCGTGGCCGATCCACGCGCCATCCACCGAGGGCGTGACCGCGACACCGGCGAACAGCGACCACGACGACTCGGGCAGCGTCACCCGCTCCATCGCGAAGCCGTCGCGCGTGCGCCGGCCGCGTCGCACGCCTTCGTTCCCGGCGAAGAGATCGCCGCCCAGGTGACCGGCGAGGTGCTGCGCGAGCATCGGTGCGCCGTCGATCTCGATCGAGGATCGCGAGCCTCCGACCACGCGCTCCACCCAGCGGTTCCCGTTGGGGAATGCCTCCGCGCGCGGGAGCTCGACGCGATCGTGCGCGGTGCCCACCACCTCGAACGCGCCGGCCCAGTACGCGGGCGCGACCTCGTCGAAGAGCGCGTCGGAGAACGGCCGCGCGGCGCTCTCGGGCACGGGGATCGACGTCCAGCGCGGCGTCTCGCGTTCGCTCGTGACCTCGATCGAGCGCAGCGCCTCGCCGTTGCAGTAGGTGCGACCGTCGACGATCAGCTCGAGCGCACACCAGCGCTCGGGCACGTTGAGCTGGACGCCGCTGCGGCTCGCGACGAGCCAGCGACCCTCGTCCGTCGTGCGGACGGGCGTCCATCGCACGCCATCGAAGCGCAGCTCGGTGTCGCTCGTGCCCGTGCCCGTGCTGTTGCGCTCGATCGCGCGGACCTCGCCGTCCGACCACGCGATCTCGGAGGCGCCGCGCGCGAGCGGACCGAGGAGCTCCCAGTACCAGTCCCAGTCGCCCGCGCTCCGCCCTCGGACGACCATCGGGACGACGTCACCGGTGAGCGCGTACAGGGTGCCCTCGGGGCCGGGCACCAGCATCGGGGTGGCGCCGAACGAGCCGCCGTGCTCGCGCAGGGGGCCGAAGCGTGCGTCGATGTCGCGGATCGATCGCCAGCCGTCCTCGTCGTGACGCAGCCAGCCGAGGGCGCCCGGCTCGCGCACCCACACGGTCTCTCCGTAGCCTGCGAGGAAGGCGCCGTCGCTCGACTCCCACGACGTCGTCCACGACGTTCCGTCGAAGTGATCGACGAAGTACCCCGGCGCGTCCGCGTGCTCCGCGATCGCCCACACCGAGTCGCGCGATGCGACGTAGAGACGCGTCACGCGTCGGTCTTCGATGCCGGGCAGCTCCGTCCAGCGCTCACCGTCGCGTCGGTACACACGCCCGCTGCGATCGACCACGTGCACCGATCGTTCGTCGGCGCCGTCGATGCCCACGAGCGCGGCGCCCTCCACCCAGCAGAAGCGGCCGGGCCAGCAGGCCTCGAGCGCAGGATCACGCGGCTCGACGGGCAGCGGCGGCACGAACGCGTCGGGCGATGCGGGAGCCCACGCGTCGGGCTGAGACGGCGGTCCCGCGTCGGCGAGGCTCACGTGCGCGTCGGTGACCGTACCCGCGTCGGTGCCCGAGATCGCCGGTGGCGGATCGCAGGCCAGGAGCGAGACCGAGAGGGCGCAGAAGGCCGACCGAACCAAGCGAGATCGCGACGACATGCCCGTGAGTGCACGGGCGCACCGTTTCCGTCACCACGTCGCGATCATGGCGAGACCAAGGCGCCGACACTCAGCGATCCGCGCAGCGGCGGCGCCTCGAACGCGAGGTAGTCGCCCACGAGGTAGGTTGGTCGCACCAGCGCCGCGAGCACATCGACACGGAAGAACCACGTCACCGGGCCTACACGTCCGTCCATCGTCGCGGCGAGCCCCACGTCGAGCACCCCGCTCGTGACGTCGCGCGCCTCCACGATGCCCAGGGCTCGCGAGATCGACGCGCCGCCCTCGAGGACACCAGTGACCGACACGCCCACGGCCTCGCCCACGCGCGCGCCTGCCTCGAGCGTACCCACGAACGCGCGCACCGACGCCCCCAGCGGTCGCGAGCCGTCACCGAGCGCATCGCTCGTGGGCCAGTAGACGAGGTGCATGGAGGCCACGAACGCATCGAGCGAGAGCGCCCCCACGATCCCGGGCGCGACGGACAGACCAGGCGTGGGACCGAACCCCACGCGACCTTCGAGGCCCACGGACAGTCGCAGCACGCTCGGGGTCGAGACGCGCACGGGCGGTCGTGCGCTCTCGCGCTCCGTGACGTCGAGCTGGAGCAAGTCGGGCGCGTGTGGACCCTCGGTGGTCGGCGTCGCGGTGTGGAGGCCCTCGCGCAGCATCAGCGCGGCGGCGATCACGAGCGCACCGACCACGTCCTCGCACGCGAGATCCTCGAGCGATCGCACCGCCGCCGCGCCGCGCTGCTCGACGCGGAGCTCACCGCGCACGAGCCCAGCCCAGCTCGTCGAGGTCGTGATCGTGATCGTGGCGTCCTCCACACCCTCCACCCCGAACTCCGCGAGCCTCGCGCGCACGCTCGCCTCCGACGCGCAGACCTCGGGCACGCGGAGCGCGATCGACTGCGCATGCGCGGTGGGGCCGGCGAGCCAAGCGGCGATCGCGCACGCGACCCAGAGAGAGCTCGCGGGCCTGCGCATCGAGCTCAGGGACCTGCGTGGATCGCGCGCGACGCGATCTCGCGCAGCACACGCGCGCGATCGCGCGACAGACCGGGCACCACGTAGCGCAGCTCGCGCGGATCGTGACCCGAGATCACGCCCGCGACGGTGCACGCGACGAGGTAGCTGCCCGCCTCCGAGGGGTGCGAGCCGTCCGCGCGGTAGAGCTCGATCTCGGGATGCTCGTCGTGCGTGATCGCGAACGCACGACCGGCGGGCGCGACGGGCGCGTCGATCTCGCGCGCGAGCGACGCGTACGCCTGGCCGATCTGCGCGGTCATCTCGTCCGGCGACTGCGGCGCGCCGTCGCGTCGGTACTGGGGGGCGCCCGCGCGACGCGCCCAGGTCTCGTAGAGCACGGTGCGCGCGCCCGATCCGCGGCTCGCTGCATGGAGGGCGCGGACTGCGTCGCGCAGCGACGTGGCATCGCCGATGGCCGAGAGGCTGTGCCCCTGCAGGACCACGTGCGTGAAGCGACCCTGCGCGATGCGCCGCTGCGGCCGCCCGCTCGCGCGGTGGCGCTCGAGCGTCCAGCCCGGATGCGCGACCGTCTCGACCTCGACGCGCGGACGCTGGTCCAGCGTACGGAGCGCGGCGCGCACCATGAGGGGCATCGCATGAAAGCGCGTGTAGCTGTTTCCGACGAAGAGCACGCGGAAGCTGCGTGCCTCGCGCGGGCTGGCGGTCACCGCGTCGACCGTGGGGTGCACCTGCGCGATCGCGAGCACGCTCGTGGAGAGCAGCGCGACGAGGGCGAGCGCGAGCGGTGTCCGGGCCACGGTCCCTCCATGTTCCAAGGCCCTGCGCCGCGGATCAAGAATCGCGTTGCGACTTCCTCGCGTGCCGCCCTTCCTCGATCCCAGCCGTCCGACATCGCCGCCCGAGCCGCCTCGTGACACGACGCTTTCTTGTGCGGCGCGCGCATCGTTGGTGACCATATCGTCCATGCGCGGGTGGCTGCTGACTTCGATCCTCGGTCTCTTCGTCGCCGCCCTCGCCGCGGTCGATCCCAGTCCGAGCATCGGACAGGCACGACGCGACGACGTGCTCACGCCGCGCGTGCAGCGCGCGACGGGCCTCTACATCTCGGGGCCCTACCTCCGCCTCCACGGCGTCGAAGGGATCCTCGGGATGCTGCGACGCTCGCGCATGGACACCGCCGTCATCGACTTCAAGGACGGCATGGGCCGCGTGCTCTTCGACTCGTCGATCCCCGAGCTCGCCGCGTCGGAGTCGGGCCACATCGAGGATCCACGCGCGCTCGTCCAGGCCCTGCACGACGCGAACGTCCACGTGATCGGTCGTATCGTGTGCTTCAGCGATCGCGAGCTCGCGCTCCGGGAGCCCGACCGCGCGATCCAGGACAACCGCCCGCGCCACGAAGGGCGTGCGTGGATCAGCTGGGGCACGGGCGGCGCGTGGCTCAACCCCTGGGATCGCAGGAACCTCGACATGATCGTGCGCCTCGCCGACGAGGTCGAGGCGTTCGGCGTCGACGAGATCCAGCTCGACTACATCCGCTTCCCCGTCGACGACGGCGTGCACCTCGCGAGCTACCCGGGCGAGCGCACCGACGTCACGCGCGCCCAGCACCTCCACGATCTGCTCGCGCGCATCGACGACACGATCGCCGTGCCGCTCGGCGCCGACGTGTTCGGCATCCAGGCGTTCTGGGAGGGCGATCGCTCGGGCCTGGGGCAAGACCTCGCCCTCTGGACCGACCACGTCGACGTCTTCTCGCCCATGCTCTACCTGAACGCGATGCTCGCGTGGGAGCGCGATCGACCGCACCGCGCGCGCTCGCTGGTGCAGATCGGTGTCTCACGCCTGCGCGAGCGCATCGGGCCGCGACCGATCATCCGTCCGTTCCTCCAGGGCTTCGACAACGGCCTCTCCGAAGAGGAGTGGAGCCCGCAGTTCATCGCCGATCAGATCCGCGGCGCGCGACGCGGCGGCGCGGACGGCTACCTGTTCTGGAACCCAGGCTCGATGTTCGGGATGGTGCAGCGCGCCGCACAGGGCCCGGCGCGCATGCTCTCTCCCTTTCCGATCCCCGTGGCGCGCGAGCAGGCGCGGCTCGAGGTCCCGACCGCGCAGGCCGCCGTCGCGCAACGCTGATCGCGATCACTCGATCGTGATCGTGAGGTCGGTGGAGACGTCGCCGATCGACGCGCGCACCACGGCCGTGCCCGCCGCCACACCGCGGTAGCGGATGCGTGCACCGCTCGCGCTCGAGCCCGGCGTGCCGAAGTCCGTCGAGACGATCTGGACGCTCTCGCTGCCCGACACGATCGTCCAGTCGATCGCGTCCGCGCTGAGCATCGGTCCCTCCGAGCTCGCGGCACGGCACACGAGGTAGAAGTCGTCGGCCGACTGGAGCGAGGGCGAGGTGATCGGGAACGTGAGCTCGTTGGTCACCCCGAGGCCGTTCATGCGCCACTCGAGATCGTCGCCCACGGGCCAGCGGCCGCACTCGAGCACCGTCGCCACGCGACCGCGGACGCTCGCTGCATCGAGCACGCCGTTCGTGTCCGAGAGCTCCACGCGGCCAGTGCCTTCACCGATGACCGAGACAGGCACGAGGGTGTTGGAGTCTTCGTTCACCTGCACGCCGCCGCCGCTCTCGACGGCGCCGCTGAACGCCGCGGTGACGGGCGCACCGTCGATGCCGTCGACGGCGAGCGTGACCCTCGCGCCGACCGCGATCGGGACATCGAAGCTGCAGCCACCACCGAGGCCGGGGCAGAGACCGTCGAGCGTCTGCCAGCGCGTGTGCCCGCGCTCACCGTTGGTCCAGTCACCTTCGATGCCGCCGAAGGGATTGCAGCCCGCGGAGGCCGCGGAGCCGAGGGCGAGGAACGTGACGACGAGGGCGTGGCGGGTGCGCATGAAGGATCTCCTGAAGGGGTCGAGTGTGGCGGCGTATCGCAACGCGAGTGCCAGCGACGAATCCGCTGCTTTCTGAGGGTTTGCCGCGATCGGCGTGCGACCGCACCGTCTCACTGTGAGCGAGGCTCACGGCGCCCGAGGGCGCTGGGCCAACGTGCGCCTCACCCTCCACACGAAGTTCGAGGCAACATCTCCGCGGTCGCGCCGACAAGGGCCGCATGTCCGACGACAAGACGGAAGAACCCACACCCAAACGCCTGCGCGAGGCGCGCGAGCGCGGGCAGGTCGCCAAGAGCAAGGAGCTGGGCACAGCGCTCCTCTTGTTGGCGAGCGGCGGTGCGCTCGGCTCGGCGGGGCCTGGCTTCGTCACGGCGTTCCACGATCTCTTCGAGCCGGCTCTCGCGGCCGCGCGTGGCGAGACCGAGGTGCCGCCCTCGGGCGCCCTGTCGATGGCGATGGAGGTCGCGGTCGCTCAGTGCACGCCGATCCTGGCCATCCTCGTCGTGATCGCGGTGCTCGCGTCGCTCGTGCAGACCGGGCCGATCCTCGCGACGCAGGCGATCGGCTTCGACGCCGAGCGCCTCGATCCGATCGCAGGCGCGGGCCGCCTGTTCGGACGCGACGCGTGGATCGAGCTCGCGCGCTCGGTGCTGAAGGTGGTGATCGTGGCGTGGGTGGTGAGCGGGGTGCTCGAGGACGCGATGCACGGCGCGATCGCGCTCGTGGGTCGCGACGCGAGCGCGATCCTCGTCGCCATCGGCGCGATCGTGCGGACGCTGCTCTTCCGCAGCGGTGGCGCGATGCTCGCGATCTCGATCGCCGATCTGCTCTACCAGCGCTGGAAGATCGCGAAGGAGCTCCGCATGACCAAGGAAGAGGTCAAGCGGGAGCACAAGGAGTCCGAGGGCGATCCGCATGCGAAGGGCGAGCGCGACCGGGCGCGGCGCGAGGCCGCACAGCACGACACGAACGAGGCGGTGCGCAAGGCCAGCGTGGTGGTGGTGAACCCCACGCACTACGCCGTGGCGCTGCGCTTCGACGAGGAGGGTGAGAGCGCCGCGCCCGAGATCGTGGCCAAGGGCATGGAGGACGAGGCGATGCGGATCCGTCGTCTCGCCGAAGAAGCGGGTGTGCCGATCGTGCGCGACGTGCCGCTCGCGCGTGGTCTCTTCGAGCTCGAGCTCGGCAGCGAGATCCCCGAGCGCCTCTACGACGCGGTGGCCGCCGTGCTGCACGCCGCGTGGGCCGAGAAGAGCAAGGACGGTGACCGATGAGCGCGGTCGCTCTCCCGCTCGCGCGGCCGATCGCGATCGACGGCTCGCGCGTCGATCCCACGCCCGCCTCGATCCAGGAGCTCGCCTCGCTCGCGGTCGCGAGCGCCGCACCGTCGATCGACACACCGCCCGAGCTCTTGCGCCTCGGGCCCGAGCTGCCGGCCGTCGCGAGGTCGCTCGCGTCTCGCGTCGATGCACCGCCCATGACGATCCTGGGCGACATCGCGCGCATCGGCGCGCACCTCGGACCGCTCGAGCGCGCCGCGAGCACCCTCTCGGGCGAGGAGCGAGCGCTGGTGAGCGATCGGCTGGCCAAGGTGCGCGTGCTCGTGGACTGCGCGAGCGCGCTCGCGGACCTGCGCCTGGTTCCAGATCGCCGTGCGCTCGCCGATCTCGGCGGAGGGGGACACGTCGGCGGTCGGATGGATGCGGACGGTGGGGTGGATCGCCATGGCGGCCGGTCG
>JAFLCL010000342.1 GCA_017303575.1 Deltaproteobacteria bacterium
GACCAGGCGCGTGCCCTTGGGGAGGTCGGGGCGATCGGTCCAGTGCGTGAGCGAGACCGAGTCGATGGAGAGCGACCACTCGTCGAGGCGATCGAGCACGGGCACGGGCGTCGGCGGGAGATCGGCGCTCGTCGCGCGGAAGGCCGAGCTCCCGAACGCGGTGATCGAGTCGTAGAGCGGCCTGCCTGCCTCGGCGTGCACGAAGATGTCGCCCGCGAGGAATCCCGGCGGGCCCGCGGGCAGCGTGACAGCGGCCAGCGTGAAGGCGCGCGCGGGAAGGACGAGATCGGGCGAGCGGCCCATCACGTCGTCGCCGCAGATCTCGTAGTCGTTGTCACAGGTCACCTCGTGCTCGGCGAAGGGCGCTGTCGCCGCGACGACGAAGGACCCCGAGAGCCCTTGCGGGTTGGTGTCGAGGAGGTGCACGGGACCACACTCGAGCACCGCGCGGATGCGCAGCGTCTCTTGCGGACGCCACACGAGCTCGTAGGCGCTGCGGCTCTCGTCGACCCACGGCGTGCGCTCGTCGCGCGTGGGGCTCAGCGTGGTGATCGGGCTCGTGTTGCGGCTCCAGAAGCTGCGACGTCGCGGGACGACACGACAGCCCGCCGCGCCGTGGGTGCCCCGGATCACCACGTCCGAGAGGATGCGCGGCGCGCCCAAGACGTACTCGCTGTCGTTGCGCGCCTCGAGCAGCACGCCGACACCGAAGCCTCCGCTCGACTCGGCCGAGACGTCGCTCGGATCGCGCGGGTCGGCCATCAGTCGACGTCGGGTGTTGGGATGGAAGAGCTGGGTGTCGAGCATCGTGAGGGTGATGCTGCCGGCCAGCGTCTCGGTCGGTCGCGCGGGCGCGGCCGACGGTCGGGCTGACGTCACATCGGGCGTGCCGGGGCCCGTCGCGGTGGGCGTGGCGGGGCTCGAGGGATCGGTGCCGGGCGCAGGCGCCGCGACCGGGGTCGTCTCCGGCGTGGGCGGCACCGCGCTGCCTGCGAACGGGTTGCAGCATCCCGCCAGGGCCAGCCCACAGGACACGACACACACGGACTCGATCACGATCGAACGGACCACGGCCACCTCGCTTGCGCGCGACTCTACGTCCGCGCGGCGCGCGATCTACCCCCGAGCCCGCTCAGCGCCAGCGCGTGAGGATGGTCTCGCGATCGAAGAGGCGCGTCGCGATCCACAAGAGCGCGAGGTCGAGCGAGAAGAGGCCGAGCGTCGCGATCGCGACCCAGCGCAGATCGATCGACATGAAGCCCATCATCGCCGAGATGCCGGTGCCCACCAGCGGGATGAGGAGGAAGCTCGTGAGGCCCTGCGCAGTGCGAGGATCGGACACGCGCGAGCTCGCGATGGCGGCCGCCAGCGAGCTCGCCATCGCGAGCAGCGGCGCGAGCACGAAGTACGCGATCCACCACTCGGGGCGCATCGCGACCGCGAGCACGCTCGGAGGCGCGAAGGCCGAGATGCCAGCCAGGCTCGCGAAGTAGCTGAGCCACGTGAGCACGAGGGAAGGGAGGATCGCGATGGTGCACTTCGCGAGCAGCAGATCGCGCGTGGCGATGGGCGTCGCGAGCAGCGGCTCGAGCGTGCGCTCGACCTTCTCGCCCACGATCGCGTGCGAGGCGACGGACGAGGGCAGCGCAGCGGCGACGATCAGGAGGAGGGCGAGCGACTGCTCGTTCAAGAGCGCGTACACCGAATAGCGCACGCCGAGGTTGCCGTAGCGGACGAGCAGCGCGGGCACCATGACCTCGCCTTCACCGAGATCGAACGCTGCGTCGGGCAGGCGCGAGAGCGACCACTCGACGCCGATCGAGATGCACACGAGCGCGAACGGGACGAACGCGAGCGTGAGCAGCAAGGTCCGCGTGCGGATGAGCTCGAGCCACTCGCGCCGCATGACAGCGAGCACGTGCTTGGTGTTCACGGTCGGCCTCCTTCGCGCAGGAGATCGAGGTAGACGTCCTCGAGCGAGCGCGCCTGCTCCGCGACGCGGAGGATGGGCACGCCTCGCTCGACGAGGAGGCTCACGAGGCGCGGGGTGTCGGTGCGCGGGTCGGCGATCGAGGCCACGCAGCCCTCGCCCCGCGCGGTCACCTCGCGCACACCCTCGAGCGCGCGGAGGGCCTCGAGCACTGCGTCGGGCACAGTGCCCAGCGTGTCGATCTCGACGAGGTGTCCGTAGAGCTTGCGGCGCAGCGCCTTGGGCGTGTCGACGTGCAGGAGCGTGCGCTTGAGGACGCCGATGCGATCGCAGAGGCGCTCGGCCTCGTCGAGGTTGTGCGTGCAGAGCACGATCGTGCGGCCCGCCGCGCGCAGCTCTTCGACGAGATCGCGCACGATGCGCGAGGACTCGGGATCGAGCGCGCTCGTGGGCTCGTCGAGGAACACCACCTCGGGGTCGTGCAGCACCGCGCGCGCGATGGCGAGCTTCTGCCGCATGCCCTTGGAGAACGCGCCCACGGGCTCGTGCCGACGCGACCAGAGGCCGAAGCGCTCGAGGTAGTGCTGGATCTTGGGGAGCGGATCGTTCACGCCGTACACGTCCGCGTAGAAGCGGAGGTTCTCGATCGCGTCGAGGCGGGCGTAGAGGCCCGGCGTCTCCGTGAGGATCCCGACCTTGGTGCGCACACGCTCCGGCTCGTCGATCACCGAGATGCCGGCGACCTCCGCGCGACCGCTCGTCGGCGCGACGAGGCCGGTGAGGAGGCGCAGCGTGGTCGTCTTGCCTGCGCCGTTGGGGCCGAGCACGCCGAAGACCTCGCCCTTGGCGATGTCGACGTTCACGTCCTCGACGGCCACGTAGTCGCCGAAGCGACGGCCGAGCTTCTCGGCTCGGATCACGATCCATCCTCGTGATCGCCGGCCTCGGCGGGCTCGTCGAGCTCGAGCAGCTCGCCGCGCTCGCAGTGCCGCACCCATCGATCGAGGCACCCAGCCATCGAGCCTTCGTCGCCGCAGGCCTCGGCGACGACGCTGCGCGCCTCGGTGCAGCAGCCGAGCTCGATCATCGCGGGCCGCTCGGTGACGTGGTGCACGTTGCTCGAGGGATCACGCACGCAGCTGCGCTGGAGGCGCGAGAGCTCCACCTGCGCGGGCCCGCAGCTGCGCTCGCAGCGAACGTCGATCGTGCGCTGGCCTCGACGCACCGTGAGCGGCTCGGGGCTCGCGCTCGACGCGATCTGATCGGCGTGGCCTTCGTCGCGCTCTCGGTGCCCGCACGCGACGAGCGAGAACGACGCGAGGACGAGCAACGTCGGGCACGACGACGGACGATCCACGCGGAGCACGCGGCGAGTATGCGGGAGGAGGAAGGCTCAGCGCACGCGATAGTCGTGCTCGCCCGTGATGCCGCGCTGCGAGAACCAACGCTGCGCAGCCTCCACGTGGAGGCCGAATGCGAACACGTCGAGCAGCTTGCCGGGCCCGAAGACGAGGCCGCGCTCCGAGCTCTCGTGCGAAGGGAGGAACGGGGGCAGGCTCGCGACCGCGATGGGCTTGGCCGCGCCGAAGAGCAGCACGCGGTTCGGACGCGGCGTGGAGCTCGCGAACCACAGCGGCTCGATCGTGCTCGCATCGAGAACGACGCCCGCTTCCTCGCGCGTCTCGCGCGCCGCGCCTTCGGTCCAGCTCTCGTGCTCTTCGAGGAAGCCGCCCACGAGCCCGAGCTTGCCGAGCTGCGGCTGGATCGCGCGTCGCACGACCAAGAGACCCGTGCGTCCGTCGTCCTCGATCGGCACGAGCGCGATCGTCACGGGCATCGGGTTGGCCCACACCTCGGTGCGGCACTGCGTGCATCGCCGCGGATAACGCGAGGTGTCGGGGAAGGGGGCTCCACACGAGTGACAGAACGAGTCGCGCGCCATGGCCGCACTCTATCGCACGGTCATCGCGTTCCGATCGGTGTCGAGCGATCGAAGATCCGATACGTGACGCCGTCGCGCGTGAACGCGTAGCGATCCGTACGGGGCTCGGTGCGGGGGCTCGTCATCGAGGTCATGCCCATCGACGTCAAACCCAGCGCGACCACGTACGCGATGCTGCGGTCGAACGCCTGCGCGACGAGCTCGGAGCCCTCGCTCCAGACCTTCCACATCTGCGTGTACGGCAGCGAGTGCTCGGTCCAGGTCTGACCGTCGAACGTCGCGATCCCTGCCATCGCGCCGACGAGCACCTCCGTGTCCGATCGACCCGTGACGTGACCGATCACGCGTCCCGGCAGGCGCAGCGCGACGCTCCACACGCCGCTCGGTGATCGACGCCACACCACGCCATCGTCGGGGCCGGGCCGACCCGTGTACTGCTTGCCCACGACGAACGTCGTGTGATCGGGCGCGACCCAGAGGCCCATGGGGAACTCGCCGTGCCCGAGAGGCGAGTCGGGCAGCGGTTCTTCCACACGGCGTCCGCTCGCGTCTTCGATCGCGAAGAAGCCGCGCGTCGACATGGGCGTCGCGCCTACCGGCACCCCAGTGGGCGTGGGGGTCGGAGCCGCGGCATACCCGATCGTGACGGGCAAGTCGTCGGGCCTGTCGTGCCCCGGCTCCACCACGCCGCTGCCCGCACGCGCCACGAGCGCGATCACCATGGCCACGAGGGTGATGCCTCCCCCGATCGCGAGGGTCACGAGCAGCATCGTCATCAGCCGACTCGCTTGTCCTTGAGGCGCAGGAGCAACATCGTCATCACGACGCACGTCACCGTGATCGTCTGCGTACCGAAGAACGCGTAGAGCACGGGCAGCGTCATGTCCGGGTAGAAGCCGGGCAGGTTCTCCATGTAGCGCTCGATCTGGCAGTCCGTGAGGTGCGCGCGCGCGTGGAGATCGACGTTGGTCAGCGCCTCGAGCGCGTAGCGTGTCGTGGTCAGCCACGAGACGAGCCACGTGAAGCCGGTGAGCCGCGTGATGCTGCCCGCGAAGAGCAGCTGCGGGATCACGAGGAAGTTGATGCCCCACAGTGCCGAGACTGGGTTGCGCACGGCGGCCGAGAGCGCGAGGCCCATCGCGCTCGCGGTGCTCGTGACCATCACGCCCACGATCCAGTACCAGATGGGGCTGCCGTGCAGGCCCAGCAGCGGCAGCGAGATCACGAGGTTGAGCGTCACGACGATCGCGCCCAGGCCGCAGAGCACGGCGAAGCGCGCGAGCACGTAGGGGATGATGTTCAGGCCTGCGAGGCGCTCTCGCTCGTAGATGGTCCGCTCGCTCACGAGCACGTTCGAGCTCGCGATGATCATGGGGAGAAACAGCGCCATGAGCGTGGCGAGCAGACCCGTGCGTGGGTCGCGGATGCGCGCCTCGCGGTAGAGGCGTCGCTCGCCCTGCGTCGCGAGATCCCAGAGATCGTCGGGCGGCGGCGCGGGCATCGCGGGCATCACGCCGGGCCTGGGCGGCGGGGGAGCCGGCATGCGCGAGAGCAGCTCGTCCGAGACCACACCCGGATCGCACTGGTAGAGCTCGGTGCCATCCCCGCTGCAGTAGTCGACGCGATCGCGCGTGTCGTTGCAGCCGAAGGTGCCGACACGGAAGCTCGTCGAGCCGTTCGTGGTGAGCCCGATCAAGAGGCCGAGCAGCGGCGCCTGCAGCATCAGCAGCGCGAGCGCGGTCCGGTTGCGCAGCGTGAGCTTGATCGAGCGCGCGAGCAGCGTCGGGAACTGACGAAAGCTCGAGCGTGAGCGGGGCTTGGGCGCCGGGCCTTCTTGGTTCTTCGTCTTCTCGGGGGAGCGCTGGACGACGAAGCGCTGGAACGTCTGCGACTGCTCGAAGCGCGCGCGCCACTCCTCCGCCGGCATCTGCTCGACGTGATCGAACATCTCGCGCGGCTTGTGAGGGGCCGCGCCGAAGAACTCGTAGCTGTCGGGGCTCGGAGGCCCGCAGAAGAGGAGCTTTCCGCCGCGGCCGAGGATCGCGACGGAGTCGAACTTCTCGAACTCCTGGAAGTCCGGCTGGTGGATGGTCAGCACGATCGTGCGACCGTCGTCCGCGAGGCGACGCAGCGTCGCGACGACGTCGGCCGCGTCCGTCCACGAGAGGCCGCTCGTCGGCTCGTCGAGGATCAAGAGCGAAGGATCGGTGACGAGCTCGACCGCGAGGTTCACGCGTCGGCGCTGACCGCCCGAGAGCACCTTCTCCTCCGCGCTGCCGATCTGGAGATCACGCTGCTCGAAGAGGCCGACCTGCTTGAGCGTGCGCTCGATCGACTCCTGGAGATCCGCCTCGGGCATGGGCGGCAAGCGCAGCTTGCAGGCATACCAGAGCGCCTCGCGCACGGTGAGCTGGGGATGGACGATGTCGTCCTGCGGCACGTAGCCGACGTTCGTGCGGAACGACTCGTACTGCTGCTGGAGCGGCTTGCCGTTGACGAGCACGCCGCCGCTCGTCGGACGCAAGAGTCCGAGCACCGACATGAGCAGCGTGCTCTTGCCCGCGCCGGACGGTCCGAGCATGCCCACGAGCTCGCCTGGGAAGACCGACATCGTCACGCGATCGAGCAGCGCACGGGGCTTGCCCGAGCCTCGATCCGCGACGGTCAGGCCCACGCCCATCAGGTCGAGGCGGACCTTGGCGCGCACAGCGCCTGCGATGCGCCCGTTCTCGCCGAGTACGAGCTGCACGCCGCCGATGGCGATGCGCTGTCCGGGCCGCGCGACGATGCCGCGGCCCGACACGCGCTCGCCCTCGACGAAGGTGCCGTTCGTCGAGCCGAGGTCGACGACGAGCAACGAGCCATCGCCGTTGCGCTGCAGGCGCGCGTGTCGCTGCGACACGGTGGGATGCGCGAGGACGAGATCGTTCTCCGCCGCGCGACCGACGTGCACGAGCGGGCGATCGAGGTTCGCGAGCGCCTTGGCAACGGCTTGCGCGAGCGCGTTGGCGCCGGTGGGATCCTCGAGCTGTCGCGCGAGCAAGGGCAGCGGGAGCGCGAAGCGACCGAGCAGCACCAGGCCCGTCGCCGGCACGCGCGCCTCGAGCACGCGGTTCCTCGCGTTGTCGACGAAGGTGCCCGCAGGCGCGCCGAGGTCGCGCACGATCCAGAGGCCCTCGGGCGTCTCCGTGAACTGCGCGTGCTGCGGGGCGAGATCGGGATCCTCGATCACGATCGTCGCGGTCGGAGCCGAGCCGATGATCACGGGCTGTCCCGGCACCGGACGCGCGGTGACGCGCATCAGCATGCCGGCGATGCGCGAGTCGGAGAGCGGCACAGGCACCGAGCCGAGGCGCACGTCGTCGGCGAGCGAGATCACGTGACGCGTCACGCGCTGGCCGTTCACGAACGTGCCGTTGGTCGAGCCCAGGTCCTCGAGCAGGAGGCCGCTCGGTCGGTTGCGCGTGATGCGCGCGTGGCGGCCCGACACGACGGGGTTGTCGATCGCGATCGTGGAGCTCGGATCGCGGCCGAGGATCACCTCGCTCAGCGGCGCGCCGCTCGCGCCCAGCGCGGAGAGGTTCGCGAGCGCAGCCGCGGAGTCGAGCGCCATGGTGCGCGCGTCTCCGCCGAGACCACGACGCGCGCTGTCACTGAGGCCGGGAGCGGGCGATGCCCCGGGCGCACCGTGCGGCGCCGGCGCGGGCGTCGCCTTGTTCGCGGACTGGCTCACCGACTGGCTCACCGACTGGGCGAGGATCGGTGTCGAGGCCGCAGTGGGCGGCGGCCCCTGGAACGGCAGCCCGCACGACGAGCAGAACACCGCGTTGGGCGGCATCTGGGCGCGACAGCGCGGGCACGCGATCATCGGCGGGAGGATACGAAACGCGTGCGTGCGCTGGAAGCGATCACGTCACTCGTCGAAGTCGTAGAAGACGCGATGTTCCTGGTTCGGCGGGACGGTGATCGTGCGCGTGAACACACGTCCGTCGCGATCGACGATGCGCAGGCGCACCGAGCCGGACTGGACCTCGGCCTCGGCGATCGGTGTCGTGCCGAGGAGGCGCTGGCCGACGTAGACCTTCGACCAGGGTCGGGTGTCGATCGACAGCATGCCGGGGGGGCGCGCCACGGCGACAGCACGCGGCTCGAGCCGCACCTCGAGGGTCGCGTCGGAACCGGCGACGACCTCGACGCTGCCCTCGAAGGCCCGACGCTCGGGGTGCTCCACGTGGACGGCATGTGTGCCCACGTCCACCTCGAGCCCATCGGTGAGCTCGCTCTCGGTGAGCACGTGATCGTCGATGCGGGCCGTCGCGCCGCGCGTGTCGATCTGCAGCACCACGCGTCCGCGCGCGGGCACGACGGCCACCGGCTCGGTGGTCACCGGCGGCGCGGTGACGGGCGGCACCATCACAA
>JAFLCL010000343.1 GCA_017303575.1 Deltaproteobacteria bacterium
GGCGCAGGCCGAGCCCACGCACGCCGAGACACACCGCACGCTCGCGACGGTGCGCGCGCGTCTGGGCGTGGGTGGCGGCGCGCGCGAGGCGCTCGAGGCAGCGGTGGCAGCGGGCGATCGCAGCGTGACGACGCTGATGGAGCTCGCGCGGGGAAGGCTCGCCAGCGGCGACGAAGACGGCGCGATCGCGCTCTTCCGCGAGGCATCGGCCACACCGGGCGCGGCGTCCAAGGATGCGCCGTGGGCGATCGCGAAGATCCTTCTCGCGCGTGGCGCGTTCGCCGACGCGCTCAGCTGGTGTGATCGCGCGCTCTCCGCGGGCGACGAGACGTGGACGGTGCACCTCGGCGCGGCGGAGGCGGCGATCGGCGTCGACAACCGGCCTCGCGCGTGGGTCGCGCTGCGACGTGCGTTGGTGCTCGAACCGACGCGGGTGGACGTGCAGCGTCTCCGCGGCCGTCTCAGCGCGCTCGAAGGTCAGTGGGTCGAGGCCGCAGAAGCGTACGAGAAGGTGCTGCTCGCGGAGCCCGAGGCGCTCGATGCGTTGATCGGCCTGGGACGCGCGTGCAGCAAGCTCGGTCGCTACGCGCAGGCGGATCGTCCGCTCGAGGCTGCGCTCGCGCGTGCGCCGCACGATCACGAGGTCCTCGTCGGGCTCGGACGCGTGCGCATCGAGACGGGGCGCGCCCCGGACGCGATCCCGCTCCTGCTGCGCGCGATGGGCGAGCTCGAGAAGCGCGGCACCCACCGTGTGGGGCAGCCGCACCACGCGAGCTTCGCGGAGGCTGCGACCTCGCTGACGGCCGCGTTCCTCTCGCTCGGTGCGATGGGCGACGCGACGGGCTCGATCGATCGTGCGATCGCGGCCGGCGCAGAGAGCGCGGAGCTGCACGCGCTGATGGGACGCGTGCGCGGGGCGCGCGGTGAGCACGTGGAGGCCGTGCGCTCGTTCGGTCGCGCCGTCGAGCTCGCGAACGACGATGGCGCGGTGCGCGCGGAGCTGGGCGTGGCGCTCGCGATGTCGGGTCAAGAGGCGCAGGCGATCACCGAGCTCGCGAAGGCTCACGCGCGCGGCGCGCTCGAGGGACGCGCGGCGTACGTGTACGGCGTGTGTCTGCATCGCGCGCAGCGTCTGGGCGAGGCACGCGAGGCGTATGCGCTCGCGGCGCGCACGGGCGTCGCGGAGCCCGATTGCCTCCGCGCGCTCGGTGACACCAGCGCGGCGACGGGTCGTGATCGCGAGGCCGCGGAGGCGTACGCGCAGGCGATCGTGGCCAAGCCCGAGGACGCCGATCTGCGCGCCGCGCTCGCGCTCGCGCTCCACCGCTCGGGGCGCCACGAGGAGGCGATGGATCAGTACCGCGTGATGCGCTCGCGTCATCCCGCGCGCGCCGAGCAGCTCTTCAAGCAGCTGCGTGGTGGCTGAAGGCGCCGACACGGGGGAACACGATGGATTTCTTGGACCGGGCCCCACGCCCGACTACGCTCCGCGGCGTGTGGGCACGCGCGAGCCGCTCGAGACGACGCACCCTCGCCCTGGCGGCGACGGTGGGCCTCGGCGTGGCGTCGATCGGGGTGGTCGGTCTGGCGCGGGGAGACGATCTCGTCGCGGAGCACACGCAGCTCGAGCGGCTCGACGTGAGCGGTGCGCGCAGCGGTGAGCTGTGGGGCGCGACGCGCACGCTCGGGGAGGCGTGGCTCGACACACCGGTGACCTTGCTCATCGGGACCGACGCGACCGAGCGCACGCGGCGCGAGCTCGGCGCGCGCGTCGATCTCGACGCCACGCTCGCGGAGCTCGACGCATCCGCGGGCGGCACGATCTCGCTCCATCGAGGCGTCGACGTCGAGCGGCTGCGCGCGGCGGTGGTCTCGCTGCGCGGCGCACACGATCGATCACCGACGATGCCCGGGGTGGACGAAGAGGGCCGCGCGGTACCGGCCGAAGAGGGACGCGTGATCCCTGCGCGCGAGGCCGAGCAGGCGCTCGAGGCCGCGCTCGCGCGAGGCGATGTGGTGATCACCGTGCCGACGCGCACGCTGCCGGTGCCCGAAGCGCCCACGCTGTCCCTCGCGCAGGCGACCTACACGCACGTGCTCGCCAGCCGCACCACGCGCTACTCGATGCTCGAGGATCAGTGGGGCCGCATGCGGAACATCGTGGTGTCCGCGTCCGCGCTCGATGGCGCGATCCTCGCGCCTGGCGAGACCCTCTCGTTCAACCGCGTGGTGGGCGCGCGCACGATCGAGCGCGGCTACCGGCCGGCGGACGAGGTCGTGGACGGCCGGCTCGTCGAGGGCATCGGCGGCGGCGTCTGTCAGGTCGCGGCGACGCTGCACGCGGCCGCATTCCAGGCGGGTCTGGACGTGCTCGAGCACCACGCGCACACGCGCGGCTCTCGCTACATCGAGCTCGGGCTCGACGCGGCGGTGTCGTGGCCTTCGACGGATCTGGTGGTGCGCAATCCGTTCACGTTCCCGGTGCGCGTGCGTGCGCACACGGCGCGCGGCGAGCTGACGGTGTCGTTGCTCGGCGCGGCCGAGGCGCCCGAGGTCACGTTCGAGACCGAGATCCTCGAGCGCATCCACCACGGCACAGAGGTGCGCGCCGAGGGTGACGAGCGAGAGGACGACGAAGGCGTCGATGGCCTCGTGGTGCGTCGTGAGCGCGTGGTGACGGTGCGCGGGGTCTCGCGCCACGAGGTGCGCATCCTCCGCTATCCCGCGGTGGACTCGCTCGGGGCGGGTGCTGTCGCTGCGGAGGGCGTCTCGCCATGATGGTGCTGCCCAAGCTCGACCTGAAGCGCCTCGGCGAGACGATGTCGGCCGCGGTGCTGCGGCGTCGACGCGCGCGCGATCACGAGGAGCCGATGGACGCCGCCGCGCTCGACGCGGCGCTCGACGAGAGGCTGTCGCGCGAGATCCCGGTGCACGAGCTCGTCGATCGTCGATCGCGCACCAAAGAAGGCGTGCCGGTGAACGCGCGCGCACCGCGGAGCCTGTGGTCGACGCAGGCCGCGCGTCCTCCTCAGGGCGTGGTCGCAGAGGACGTGGCCGCGCCCGACGTGATCGCGTCGGGCGTGATCGCCCCGCGCGTCATGAAGTCCGTGCGTCAGAGCGGCCTCTGGCGCACCGCGCGCGCGGCAACCTACGAGCGCGAGCTCGAGGCGTGCACGCCGCAGCTCCGCGTCTACCTCGCCGTGCTGGTGCGCAGCCACGAGCGCGCCGAGCGCTCGCTCGAGATCCTCCGCGAGCTGCTCGAGCAGGGCGAGGGTCGCGATCTCGGTCTGGCCCCGGGCACGCGCGCGCGCTTGTTCCTGCTCGCGCGCCGTGCCGCGCTGCCCGACGTGCCTGTGAACGTGGGCATCGAGCACGCACCTTGGGACGCGGTGCCGCCGGGCCGACCTGCGGGCTATGGGCGCGTGCTCGATCTCGCGCGCGGCCTCGTGTCGCTCGTCGAGCTCGAGATGTTGCTGCTCACGACGGGTCTCGGTCTCTCGAACGACGAGGCCGCGTGCGTGCTCGACATCGCGCCGACCGAGGTCGAGCGACGCCGTGAGTCCACGCGCGCGTGGATCGCGCTCCAGCTCGAGGAAGAGTCCTCGGCCCGCGGGCTCGATCCGGACGAGGTGATCGCCGATGCGCTGCGGGTGCTGCCGCCGCCGGAGACGAGCGCCACGAGCGCGGGCCCGCCGCGTCCACTGCCTTCGGGCAGCGTGATCGCAGGCCGCTACGAGATCGAGTCGGTGGTGGGCGGTGGCGCGTTCGGTCACGTCTACCGTGCGCGCGATCGGCGCGTGCACACGCACGTGGTGGCGCTGAAGGTCGCGCACCGCGCGTCGCTCACCGAGGCGGCGAAGGAGGGCGCGCTCGCGGAGCTGTCGCGCATCGCGTCGGCGTTCCACCCGAGCCTCGTGCAGCTCAAGGAGCACGGCTGGCACGACGAGCGGCTGTGGTTCGCGATGCCGTTCTACGAGGGCGAGACGCTGGCCGAGCGCGTGGCCAGGTCACCGCTCACGCCTGTCGAGGCGGCCGAGGTGCTGGCGCCGATCGCGGAGGCGCTCGCGTGCCTTCATCGCGCGGGCATTCGTCATCAGGACGTGAAGCCGGACAACATCTTCCTCGCGAAGCTCGACGACGCGCGCACGCTGCCCGTGCTGCTCGATCTGGGCGTCGCCGCGCGCGCCGACGACCTCGCGGTCGCAGGCACGCCGGCGTTCTTCGCGCCCGAGGTCGCGCGTCGCCTCACGAGCCCCGACGATCACGTGGCGATCGACGATCGCGCCGACGTGTTCGCGCTCGGGCTCACGTTCGCGCAGTCGATCGCGCCGAGCATCGAGACCGAGGAAGACGACCTCGATGCCTTCCTGCGTCAGCGCGCGGAGGCCTCGCCGACGATCACCGACGGGCGACTGAAGGGCATCAAGAAGCCGCTCTCGCGGTGGCTCGCCGCGAGCGCCAAGGAACGTCCCGACGCCTCGAGCCTCGCGTCCGAGCTCCATCACCTGCGTGCGTCGGCCTCGACCAAGACGCGCGGCTCGGCTCGCACCGCGCTCGCCATGACGTTGCTCCTCGCGGTCGTGGTGCTGGCGGTCGCTGCGCTCGCGATCTCGGAGGATCCTTCGCTCCTCGCGACGATCGCGCCGCAGACGTCCGCGCCCGAGCCCGTGGTCGTGGCGCCGTCACTCGTGACGAACGCGCGCACGCTCGCGCTCGAAGAACGTGTGGAGGCCGCGGAAGCACGCGCGCGCGCGCTCCAAGAGCGGCTGTCGAGCTGCGAGTAGACGCAAAGGGGGGAGGGTCCGCATGGATCCTCCGGAAAACGAGAGCGGCAGCGCGAGCAAGCGGGGCTGGGGCCCCGCGCGCAGCACGGAGTGGAGCGGGAGGGGGACCCACGCAGTGGGGGAGGGTCCGCATGGACCCTCCGGAAAACTAGAGCGGCAGCGCGAACTCGATGTCGAGCGGGATCATCGCGAGCGTGCCGTCCATGCGCGCGCCCACGAGCAGCTCGCGCTTGCCGTCTTTCTCGCGGATCTCGGCGGTGACCTTCGCGGCCTTGCCGGTGCCGGGGAACAGGAACACGCCGCCTGCCTGCTCGAAGATCTCGCGCGCCTCGTCCGAGCCGCTGCCGGCCGGGAGCTGCGCGCGCACCCAGCGCGCGAAGCGCACGATGCGCCCGGTCCAGAGCTGCGCGGGAAGCGGCACGGCGTCGCGCGAGGCGCGGTGCGTGGGCGCGCCCGAGAGCGCGAGGCGCTCGGAGTTGCGAGGGCTTCCGATCGCGAGGATGCCCATCGTCGCGAGGTCGGTCTGCGCGCGGATCGAGGTGAAGTGGCGCGTCGGCACCGCGATGTCCTGCGCCTTGATCGTGTGCGTGCCGCGCGCAGCGATCTGCCCGCTCTGGCCGAGGATGCGCGCGAAGGAACCGGTCGCCGCGTAGCTCGCGCCGAGCATCGCCACGAGGCCGTATGCGGGGCTCGCGAACACCGAGCGCTCGAACGCGCCCGTGCCCTCTTGGTGCACGACGACCTCGCCGTACGCGATCGTCAGCCACCGCGTGTCCTCCGAGACGCGGCCCGTATGCCAGGCACGTGCTTCGTCGGTCACCGTCTCGGCGTCCTTCACCGTGAGGCGCGCGAGCAGCGTGTCGGGATCGAGCGCGGCGCGCGCCGCATCGATCGACACGATCGCAGGCGCGCTCTGCGCCTCGGCGTAGGCAGCGACCTTGGCGACGTCGATCGCGATCGGATCGGCGAGCACGAAGAGATCGGGATCCTCGAAGTCGTCCGCGGGCGGCAGCGCCTCGAGCGCGGAGAGGGCGTTGTCTGGTGTGACGTCGAGGATCTCGATCGCGAGCCCGGCGCTGGCGGGCGCGTTCTCCACGATCCAGCGCAGCGCGCGCCAGCTCGACTCGAGCTTCGCGACCGTCGGATCGGCGAGCACGTCCTTGGCCGTCTCGAACACGGCGCGCTCGAGCACGTCGCGCGCAGCGCGGGCTGCGTTCGCGGGCGCGACGGGCGTGCTGCCACCGGTGCCGGGGCGCATCGCCTTCACGAACGAGTCGATCGCTGCCTTGCCCGTGGGCTTGGCCACCTCGGCCTTGTCGAACATGCGCTCGACCGCGTCGCCCTCGGCGGGAGCGGCCGCGGGCGCCGCTTCGGGCGCCGTGACCGGCGTGGGCGAGAGGGCGTTCCTGCACGCATCCACGAGCGCGCCGGCACCGGCGATCGCTTCCAGATCACGCAGCCACGCCTCGGCGTTGGGCGACTTCTTCGCGTGCTCCGCGAGCTTGCCGAGCGTCGCGTCGCCCTTGATCACGCCGCCCAGGGACAGCTCCGAGAGCGCCTTCGGTGACAGATCGAAGCGTCGCTTGGGGCCCGCACCGATGCGATCGGTGACCTCGACGGACAGCGACGCGAACGCAGCCTTGAAGCGCTCGGCCCAGCTGTCGGAGCTCAACACGAAGCGCGCGCCTGCGGGCGCACGGCTCACGGCTGCGGCCATGCGGATACGGACCTTGGCGTCGCTCATCGCTCGTCTCCTTCGGGCGGAACGGCGACCGAGCCGAGATCGATCAACGTGCGCTGCAAGAGAGGCACGTCCTCGCCGGTGAAGCCGCTTCCGAGCGTGAGGGTACGATCGCTCGAGACGTCACGGAAAGGCCGAGGAGGCACCACGGGCGCACGCGGATCGCGATCGTGCACCGACACCGTCTCGTGCACGACGAGGCCGCCGCTCGAGTCTTCCCACGAGGCCGAGAGGAGGAACGTGCGCTCCCAACCGTTGGCCAGCGTGCTCGTGGTGGTGCGCGAGAGCGCGATCGAGGGCGGCGTGATGCAGCGGCCCGTCTCCTGGTGGCGCACGGGCTCGCGCTCCCAGCGGTTGCCGTTCCTCACGAGGAGCTGGGCCGTGCGATCGCAGCTCGCGGGATCGTTCTCGTCGCGGCAGCGCTCGGACTCGGCGACGAGCACACGGTCGTTGGCGGCGAGACGGAAGCGCGGGCGGCCGCGATCGGCGCGCAGGATGCCCTGGGTCTTGGCGACGAGGCCTCGCTCGCGTCGCTCCACGATGGCGATCGGGCCTTCGCCCTCCACGCCGTCGGAGCGGGTGATGATCCACACGATCTGCCGATCCTCATCGAGTCGGCGCGTGATGATCTCCGCGTCGGTGATCGTGATGCTCGGAAGGCTCGCCTGATCGGGATCGCACTCCGTGTGCTCGGCGACGGTCGTCGATCCGCTGCACTCGGTGTCGGGAGCGCGGCCATCGACGCGCGCGCTCTCACCCAGCATCAGGTGCAGGAGCTCGGCGTTGTCGGGCGCTCGTCGCCGCGCTTCGTCCGTGTCTTCACGCGCGAGCGTGCAGAGCGGAGGCGGCGTCTCGCGCACCTCGTTGTTGCAGCCCGCGCTCGCGACGAGCGCTCCAGAGAGGACGATCGCGCCCGTCGCCCCTCGCCATCCACGCTGTGATCGCATGCGGCCGGGAGCATATCCGTCGCGATCCGCGCTTGTCGAGTTCGTGCCCACCCGAGGTCGTGCGCTTCGCGTTGTGAGGCGCGCATGGACCGGTGAGACTCGCGCCATGCCCGCTTCGTTCGATCCCACGCGCGTTCCCGATGCCTCTTGGCGTGCGCTCGGACGCGCGCTGGTGGAGGGTGGCCTCGGCGAGCGCGTTCTGCGCGAGACCGAGCGCATCCTTCCTGCGCGTCACGACGCGCTGCGCCTCCCGCTCGTCCACCGCGCGCTGCGTCGTGATCCCTCGACGGGCGCGGCGATCGCGCGGCTCTTCGTGTACGACGATGCGCTCGAGCGCGATCGCGTGGAGGCCGTGCTCGGCGCCGAGCTCGTGGCGCAGCTCGTGGCGGCGGGGGCGCTCGAGGTTCGTGGTGATCGCCTCGTCGCGCACCTCCACGTGACGCCGTTCGCCGACGTGCTCGTCGTCTCCGATGGTCTCACTGCGCACGATCCGGTGATCCCGCCGGGGCCCACGACGCTCGAGCTCTCTCGCTGTCTTCCTGCGCGCATCGAGGGCGCGCGCGTGCTCGACCTCGGCTGCGGGCCCGGCTCGATCGCGGCGCTGCTCGCGG
>JAFLCL010000344.1 GCA_017303575.1 Deltaproteobacteria bacterium
TTGAACGACGTGGATCGCCTCGCGATCGCGGGCGCGTCGGGCAACGTGGAGCTCGCGCTCGGTGACGTGACCCGCGCGCTCGGACGCTTCGACGTGCTGCGCTCGCTGGCGACGTCGGACGCCGATGTCTTCCGCGCCGAGATCGGCCGCGCGTCCGCCCTTCGCACCGCCAACCGATGGCCCGACGCGCTCGAGGCCCTCGATCGCGCGAGCGAGGTCGCAGAGCGAGGTGGTGCCGCCGAGGCGCGCATCCACCAGCTGCGAGGCGGCATCGAGTTCGCGCGTGGACGACCCGAGGCCTCGCGCGAAGCGCACGAGCGCGCGCTGGAGCTCGCGACGCGTGCGTCTGCGACCGAGCTCCGCGCCGAGGCGCTCAGCGGTCTCGCCGACGCGCACTACGGCGCAGGCAGGCTGGTGAGCGCGGCGCGGACCTGGGAGAGCTGCATCGCGACGGCGCGCGCCGAAGGCCTCCTCGCCGTGGAGGCCTCGAGCCTGCCGATGCTCGCGATCATGAAGGTCTTCCTCGACGAGCCCACCCGTGCGCGCTCGCTCGCGACCGAGGCGATCACGCTCGCGAAGGCGCTCTCGCGGACACGCTCGGAGGCCGTGGCCCGCGGCGCCGCGGCCCTGGCAGCGAACGTGACGGGGCACTTCGACGAGGCGCTCGTGCACGCCCTGCGTGGTCGCGAGCTGACGCACCGCCTCAAGCACGTGGCGTTCGAGGAGACCGTGCTGTTCTACGAAGCGCAGGCGCACCTCGGCCTCGCTCGGCACGACGACGCGAGAGACGCTGTCGACGCGGGCCTCGTGCTCGCACGCGCGCACGGCCTCCAGTTCGTGGGGGCATCGCTGCTCGCGACGCGAGCGCGCGTGAGTGACGACGCCGACGAGCGAACGGCGCTCCTCACCGAGGGCGAAGCGTTGCTGGCGGGACCCACGCTCTCGTTCAACCGCTTCTGGTTCTGGGAGAACGCGCTCGAGGCCGGCCTCGAGCGAGGCGACCTCGAGCTCGCCACGCGTGCAGCCACCGAGATCGTGCGGACCGAGGAGCCGCTCGCGCGCGCGCAGACGCTCGCGGACCGCGCGCACGCGCTCGTGAGACACCGACGAGGCGCGCGCGACGAGGTCACACGCGAGGCGCTAGAGACCGCGCTTCGTCGCTGCCGACAGGTGGGCCTCGTGCCGCTCTCTGCAGCGCTGGACGACGCGCTCCTCGCGCACGCGGGTTGATCGTCGCGCGTTCAGGCCGCGCGACGCGTGCGAGCGCAACGAACGCCCTCGATGCGCGGGGTGGACGCGACGGGCTCGATCGCTACGCTCGCGCCGCGTGAGCTCTCCCACCTCCATCGCACCCGCGTCCACGACCGACACCGAGCCCGTCGAGCGCGTGCCTGCCGATCACTTCGGCGGCCCTTGGGGCGCCGGCTCGCTCACCTTCCTCGTGCCCGCGATCACCTTCTATCTGTGGTCGTGCGTCGCGCAGCACGACGGGCAGCTCTGGCTGCCGCGCTCGCTCGACGACGTGATCGCGATGTTTCCGGTGCCCACGGTGCGAGCGGCCGCGATCTTCGGCGCGTGGATGGCCCTCCAGGTCGTCCTCCAGCTCGTGGCGCCGGGCAAGGTCGTCGAAGGCGCGCCGCTGCCGCGCGGGCAGGGCCGCCTCTCGTACCGGATGAACGGGCTCTTCGCGTTCGCGGTCTCCATCGCCGTCCTCGTCGGGCTGCTCGCGAGCGGCTTCTTGCGCGCGAGCGTGATCGTCGAGGAGCTCGGGCCGCTGCTCACGATCTCCACGCTCGCCGCCGTCGCGCAGTCGTTCTGGCTCTACGCGTGGGGTCGTCAGCGCGGCAAGCTCGAGCGCTCGAGCGGCAACGTGCCCTACGACTTCTTCATGGGCACCGTGCTCAACCCACGCTTCGGCCTGTTCGACCTGAAGTTCTTCTTCGAGTCGCACATCGGGATGGGCACGTGGGGCGCGCTCGCGGTGGTCCTCCCGGTCGCCGAGCTCGAGCGCACGGGGACGCTGTCCTTGCCGATGATCGTCGTGTCGGCGTGTCAGCTGCTCTACATCGTCGACTTCTTCGTCTTCGAGTCGAACCTGCTCTCGATGCTCGACATCATCTACGAGAACTACGGGTTCATGCTCGCCCACGCGTTCCTCGTGTGGATGCCGTTCAACTTCACGCTGCAGCAGCAGTACCTGCTCGCGAGCCCCTCGAGCCTGCCGGCGTGGGCGGCGGCGCTGATCGTGGTGATGAACCTCGTGGGCTACGTGATCTTCCGCGACGCGAACCTCCAGAAGCAGCGCTTCCGCAAGGACCCGACGAAGAACGTGTGGGGCAAGCCGCCCAAGGTCCTCGAGACCAAGCGCGGCACGGCGCTGCTGCTCTCGGGCTGGTGGGGGCTCGCGCGTCACACGAACTACCTCGGTGATCTCACGATGGCGCTCTCGTGGTGCCTCGCGTGCGGCTTCGGGAGCGTGGTGCCGTACTTCTACATCCTCTACTTCGCGCCGCTGCTGCTCGACCGCGAGCGCCGCGATCACAAGCTCTGCAAGGACAAGTACGGCGCGGACTGGGACGCGTACTGCAAGCTCGTGCCCTACCGCATCGTCCCGTGGATCTACTGAGAGAACGAGAAACAATCGTTTCGAGCTCTCGAGCTGTCGTACGGGGTTTGGGGGCAAAGCCCCCAACTCGCGGCGACGGGTCGGTCATCGCGTCAGTTGTCCGCGGCGCGGGCGTCGCTCGGCGGCTCAGCGCGTGAGCGCGAACCCACGGATGACGCCGCACTCGCAGCCTGCGTCGCTCGAGGCGGCGTCCACGCAGCGCGGCGCGGCGCCGACGGTGATCGGGAAGGCCTGCCTCCGGCGAAGAGGACGACGACACCCAGCGAGCGAGCGCGCATGATCCGGAGGGTATCGCGTCAGCCCTGCGCGACCTCTGCGTCCGTGAGCCACCATGTCGGAGAGCCCCCTCCACTTCGTGAACGTGATCGATCTCGAGTGCACCTGCTGGCGCGCGAACGAGCCTCCGACGGCGCAAGAGGTGCGCGTGCAGGAGGTCATCGAGATCGGTGTCACGGTGCTCGATGTCCGCACGCGCACGCTGGTCTCGACGGAGTCGATCCTCGTCCTGCCGACGACGAGCGAGATCTCTTCGTTCTGCACCGAGCTGACGACGCTCACGACCGAAGAGGTGCGGGCCACCGGCATCTCGTTCCGCGACGCGCTCGCGAAGCTGAAGAAGGCCTACGACGGCAAGAACCGCGTGTTCGCGAGCTGGGGCGACTTCGATCGCAAGCACCTCGAGCGCCAGTGCGAGCGCGAGCAGCTCGCCTACCCGTTCGGTCCGCGTCACCTCAACGTGAAGAACCTCTTCGCGCTCCAGCACGCGCTTCCGCGCGAGGTGGGCATGGACGCGGCGCTCGAGAGTCTGGGCCTGCCGCTGGTCGGTACACACCACCGCGGTGGCGACGACAGCAGGAACATCGCGACCCTGCTCGCGGCGATGCTCGGCCCGATCAGCGCGACTCGGTGATCTCGATCTGCAGCTCGTGGCGATCGAAGAAGGGCAGCTTCGCGCGCGCGTCGTAGTCGGCGAGCTCGATCTCACCGGCGCGCGACCACGTCGACTGCGAGGCGAGCCATGCGAGGAGTCGCTTCTCGGCCTTCCTGCGCGGCGAGCCGTCGTGGCCGCGGAGGCTCGTGACGGCGACCACCCGCTCCGGTGACTCGACCAGACGCACACGGGGGTCCATCGGCGCCGGCGCTTCGATCGCCGCCATCTCGTTGCCGAGGAAGAGGCGCACCCTCCACCCGTCCGCGCCGCGCACGGACACGAGCGGCGTGCTCATCGGCATGTGCGCGGCGCCGTGCTCGCGGATGCTGTCGGGCCACTCCGCACGCGGCGCGTTCTCTCCGAGCACGTAGCGCACGAGGAGGTCGCGGCCCACGGCGACCGACGCATCCTCGTCGCCTGGGAGCGTGACCTCGACGAACAGCGCGGGCGCGTAGCGTCGGAGCTCCACGTCGGCCGGGAGCGCGAGCACGTCGAAGCGAGGCTCGTCCTCGTCCTCGATCCCCAAGCCGAAGAGCCTCGGGAGGCTCTCGAACCACGACGTGAATGAAAGCGCGGTCATGGACCCAGGACGGTGCAGCGCGCGTGCCCCGAGCCCACGGTCGGGCTGTCGTGACGCTCCATCGCGCCTCGATCGCGGCGCGCGCGACACGTGTCGAGGCGAACGATCGACCCGCGCGAGGGTCAGAAGCCGTGCGCCTGTGGATCGACGAAACCCGACACGTCCTCGAGCGAGCGGAGGATGGCGCCGAGGTCTCGGAGCTCGGGGCTCGCAGATCGCTCGATCCGGTGGGGCGCCCCGAGCATCGTGTCGTCGGTCGGCTGGTCGCGATCGTCGTCGGGTGTTCGGTGGTCCATGCTCCGCCTCGGGTTGGGGCGTCCGCTTTGCAAACCCCGAACCGATCCACGCGGCCCCGCGATCGCGTGCTTTCGCCGATCACACCGCGGACGTCGGCGTCGCAGGAAGGCACGCCCTGTGGCGATTTCGACTCGTCCACGGGGAGCGTGGATGGAGCTCGTGCTCCTGCTGCGGCAGACTCGCCCCATGATCTGCCTTCGTGTGCTCGCGCTAGGGGTGTTGTCGATCTCGATGGCGTCGGCGGCATTCGGCTGCGACTCGGGCATGCTCGAGGCCGACGCCGGTGATGGCGATTCGCCGAGCTCCGCGTGCGCAGCGGGCGCAGCGTGTGGCGCCGTCGGGGCCATGTGCGGCGAGGCGTTCGAGTTCTCGGGCTACCGCTGCGTCGGCCCCGAGCAGGTCTGGGCCGCTTGTCATCCGTACAACGGCCTCGGGCCGCCGGGCCCCGCCAACGGCTGCCCCTCCGCCACACCCACGGAGGGCGCACCCTGCTGTCGCGCCTTCGTCTCTGGCCTGCCGCATGGCTGTCCGATCGAGGGCCAACGCTGGGAGTGTCGGAGTGACCACTGGATGCGCACTCCGTGACCGCTGAAGACTGGGTCTGACGAGCCGACGCGCTCAGCGGCGGACGTCGAGCTCGATCTTCCAGCGCTCGCTCGGCTTCTGGCCGATCGCTTCGAGCCTCAGCGTGCCGAGCTCGGTGACCGCGGCCTGCAGACGCACCGGCACGATGTCGCCGTCTCTGTGGCCTGCGCTCGGCTCGACGGGCAGCGTCGCTTCGATCGACGGCAGCTCCTCGAGGGCGTCGATGCGATCGACGACGGCGCCTGGCTGATCGTCTCGGCGCGTCGCGCTCTCGAAGAAGCGGAAGGACACGTGCTCGCCCACGACGAGGCCGAGCTCTTGCGGCGCGGGCGCCGCGCTCGTGCCCTCTTCCATGCCGAAGGGCGCGATGCAGAGCGCGTGAAGCGGCGGCTCCATGCCGGGGACCGCCGGCATCGAGCTCTCGATGCCGACGTAGTAGCTCTTGGCCGTGCCGCCTCGGATGCGCACGCCCTTGCCGCGTCGCACGTACGCGTAATAGGCGGCGCCGCGTGCGACGGCGAGATCGAGATCCGCGCCCTCGAGCAAGCGGGCCTTGGGCGCGCCGTCGGCCTCGAGCCACTGGTTCAGCACCTCGAGCACGCGTCGCGCGAGCGGGTCGGCCTTGAGCACACCGCCGTTGAAGAGCACCGCCGTCGGGTGGAGGAACGTGCCCGCGGACTTCGTGAAGCCCGCGAGATCTTCGGTCGCGTCGATCTGCTTGCCGAGGAAGGCCGCGAGGTGACGCGTGATGCCCGCGTCCTGCGCGTACGGAAGACCGATCGCGCGAAGGCCCGTGCGCGGACGGCTCACCGGACGATCGCTCGACGCGACCACGGGGAAGAACCCCTCGACGAGCAGATCGGCGATCTCCTTCTGCGTGAGCTCGGTGCGGAGCGATCCACCGACGAGCTTGCTGCCGCGCGTGGGCACCACGATCGGCGCCGCCGACGGCCCCCCTTCGGCGAGCAACGTCTCCTTGGCGCCGCGGCACGCGTGCACGAGCGCGCCGATCTGCCACGCGTCGAGCTTGTGGCCCCCACCCCCCTCGGAAGGAGAGCCTTCGAGCTTCTTCTGCACGAACGCCGCGAGCGCGAGGTCCATGTTGTCGCCGCCGAGGAGGATGTGATCGCCCACCGCGACACGCGACAGCGTCAGGTTGCCGCCCTCCTCGGTCACCGCGATCAAGCTCATGTCGCTCGTGCCGCCGCCGAGATCGACGACGAGGATCACGTCGCCGACCTTCACCTGCTTGCGCCAGCCACCCTCGCTGCGCTGCACCCACGCGTAGAGCGCGGCCTGCGGCTCTTCGAGCAGCACGGCGTGCTCCAGGCCTGCGAGGCGCGCGGCCTCGCTCGTGAGCTCGCGCGCGCCGGGATCGAACGACGCGGGCACCGTGATGACGACGTCCTGCTCCGCGAGCGGCGCCTCGGGGTGCGCGTGATCCCAGGCCTGCCGGAGGTGCGAGAGGTAGCGCGTCGAGGCCTCGAGCGGCGAGATGCGCGCGACGTCGCCCTCGTCATGCATCGCCTTGGGCGGCAGGATCGGCGCGCGACGATCGACGCCGCCGTGACCGAGCCAGCTCTTGGCGCTCGAGACGAGGCGCATGGGCGTCTTGGCGCCGAGCTGACGCGCGAGCTCGCCCACGGTGAAGGCGCCCTCGCTCGACTCGGCAGCCCACGGCAGCGCGAGCGCGCCCGGTGTGAGCTCGGCAGCGTGAGGCAGGTAGAGGAACGAGGGCAGGAGCTTCTTGTCCTCGATCTGTCCGACGCCGACGTGCTGACCGATGTCCTTCACGTGCAGGGCGACGGCGTCGCCTTCGCTCAGGTCGAGATCGACGTACGCGAGCGCCGAGTGCGTGGTCCCGAGATCGATGCCGATCGCATACGAGGCCGCCATCTCAGACCTCCACTTCCGCAGGCGCGACGATCGTCGCGTCGTGGCCCTCGGTCATCTTGGGGAGCTTCACTTCCTTCACCTTCCAGCCGCGGTGCGCGAGCGTGCCGGTGAACGGCGCTTCGCCGGTGACGTTGCCCGTGAGGCGCACCTTGCTCGCATCGAAGCCCTTCTCGATCTTCACCTTGCTGCCCTCGTCCTCGCTGCGCACCGGCTCGAGCGGGAGGTGCTCGCGGATCGCCTTGCGGCAGCCGTCGTGCACGACGCGCGCGGCGGCGCCGATCTGTGCGTCGGAGAAGCTCGCCACGTCCTCTTCGAGGAAGTCGACGAAGCGTCCCTCGCGCTGGAGCAGCGCCAAGAGCTGCAGCGCAGCGTCGGGGCCGGCCTCGCGGAGCACGACCTCCTTCTTCTTCGGCTCGACCTTGGGCTCCTCGGCCTTCGGCTCGTCGAGCTTCTTCGCGTTCTTCTTCGGCTCGTCCTTCTTCGTCTCTTCGGGCAGCGCAGGCTTGCCCTCGCGCAGGCGGATCACTCCGGCCGCGAATTGCGCGTCGAAGAGCGTGCGGAAGTAGGCGGCCCACGCGAGGAGGAACCGCGTGAAGAAGCCCGGAAGCGGCGTCTCGCTCATAGGCGCGCGGGCTTAGCAGCCGCACCGATCGCGCTCAACAGCCGCTCCTCGGGAAGCACGGACGCCATGCCGCGCGTACACCCTCGTCGATGGTGACCTCTCGCGGACTCGTCCTCGCCCTCGCGCTCGTCGTGATCGCATCACCCGCCGAGGCGCAGTCGCTCTACGCGTTCGAGGTGCCCATCGCGCCCGAGGGCACGATCGTCGGACGCCTGCGCGATGCGCCGCTCACGGTGCTCGACTGGATCGGCCCGCACGAGGTGCGCGTCCGCTACCAGGATGCGGAGATGCGCCTCGAGACGCCGATCGATCTCGCGCGTGCGCACACGGCCGGCGAGCCGCACACGCAGGTGGCGATGGGCACCGGGCGTCGCAGCGACGTCGAGGTCGGGCCCTGGGACGTGACCATGGAGGCCGGCGCGTGGGCTCCGCTGCGCGGCTTCGAGGGCGAGGCCTGGCGCATCGCGCTGCCGCGTCGCATGCCCGCGGACGAAGGGCTCGTGCGCGG
>JAFLCL010000345.1 GCA_017303575.1 Deltaproteobacteria bacterium
GCGCCTCCCGGCGAGCTGGCCCGACCTCACGCGCGCGACGGCGGGCGTCGTGAACTTGGACGCGAAGCGGTGGGCCTATCGAGCGTCGCGCCCCATTGACTGGATGCGTGTTCGAGCCGTCGGGGGCCGCACTCTTCTGTGGGGAGGGTGGATGCTCCGGCCCGACTCGCGGTGCCTGGCGGCGGCCCGAGATCAGGGTCGGCCCTGGCCGATGCCGTTCGGGCGACTGGACGATCTGGTCCGCGCTGCCGAGCAACGGCTGGGCGTCACCACTGCGGAGGAGGGCGAGCTCGTCTGGCGCCTGCGTGTGGCCGGGCTGGACGCGCGTCCCAAGCGAGGTGTGGTCGGACCAGGCAGCAAGCGCCCGCTCTGCGCACAGGATCTGCTCGCGGGTGTGCCCGTGATCGACGGCGCCCCGGTGCTGCTTGTGCTCGTGGAGAAGGGAGAGGCGCGCGGCGTCGTGGCTCTGACGCCCGACGGTCGAAGCACCGTCATCCCGTCCAAGCGTGTGGTGCTGGCGAGCTCCGCGGTCGAGTCGGCGCGCATCCTCCACGAGACCGAAGGGAGCCACGCCGCACACGTCGGACGGGGGCTCATCGACCACCTCTACTGCGGCTTCATGTCGATCGTGAAAGCTCGGGCGCCGCGCGGGGGCGGGCCCCTCGACCGCGCCGCGTTCATCGCACCGCAGCGCGAGGGTGCGGGTCTGGACTTTGCGCTCGAGATCCGCGGCCCCGTCCCGCTCGCCACCCTCGACGACGCGGACCTCGCGCTCCTCGAGACGCCTCGCGCGGAGGCCGAGCGAATGAGCTACTACGGGGTCTTCGCGATCGGCGAGATGGATCCGGGCGTAGCACGAGCCGTCCGCTTCGACGGCAAGGGTTGCGATGCGCTCGGACGTGCCGCCCCGGTGTTCGAGCTCGGACGACCTTCGACCGAGGAACGGGCGCTCGCCCGCCGCATGCGCGGGCGGTGCGGCGAGATCGCGAAGCTCCTCGCAGGTGACGCCGGCGTCGTCGTGCAGGTTCGCGATCCACGTGACCGCGTCCTCGGCCACGAGGCGGGGACGTGCGCCATGGGCTCACGCAGGAGCGGTGGCGTGACGGACCTCGACGGGGCCGTGCACGGGGTCCGCGGCCTCTATCTCGCCGACGCGTCCCGCATGCCGACCTCGCTCGACAGGCATCCGTCTCTCACGCTCGCGGGGCTCGCCCTCCGCACGGCAGAGCGCGTGATCGAGGATCTCGGGTGACTTGGAGGCGGGTCCTCGTCGGCGGTGCTCTCGGTCTCCTCGCGCTCGTCTGGGGCACGCAGTACCTCGTCATCCGCGTCGCACAGACGGACCTGCCGCCGTGGCGAGCCGTCGCGCTGCGGTTCGCCGTGGTCGCGCTGATCGGTCAGCTCGCCGTCCTGCGTCAGGGAGTGGCCGCGCCGCCTGGCAAGCGCGCGCTCAGGCTCGCGATGGGCGCCACGCAGGCGCTCTCGATGGGCCTCCTCTACGGCGGTCAGGCGCGCGTCCCCTCCGCGCTCGCCAGCGTCCTCATGTCGCTCACACCGCTCTTCGTGGTGTTCATCGCGCGGCGCTGGCTCGCCGAGCCGCTGCATGCGCGCACGCTCGTCGCATCGGCCTCCGGGCTACTCGGCGTGCTGCTCCTCTCGGGCGCTCGCTCCGCTGATGCGCTCGACAGCCTCGGGATCGCGCTCATCGTGGCCGCGGCGCTGGCGTCGGCGGTGAGCAAGAGCGTGGGAGAGGCGATCGCCGAGCTGCCGGTCGCCGTTCTCTTGCGCGACCTCGGCGTCGTGGTCGCGACGAGCGCCGTCGCCATCTCGCTGGCGACCGAGCAAGGGGCCGGTTGGACCTTCGAGCCCATCGAGATCCTCGCCGCGATCTATCTCGGAGCCGTTCCTTCGACGGCGGCGAACACCGTCTATTTCCTGGTTCTGCGCGACGTGGAGGTCTCTCGCCTCAGTTACCTCCAGGTCGTCTCGGCGACGATCGGTCTCGCCTCCGGCGTCCTCGTCGCGGGCGAGCGGCTCGGAGGCTCTGCCGCCTTAGGCGTCGCCCTGGTGCTCGCTGGCGCTGCCTTCCATGCGGCGCGCGGGGCACCACGGGCGGCGGCGCGCGAGTGACTTCTGGAGCTCAGTGCGCGTGCGTATGCGTGTGCGGCTCGGTCGCGAGCAGTTCCTCGAGTGCCCGGTGCAGATCTTCCTCGAGCGACGCGCTACCGCCACGCGCCGCGAACACGACACGACCTTCCGCATCGAGCACGACGGTCGCCGGGATCGGCGGGACACCCACGGCCCCGCCGAGGCTCGCCCCGGCGGGGTCGTGCAGCACGGGGTAGGTGATGCCGTGCTGCCGTGTGAACTGCGCGACGCTCTCGGGGGGAGTCTCGTCGATGCTGACTCCCACGACGGCGATCGAATCTCCATGCCGGTCCGCCACGCGCGAGAGCACGGGGATCTCTTCGCGGCACGGGACGCACCAGGTCGCGAAGAACGACAGCACGAGCGGCCGACCGCGGAACGAGCCGATCGACCGCGCTTCACCGGAGAGCGTCGTGAGGGAGACGTCGGGCGGTACCGGGCCGAGCGTGTCAGTCGCGGACGGGGTCCCTGCGGCGAGAGGCTCGCCTGCGAGCGGCGGGATCTCCGCGGCGCGCAGCACGGTGGCGCGCACGCGCCTCGGCGGTCCGGGATCGCTCCACGCCACCATCAGGTCCGCTCCCAGACGAGCGAGGCGGGGTGCTCCGAACGCGGCCGGGGCGCCGAGGGCGGCGATCTCGGAAGGGTCACCGACGCGACGGTCTCGCCCGACGCGCCGGACGAGCACGTGAGCCTCGCCGTCGTCACGTCGCCCCAGCCACGCGACCAGCGCGCTCCCGTCGTCCGTCCACTCCACATCGACGCGTCCGAGCGGCCTCGCGTCGTCGAGATCGATCGGAGCTGCGAACTGACGGCCTGCGTCGACCGAGAACGCCACGCGAATCCGCGGCGCGCCGCCGCCCTCGGTGTACCAGGCCGCGACCACGCGCCGCCCGTCGGCCGCCACCTGCGGGCCATTCACCGGGCAGCCACGGATGTTCCAGCCGTCCGCCGAGAGATCGGTGGGCTCGCTCCAGGTGCCGCCCGTCCGACGAACGATCGCCAGATCCCGCCGCTCGTCTGCGGAGCGGTCGCGGTAAACGACGACCGCGCCATCCGCGGTGAGGGCGGCGGCGGTCTGACAGCAGTCGCAGACGCGGTCGTCGAGGACATCCTCGGCGACCCTGACCCCGTCGGCTCCGAAGAGCGCCGTTCGCACCGCCGTCGGACCCGACTCGACCGTCGTGCGCCCGTCGAGCCACACGAGCCGCACGCCGCGCTCTTCGGCGAGGAGCGAGACGTGAGCGTGCTCGGTGTCCGTGCCGTCGTCGTGCACCGGGCCGAGCAGGCGCCAGCCCACGCCGTCACGCGACGTCGCGAGGTGAACCGACGACGCCTCCTCCGCGGTCCCGCTGCGCAGGAACGCGAGGAAGAGCGTCCCGTCCTCGGTTCGCGCCGTCGTGGGGAGCTCGACGGAATTCGCGAGAACGTCCGGGCCCTCCGCGACGGTCACCGCCCCGCTCCACGTCGCGCTCGCGGCGTCGAACGTCGCGAAGCGGATCCGCTGCGCCCCGGTGCCCGAGGGCTCGACCCAGCTCGCGAGGACGCTGGCACCGCTGCTCGTCAGGCTGATCGCGATCGATCCGTCGGTGGCAGGCGGATCGACCGATGAACGTGGGGTGGTCGCCTCGCCCACCGGCTGGGCTAGCGGCGCCGCGGCCTCCGAGTGGCAGGTGCAGCCGACGAGAGACAGGGCCAGCACCGAGCAGATCCGCGCTGCGAGCATGGCGGAGGTGTGACGAGCGCGTGCGGCCGGCGCCAAGCGAAACAGGCGCCGGGTGACCCTCGAAGACACGACGGTCATCGAAGTGGAGATGGGTTCGGGCCAGCGACGCCGTGTGAGCGCGCGCGAGGTGACCGCCGCGGTCACTGCGCGAGCCGCCGCGGGCGGGCACGATGCGCGGCGACTGGCGCGCGCAGGTGCCGCGCCGGCCGGCCAGAGGAGGTCACGATGACCGCGGAGAGCGACCGAGGTTACTGGAACCGTCACGCCCAGAACTACGGGCGGTCCATGCGGCTCCTGGGACGACCGATCCCCAGGTTGTGCGAGCTCGCGAGCGAGGCAGTCGCAGGTCACGACCGCGTGCTCGAGATCGCGGCGGGCACGGGCTTGGTCACCGATGCGCTCGCCCGCAGGGCGCGCCGAGTGATCGCCACGGACTACGCGCCCGCGATGGTCTCGGTGCTGTCCGAGCGTTGTAAGGCGCTCGGCCTCTCGAACGTGGAGGTCGAGCAGGCAGACCTCTTCGCGCTCCGCTTCGAGACTGGCACCTTCGACAGCGTCGTCGCCGCGAACGTCCTCCACCTCGTCCCCGACCCGTCGGCGGCCCTCACGGAGCTGCGCCGCGTCCTCCGCCCGGGCGGGACCCTCGTCGTGCCGACGTTCTGCCACGGCGAGGGCCTCGTCGCGGCGGGTCTCTCGCGCATGCTCGGGCTGACCGGCTTTCCGATTCACACGCGGTTCACCGCCCGGGCGTTTCGGGCGGCGGTCGTCGAGGCGGGCCTGCTCATCCGGCGGAGCGAGACGCTCGCGGGCCCGATCCCGATCGAGTACGTGGAAGGAGTGCCTCCGCCGTCTCGTGCCGAACCGAGCTGAGCGCCACGACTCGGGTCAGGGAGCGGTGAACTCCAGCTCGTTCGATTCCGTTTCTCCATCGTCGTTCACTGCCATGACCATGTACGTGTACGTCCGGCCCGAGGCGACGGACGTGTCGTGATACTGCTCCGTGTCGAACGGGACGCTCGCGATCGTCGCGAAGGCGCCGGAGCCTCCCTCACGTCGCATCACCATGAATTCGGTCTCGTTGTCCGAGTTGTCGCTCCAGACGGCGTGGGCTCCGCCCGCCAGCACGTTCACGGAGACGAGGGTCGGCGCGGCGGGAGCGCCGCCCATGATGGGCTGGGATCCGCACGCTGTGAGGAGGAGGAGGAGCCCGACCACGAGACCGCTGCACATCGCTTTCATCGCGCGAACGTCTTCGATCCTCGATCGAGGTTCAAGTGACACCGGAGTCACGTAACCGTGGAGGTCACGTGCGGCTTGCGCTCGCCTCTCCGCGAGAGACCTTCTCTTGCATGAAACCAACGCTCCTCGCGCTTGCCTGCTGCCTCGCGGCTTGCGAGTCCGCCGCTTCCGCTCCGCGGTTCGAGCCTCCGACGCTGACGGATCTCGATCCCGATCCGAGCGTCCTCGAGGTGGAGCTCGTCGCTGGCCTGGCGACCCACGAGTACCTGCCCGGCCGGCGCGCCGACGTCTGGGCCTTCCGGGACGGGGCGGTGCCTGGGTCGGTCGGGACCGTGCCCGGGCCGATGATCGACGCACGCGTCGGCGATCGGCTCGTCGTGCGGTTCCGGAACGAGCTCCCCGAGGAGACGACGATCCACTGGCACGGGCTGCGCGTCCCGAACGCGTCGGATGGGACGCCTGCTGCCCAGGTACCGGTGGCGCCGGGTGGGACGTACGTCTACGAGACCGTCCTCACCGACGCAGGGCTCTTCTGGTACCACCCGCACATGCACGGAGACGTGCAGGTCGAGCGCGGTCTCTACGCGCCGATCCGGGTGCGCGCCGACGACGGTGTCGATGCGGCCGCCGACCGCGTCATGGTTCTCGACGACGTGAAGCTCGAGGCCGACGGCCGTCTCTCGGAGCGCACCGATCCTCTCGATCTGATGCTCGGCCGCCAGGGCAACGTCGTGATCGTCAACGGTCGTCGGCGCGCGACGATCGACGTCGCGTCGGGCAGCCGCGAGCGCTGGCGGATCGTCAACGCCGCCAACGGGCGCTACTTCCAGCTCGAGCTGCCGGGGCACAGCTTCCAGGTGATCGGCTGGGACGGGGGGCTCGTGGCGGAGCCCTACGAGGTCGCTCGGCTCCTCGTCGCGCCAGGCGAGCGCTACGACGTGCTCGTCGAGCTCGAGGCCGAGCCGGGAACCTCGCTCGGGCTCGTCACGACCCACTACGATCGAGGGCACGAGATCCCCGATCCCGGGCCGATCGAGCTCGTGTCGCTCGCAGTCGGTCCGAGGGGCGTTGCTCCCGCGCCGCTTCCGTCGGTCTGGGGAGAGATCGCGCCCGTCCCGATCGACGGATCGACGCCCCGTCGCAGCTTCATGTTGCGCGAGGATGACTCGGTCCCCGATGCACCGACCTTCACCATCAACGGCGAGGCGTTCCCCGCCGTCACGCCGGTCGAGGTCGCCAGCGGCGCGGTCGAGGTCTGGCAGGTCGCGAACGAGATGGAGATGGATCACCCGTTCCATCTCCACGGGATGTTCTTCCAGGTGCTCGACGAGTCGGGCGCTCCGATCGACCCACTCGGCTGGAAAGACACGGTGAACGTCCGGCGGGGGACGACGCTATCGTTCGCGGTGCGCATCGAGCCTCCGGGGCGGTGGATGTTCCACTGCCACGTCCTCGAACACGCCGAGCGCGGGATGATGGGCGAGCTCCGGGTCGCTGCGCGCTGAGTACCGCTCGAAGACTCCACGGAGAGTCGAGGTCTTTGGTGGTTCAGCCCGAGGGATCGATCCCATCCGCTGCCATCGCTGCAGCGTCGGCGCGGCTGGGGACCGTGCCTGGCGGGTGCTGGTACCACGCGGCGGGATCGGCGGCGTCCGGTTCGTCGCGGACCTTGAGCACCGTGAACATCCCGCCCATGTCGATCTCGCCGAACGGGCCAGGGCCACCACGCATCGGGAGGCTGTTCGGCGGAATCGGCATCCCCATGTCGCCCATGCCCCCCATGCCGGAGGTCCCCATGGTCATGTAAGCAGGGAGCACGCGTCGCATTCGCGCGTCGAGCGTGGTCGTATCGACACCGACCATCGGCGGAAGGCCGTGGCCCATCTGCGTCATCACATGGTGCGTCATGTGGCAGTGCATCGCCCAGTCGCCGGGTTCCGTCGGTACGAGCTCGATGACGCGTGTCGCGCCGACGGGCACGAGCACGGTGGTCTCCGGCCGTCGTGCCGACTCGGGGATGTAGCCGCCGTCCGTGGCCGTCTCCTCGAACCAGAGGCCGTGGAGGTGGATGGGGTGATGATCCATCGGCGAGAGGTTGCCCAGGCGGATCCGGACGCGCTCGTTCGTGCCGACGACGAGCGGCTCGGTGCCAGGGAACATCTTGCCGTTGAAGGTGAGGACGTTGAACCCCTCCATCGCGTTCGGGTCGGGGCGGCTCGTGCCGACATCCACCGTCCACTCGTGCGTCATCAGGACGAAGTCACGATCGACCCTCGGCCCCCGTGGTCGTCGCGGATGCACCACGAACATGCCCACGCACCCGAGCGCGATCTGCGTCATCTCGTCGTAGTGCGAGTGGTACATGAACGTGCCGGGGTAGCGGAGGTCGAACTCGTACGTCCACGTCTCGCCCGGCGGAATGGGTGGCTGGTTCAGCGCCGACACTCCGTCCATGCCGTTCGGAAGGACGATGCCATGCCAGTGGACCGACGTCGGCTCCGGGAGACGGTTCGTGACGTAGAGCCGAACGCGCTCGCCCTCCGTCGCCTCGATGGTGGGCCCGGGAGTCGAGCCGTTGTAGCCCCAGGCGCGAACTCGGAGGCCGGGCGCGAACTCGTGCTCGATCTCTTGCGCGACGAGATGCCCCACACGGACCGGTCCGACGTTGCGCAAGGCGAGCGTATGCCCGTTCGGCGTGATCACGCCGGGCTGCCCCCCTATCCTTGCCGCAGCCGACGTTTTCGCCCGGGTGGAATTCAGTGCCGCGCTGGCGAACGATGATGTTGCCAGCCAGGACGAATTGACCGCCGTAGCGCTTGACGCCCAGTCGTTGGGCTTGTGAGTC
>JAFLCL010000346.1 GCA_017303575.1 Deltaproteobacteria bacterium
TTCTTCCGCCGCGCCGAGCCCATCGATCCGCTCCTGGCCTCCGCTGTCCGTCTCGCGCTCGCCGCGCTGCTCATGAGCCCCGCGCTGCCTCGCGCGCGACGCGAAGGAAAGCTCTCGCCACCCACGATGCGATGGGCCGCGGTCGCAGGTCTCTTCTACGCTGTGCACTTCGGCACCTGGGTCGCGTCGCTGCGCATGACGAGCGTCACAGCCTCCGTGACGCTCGTCACCGCCACGCCCCTCTTGCTCGCGGTGATCGGCTGGCTCGCGGGCAGAGACGCGCCGCACGCGCGCTTGTGGCTCGGCCTCGCGCTCGCGGCGGCGGGAACGCTCGTGATCGGTCTCGCCGATGCGAGCGCCTCCACATCCGCGCTCGGCGGCGACGTGCTCGCGCTGATCGGCGCGGTGGCGATGGCGCTCATCCTCCTCGTGATCCGTCGGCAGCAAGCCGAGCTCGAGGCGGTCTCGTTCTCCTCGATCGCTGCGCTCACGGGCGCGGCGGTGCTCGCGCTCGTGCTCGTGCTCCGTGGGCTGGCCATGGGCGTGTGGCCCGACGTGCCGAGCCTCGAGTCGCTCGCGTGGGTCGGCGCCACCGCCGTCGTCTCGCAGCTGATCGGTCACACGGCGCTCACGTGGGCCACGCAGCGCACCACGCCGACGATCGTCGGCCTCGCCACCACCGCCGAGCCCGTGATCGCCGCGGTCGTCACGTTCCTCTGGCTGGCCGAGACACCGAGCACGCTCGTGATCGTCGGCTCCGCCATCACGCTGCTCGGCGTGATCGTGGGGATGACGGGACGCGCTCGCGCGCACCCCGCAGAAGGCGCGCAACGCTCGACGACCAAACGCAGGAGCAGCGATTCGAATGAATCGGTGCTCTAGAGCTCGAGCGCCTCACGTGCAGCTGCGGGTCTCGTTCAGCGGGCACATGCCCGACATGTAGCGATAGACGGTGATCGTGCCGGTGCTGCGGTTGCAGCACACCTCGTCCGTGCCGAACGGATCGCAGATGCCGTGGCAGCAGAACGTCGGGCTCTCGCAGTCTGCGGGCCAGGGATCGGTGCCGCCGCACACGAACGTGTCCGAGCCCGCGTCGAACCCACAGAGGTTGCCGCCGTCGTACTCGAGGTACGCGTCGGGCCGCGTCTCGCCATCGAGGTACACGCGGGCACCATCCACGTAGTACGGCGTGTCGGGCCTCGCGTAGGCGTCGGGAAGCTCGACGAACGCGTCGGGCCGCTCCTCGAACGCGTCGATGTCCACCGCGGCATCCAGGAGCACGGCCGCATCCGCCGCCGGTGCTTGCTGACATGCCGCGCCCAAGACGAGCGACACCACGGCGATTCCCATCGAGAGCCAACGCATCATCGACCTCCGTGCGAGGAAGTGGGCCTCGCGAGACGGAAGAGTGGAGAGCTCGCGATTCGATCACTCTTCGATCGACGCGGAGCGACGCGAGAGCGAGGACAGTGTCAGCCGCGGCCGGAGCTCGCGGCGAGCGCGCGGGCGCCGCGGTGCGCGATGGCCTCGATCGTGACCATCGGGTTCACGCCGCTCGGCGTGGGAAAGCAGCTCGCGTCCATCACGTAGAGACCGGGCACGCCATGGACTTGGTTGGTCTCGTCGCACACCGAGCGCTTCGGATCGCTGCCCATCGCTGCGGTGCCGCTCGGGTGGAAGCTCCCGTACGTCGCTTGGTTCGCGCCGTACCCGTGCGCATCGACGCGCGCGAGGAACGACGCGAGCTTCTCGCCCGAGGCGGGTCGCCACACGATGGGCCGTGACGTCGCGGTGCGGATCTCCTCGGCGCCCGCGTGCGCGAGCGCGCTCGCCGCATGCTCGATCCCGCGGCGTACGTGACGGAGATCGACGCCACCCAGCTCGTACGCGTAGCTCACCGGTCCCCAGCGCGGCACGCGCACGCGACCTCGCGATCGATCACGCAAGAGCACCGCGAGCGGCACCCAGTGGCGCGCGTTGCGGAGCACGTTCTTGTAGTCGTACGCGCCGCCCCAGCCCTGGAGCACGGCGATCTCCGCGGGGTGCACGGCGGCGGACTCGATGCGCACGCCGTAGCCGCGCGCGTCGAGAGCCGCGAGGTCTCTGCCGATGCGCGCCTGCATCACACCGCCCCACGGGCTCACGTCCTCGTCGGGGAAGAGCCCCCACACACCCGTCACGGGATGAAGCCGCAGGTTCTCGCCGAGCGCAGGCGATCGGATGCCGCTCCGTGCCAGCAGCACCGGTGTGTACGGCGCGCCGCACGCGACGATCACGGACTTCGCGAACACAGTGAGCGGGACGCGCTCTCCCTCGGTGCTCACTGCGCCGCGCACCGCGACGGCCCGGCCGTTCTCGAGGATCACCCGATCGACCTCGCACTCCGCGACCAGGCGCGCGCCCGACTGCGTCGCGTCCTCGAGCCACGTGCGCATGCTCGATTGTTTGGCGCCCTGACGACAGCCGAAGTTGCAGAACCCGCAGCGCTCGTCTTGGGGACAGTCGCGCACGTTGCGCGCGAGCACACCGACGTCCCAGCCGAGGCCTCCGATCGCCGCGCCCGCGCCCTCGATCACACGGTCGCGCTTGGCCGGTCGCGAGCTCCGCGTGGTCACGCCGATGCGCTCGCTCACCGCCTCGAGCGACTCGGTGAAGTCTCGGCCCGAGAAGACCTTCTGGAAGCCCGTCTCGCGATCCCACTCCTCGCGCACCTGATCGGGGAGGCGCAGCGCGGTCGAGTAGTTCACGACGGTGCCGCCACCGACACAGCGACCGCTGAGGATGCTCAGGCCCAGATCGCTCGTCGCGCGCACGTCGTAGAGATCACGATCCGCATCGTCCTGGTAGTGCGTGAAGTCGCGCTCGCTCTTGTAGGGGCCGCGCTCGAGCACCACCACGTCGAGGCCTGCCTTCGCGAGCACACTCGCGGCCACGCCGCCGCCCGCGCCCGATCCGACGATCACCACGTCGCACGTCCAGGTGCTCGCCTTGCTCACGCGGATCGGATGCAGGCGTCGCGGCGTCGAAGGTGGAGGACCGAGCGGCCCCGGATAGCCCATCGCTTCCCACACCGGCTGCGCCTTCGGCGTGCCATCGGACGCGCGGAGCGGATGCGCGACGAGCACGCCGACCAACGTGCGGAGCAGGCGCGCACACTGTCGCGCGAGCGTTCGATCGGAGCCGAGCATGTCGAGCAACGCGCGCTCGAGCTCGAGGTCTCCGAGGGCGCTCAACGCCACGGGGCGCCCGAGGAACGCGAGGCCACCGGCGCGCGAGCCACACGCGCGCAGCATCGCCTTGAGCGCGAACCGGTCGGCGTCGCTCGAGAGCCCCGCGACCAGCTGGTCGAGCCGCGCGCCCATGTCGAGATCGCGCGGCCCCAGCGCGGCGAGCGCGTCGCCGCCCGGCATCGGCGCGAACATCACCTCCGCGATGCGGAGGAAGATGCGCTTCTCCTCGCCGTCGAGGGCGAAGCTCGTCTCGTTCGTGCTCGCGCTCACGGATCGATCGTGAAGGTCTCGGCCGCGCCGTCGTCGACGTCGTCGCGCTCGAAGCGGAGCGCGCGGTAGCGGCCCTCCACCCAGTCGTCGTGGAGGTTCTCGTAGAAGGGATCGCCGGGCTCGCCCGAGACGCCGCGGGGCATCTGGAAGAAGGCCTCCGGCGTTCCGTCGGCGCGGAAGTGCGCGACCATGCGGTAGACGCTGCCCCCGCCGGTGTCGATGCGATCACGGAACGTCGCGCCGTCCATGATGCGCGCGCTCGAGACGTTGATCGTTCCGTCGGCGCCGTCGGTGGGCACCCAATCGGTGGCGAACGCCGGCCCGTACACCGAGCCGAAGACCGAGCCGTGCAGGGCGCCCCACGTGTAGCGCGTGGGCTCGACGCCTCCGAAGCGCGTGGTGAGCCACGTCGCCACGTCGTCGAGCGCGAGCACCATCGTGCGCGAGCGGCCGTCGTCGAAGAACTCGTCGCCGCCCTCGATCACGTCGCGCAGGAGCAGCGACGTCATCTTGAGGAGGTAGAGCGGCTCCGCGTCGAGGATGGGATCGTAGAGGGCGGAGAACTCGTCGGCCGCCATGCGACGTGTGAGCGCGTACGAGAACGCCTGGAAGATCACGGGCGCCGCGGCGTCACGCTGCATGCGTCGGTCCCAGCTGCGGAGGGCCTCGACGAGCATCGCGAGATCGGCACGCTCGCGGAACTCGGTGATCGTCGTGTCGGTCGCGCGCGCGTCCCATGCCTCCACGAGCGCGGGCACGAAGTCGTCGGCGAGGATCGAGTGCGTGTCGTCCTGCAGCGCCTGGAGATCCTCGAGCGTCACGTCCCCGCGCGTCGTCAGGCGCGTGAGCTCGTCCTCGATGCGCTGCGCGCGCGTGCCCGGATCGAAGTACATGCCGAAGTAGAACGGCCCGTCGAACCAGTCGCTGTCGTCGTTGAAGCCGTAGGGCTCGTTGTTCGCGGTCGCGAGGAAGCCGCGCATGCCGCCGCGGCTGTGCGGCAGCTGCTCGGGCGTGAGCAGCACGTCGGACCACAACGATCCCTCGTCATCGCCGTCGAGGATCGTCCACGGCGTGCGGCCTTCCTGGATGGGGCCGCGGCGCACGGGCACCGAAGGAGGCGAGACATAGGTGATGCCGTTCGCATCGGCGGCGACGAAGTTGAACGCGCCGATCTCCATCTGTCGCGCGGCGCGCTCGAAGTCCTCGGTGCTCGTCGCGAGGTCGTAGCCCGCGAAGCCCTGTGCCTCGTGCGTCGGCGCGAAGCCCACCCACCCGAGCAAGATGCGCTCGCCGAAGTCGACGATCGGCAGCGGCGCGAGATCGCTGGGCAGGATCACGCCGTAGCCGGGCACGGTCTCGATCTCGACGGTCACGGGCGCGCCACCGCGCACGAGGATGGTCTCGGTGCGGCGCACGATCGGCGCTTCGACGCCGCCGATCTGGATCGAGTCCGCATCGCCGCGCACGGCCCACAGATCCATGAAGTCGGGGTACGTGGTCGTCGCCGTCCAGGCGATGTCGCGGTTGTGGCCGAGCTGGATCGCGGGCGCCCCGAGGAAGCTCCAGCCGATCACGTCGAGCCCGTCCTCGGCGCGCGCGCTGTGCATGTGGTGCAGCCAGAAGATGTTCGGGCTCGAGAAGCCTTGATGCGGATCGCCCGCGATCATGGGCGATCCATCGATCGTGTGGCGACCGTCCACAGCCCAGTTGTTGCTGTGGCCGCCGCTGATCGCAGGCAGGCCCGGCAGCTCCTCGAAGCGCGCGAAGAACGCACGCATGCGCTCGGCCGCGTCGCTGGGCAGCGGCGCGGCGGGGCGCGCCTCGTCACGCGCCTCGGGCACGAGCGGGATCACGCCCGCGTGATCACGACGGGTGAGCGCCATCGGTCGCTCGTCGGGCGGCACCGTGTGCGCTTCGCGCAGCGGCCGGTAGATCGGCAGCGACGCGTAGAGCTCCGGGAAGTAGCGCGCGAGGATGCTCGAGAGGATGTCGTACTCGATCTGGCTCGCGTTCCCGAAGAGGAGGAGCTTCGCCACGGCGAGCGCGTGATCGACGGTCCAGTCCTCGGGGACGAGGTCGAGGCCATCGGCGCCGAAGCCCGTGGGCCTGCTCACGCTGCCGTCGCGGATCTCCGCGAGCCGTCGGTTCACGCCCGCCGCCCACGCCTCGAGCAGCGCGTACTGCTCGGGATCTTCACGCGCGAGCGTGGACGCGTTCACCGCGCCCCAGTACCCGAGGTCGAGCGTGCGCATGAGCGTGTCGTCATCGACAGCGCCCTCGCCGAGCACCTCGGCGCGCCTGCCGAACGCACGACGACGCATGAGCTCCATCTGCATCAGGCGGTCGTGCGCCTGCATGTAGCCCGACGCGAAGAACGTGTCGGACGCGTTCGCGCCGTAGAGATGCGGCACGCCATCGGCATCGCGCACGACCTCGACCGACGCCGAGAGACCCTCGAAGGAAGGACGACACGAACGCGGCGTGACGACAGCATCGCAAGGATCGCCCGCCGCATCGGGGCCGCCGTCGAACGCCACGTCCGAGCTGGCATCGACGCCTGCGTCGGTAGGCTCGGTGGGACCCGGGCAGCCCGAGAGGAGCGCGAGCGTGACGGCCATGCTTCGAACGGAGCGAGACGTCACGAGGACCTCCGAGAGAGGCGCGTAGCGTCGCGGAACTCCACGGGGCCATGCAAGCCGCATCGACCTACGCCTCACACGCCTGAGGGCGTCGATGCGCGGGCCTCCTGCTCAATCGCGTCGAGCGCCTCGTCCGTGACGCCGTACGCGCGCATCGGCGCGCGCAGATCCTCGGGGATGGGCGCCACCACGTGCACGCGACGCGACGCCTCGGACCAGTGCGGGATCGAGAGCGCGAGCGCGTGGAGCGCGAGCCGCCTCAGATCACCGTGAGCGCGCAGCGCCTTGTTCTCCTTGCCGTCGCCGTACGTCGTGTCGCCGAGGATCGGGCAGTGCACGTGGCGCAGGTGTCTGCGGATCTGGTGGTAGCGCCCGGTCTCGGGGTGACACACGACGAGGCCGTAGCGCGGCGCGCTGGTGCGCACGTCGTTCGCGATCGCGACGGTGCGATAGCGCGTGCGCGCCTCGACCCGATCATCGCTGTCTTCGCTCTTGGGCACGGGGTGGTCGATCGCGCCTTCGCGCGGCTCGGGCGCGCCGCGCGTCCACGCGAGGTAGGTCTTGTCGGCGAGACCGTCCTGGAACGCGCGCGCGAGCACGCTCGCCGCGCTCTCGTTCAGCGCGAACACCAGCGCGCCGCTCGTCGCGCGATCGAGGCGATGTGAGGGCCACACCCACGTGTCGAGCTGTCGATGGAGGCGCGAGAGCACGTTGTCGCTCGCGCGATCCATGCCCTTGTGCACGGCGAGGCCCGAGGGCTTGTTCACGATCGCCATGCCCTCGTCGCGGTAGAGGAGCTCGAGCGGGCCGGGGGGTGCGCTCGTGTACGGCGAGGGAGATCTCATCGCGGCTCGAGACGGATCCACGTCACCGAGTCGCTCTCGGCCTCGCGGCTCGAGTCGAGCACCACCGTGACGTCGCCGCCGAGCCTCCGATCGCCGAAGAGCACCTCGAAGTAGTCACCGCTCGCATCGACCTGATCGATGCGCATCTCTTCGCCGTTCACCACGAACAGCGCGCCGCGCGGGTTGCGGTTCGCGCTCGATCGGAAGCGCACGTAGACGCCGTAGGTCGAGGGGATCACGTCGGGGAACGTGAAGGTGGCCGTGCCACGCTCGCCGCTGCCCGCGCGATAGAGCCCGTCGCAGTCGGTGCTCTCGTGCTCGGCGCCGCTCGCGGTGAACGCATAGTCGCGGATCGCCGCGAAGCGCGGATGGCCCGGCGGACAAGGCACGACCCACGTCGCGCGGTGGGTGTAGGTGGCCTCGTGGAAGTGCAGCTGCCGGCGCACCGCCGTGGGATCGGGCGGCGGGTCGGACGGCATGCACTCGCTCACGCGCGCCGAGAGCTCGAGCGACACGAGCGAGACGCGGAAGAAGCTGCGGTCGAGCGGACCGGGCCCGAGCTCGATCGTGTTGTCTCCGGCGATCGTCTGCCCCGTGACGTCGACCGTGACGACCGACTCGACGTTGTCCCACGCGAGCATCGCGGGGATGTCGAGCGGCGCACCACCGTTCACGCGGATGACGCCCTCCTCGCCCGGATGATCGGCATCGAAGATCGAGAAGCGCAGCGTGGCGCTCGCGACGAGCGCTGGATCGGGCAGGCCCGAGACCGTGAAGCGCAGCCGCTCGGCCGAGGTCGGCCCCACGTCGAGCTCGAGAGGCGCGCCCGCGTAGCTGCTCGATCGGAAGCTGCACGCCCTCGCTGGCGGGCTGAACGCGTCCGTGCCCGGATCGACGGAGGCATCCTCACTCCCCCCCGCGTCCTCGCCCGCACGCGCGTCGTCAGCCGCGCCCGCGTCGCTCGCGCCG
>JAFLCL010000347.1 GCA_017303575.1 Deltaproteobacteria bacterium
CTCGCCGGCGCCGCCGCGCCCCCAGCACCACACCTCGCCGTTGCGGCGGCGCGCGCACGAGGCTTCGTTCAAGAGCGCGATCTCGACGACGTCACAGTCGTCACCCACGCAGCGTGGTGCGCTCGCGTCGGGCCCGCGCGGTGCGTCCACGGGCTCGGCGGCGTCCGGCGCTCGGAAGGCGTCGACCGCTGGATCTCCGACGTCGGCAGTCGCGGGGCCGGCATCGACCATCTCCACCGGTCCGGGGCATCCCGCCCAGAGGGTCGCGGTGGTGGCAACGAGCGCGACGCGGAACGAGCGAGTCATGGGTGCTCCGACGAAAGGAAGAGGCCCGCCGAGAAGGCGCGGTGCTCTATCCGAGCGACGGACTCGGGGCAAACCCGCAGACGCGTCGCCGCGACCTGTCGCTGCTACACCTCGCGCGCCATGGAGCGCCCCGCGATGACGCGACCCGTCGTGAAGAGACCGTCATGAAGCGAGCCGAGAAGGCCGAGAAGATCGTCGCGATCCTCGATCGGCTGCACCCCGATCCGCCCATCCCGCTCGATCACGTCGATCCGTTCACGCTGTTGATCGCCGTCGTCCTGTCCGCGCAGACCACGGACAAGAAGGTGAACCAGGTCACGCCCGCGCTCTTCCGCAGGGCACCCGACGCGCGCGCGATGGCGGCGCTCGAGGTGGACGACGTGCGCCGCTTCATCCGCGAGGTGGGCCTCGCGCCGCAGAAGGCCAAGGCGCTCGTGGGTCTCTCCAAGCTCCTGGTCGAGAAACACGACGCGCAGGTGCCGCGCACGTTCGACGCGCTCGAGGCCTTGCCCGGCGTCGGCCACAAGACCGCGTCGGTGGTGATGGCGCAGGCTTTCGGCGTGCCCGCGTTCCCCGTCGACACGCACATCCATCGGCTCGCGCGGCGCTGGGGTCTCTCGGATGGCTCGAAGGTCGAGCGCACGGAGCACGATCTGAAGCGCACGTTCGATCCCTCGATCTGGAACCGCCTGCACCTCCAGATCATCTACTTCGGTCGCGCGCACTGTCCGGCCCTGCGCCACGACTTCGACGTGTGCCCCATCTGCAGCTGGGCGGCGAGCCGTGCGGTTCGCAAGGCCGAGGCGAAGTCTTAGGTCGAGCAAGTCGCGCGACGCGAATCGCCAGCGGTAGGATGGCGGCAGATGCCTGCGCTCGATGCTCTGCCGCCCTGGATGATGCCGTTGCTCGCGGTGCTCGCGATCCTCGTGGTCGCGCTCGTGGTGCTGCAGGGCTTCTTGCCTGCGATGCGCCGGCCCAGCGGCGGTCGTCAGGCGCGCGCGCGTGTCAGCGCGGCGGTCGCGCGGGGCACCGACACCAAGCGACCGATCGCGGAGCGCGCGAGCGCGTTCGTCGAGGCAGGCCGCGAGGCCAACGATGCCCTCCGCAAGCCACGCCTGGCCGCGCGCTACGCGCACTACGCGCACGAGCTGGCGCCCGGCGATCCCACGGTGGTCGCCTTCACGATCGAGGTGATGCGCCTCGCGAAGCGGCACGTGGGCCTCGAGCGTGCGCTGTGGCTCTCGCTCGATCGCGCCACGGACGACGAGACGTTCGAGACGGCGCGCGCCGCGCTCGTGACGCTCTACGACGGCCCCCTCAAGAGGCCCGAGCGCGCGCGTGTGCTCGCGAAGCTCGAGCGTGCCGCGACGGCCAGCGAATGATCGGCGCGCCCCGAGCGTCGGAGGTCGCGTGAGCTCCAGCCGCGCCTCGGTGGGCCTGTCGATGCTGGCCGCGATGGCCTCGATCGCCTGCGCGCTCGGCGTGGGCGCGCAGGAGCGCGCATCGGGCTTCACGCGCGAGGAGCGGGCGCGCCTCGACCAGGGCGAGCTCGTGATCCGGCCGCACGTGGCCGACGCGCGCGAGCCGTGGATGGGCGGCACGTCGTTCCAGATCGTCGATCGCCCCGTGGCCGAGGTGTGGCGCGCGCTCGAGGATCTGCCTGCCTACCGTCACATGCTCCCCGGCACGTCGCAGACGCGCGACGACGGTCTCGATCGAGGCGCCCGCGTGCTCTACGTGCAGCAGTCGCAGCTGGGTGTCTCGGCGAGCTACTCGCTGCGCCTGCGGCACGATGCGCACGCGCACCGCGTGAGCTTCGAGCTCGACCGCGATCGTCCTCACGACGTCGAGGACGCGCGCGGCTTCTTGGAGATCCGCAGCTACCAGCGCACGCGCACGGTGCTCACCTGGGCCCTCCGCGCGGTGCTCGGCATGGGCGCGATGGAGCCGATGGTCCGAGGCCTCGTCGAGCCCTGGCTCCTCCGCGTCCCCGAGACAGCCAAGCACTACCTCGAAGGCTGGGGCCGCGACCGCTACCGCGAGTGACAGGCTTCGTCGTGTCGTCACGTGTATGCTCGAAGCACGGAGAGATCACACGAGACTCGCGCCGCCAAGGGCAGAGTCAGCCCCGCGGTCGGGACGACCTGATCACTCCGCCAAGATCGAGCGGAGGTAGTCAGGCTCGTCGTCGCAGAAGACGGAGCGGGCGGCGCTGCCCTGTTGGGCGCGCTCGGCGAGGGGGCGGTCTCCGCCGCGGTCCATCACGCAGCCGTCGCCGTCGTCGTCGCGGTGGAAGGCCGTCACGGGGCCGTAGGGCTGCGCCATGCCGAGCGAGTGGCCGAGCTCGTGGGCCGTGGTCTCTCCGATGATCGACGACAGCGCCGCGATCGCGCGGTCGATCTCCTCGGTGCGCTGCGCGCTGCCCGCGCCGTCGATCTCCGCGCGGCTCGCAGGACGCTCGCGGACGGGGTCGAAGATCTCGTCGAAGAGCGGCTCGGGATCGGGGGAGCTCGGCGGACGATCGCCCGGCAGATCGGGGTGCTCCGACCACCACAACATCGACTGCACGAACACCCCGCCGAAGCCCGGGAAGCCATCGGCCTGGGTCTCCGCGTTGGTGCCGCCGATCGCGTCGAACATGCGGACGTTGCCCACGTCCTTGCCCGGCGAGTTGTCGTAGCCGAAGAGACCGTTGCCGTTCGGATCGGGGCCGCCGATCTCGATCACCGTGGTCGCGGTTCCATCGAAGTCCGTCGGCTCCTCGAGCCGCACGTCGACGTTCACGCCCTCGTAGATCTCCTCCATGCGGCGAACGATGCCCTCCGCGATCTCGTCCTCCGCGGAGGCGAGACCGAAGCGGGCGAGGCTGTCGTAGTAGCCGGGGAGGAAGCGCAGGTAGACCACCTGCACCGGCGGGCCGAGCACCAGACGAAGCGGTGCGCTCGCGCCCGCGACCTCGTCGCGGCCCGAGATCGTGATCGGTGTCGCGCTGCCCTCGAAGGTGCCGCGCTGCGCGCCGAAGAGACGCGCGACGACGACCGACTCCTGCACCTCGGTCTCGATGAGCACGCGCACCTCGCTGCCCGACACGAAGCGCGGGACGAGCTCGCCATCGAGCGGACGCGCGGTGCCGCCCGAGGGCGTGAACGTGCCCGCGATGCGGAGGAGCGTGGTCTCCGACGGTCGATCGGCGCCGCCGAGGAAGCCCGCGCCGCGCACGGTGACGAGCCGACCGACGGACGCCATCGCGCCGTCGAACGAGTAGAGCTCGGGCGGCTGGAAGACGAGCGAGATGGACTGCGACGCGGTCATCGCCGTCGCGCCGCCCGCGAGCGTGCGCTCGAGGCGCGCGGTGCCCGAGAGCGCGCCGGGGAACACACCGCCGAGATCGGTGGAGAGCACGACCACGCCGCGGGTGCGATCGTCGATCTCCACGAGCGACACCGGAAGGAGCGCGTCCACCGTGCTCGTACCGCCGCCGTCGCGCGCGAAGTCGCCCTCCACGTGGAGCACCAGCGTGCCCTCTTCCCCGCCCACGAATCCGTCCCCGTCGAGCACCACCACGTCGTTGCGGTGCGCGGTGCCGTCGAGGCCTTCGTCGAGCGCGAGCGGGAGATCGTTCGTGATGTCGAGGCTCAGCGTGTAGCGATCGCTGGCGAGCCCGCGGCCCTCGACGACGACGTCGAGCGTGTGCGAGCCCTCGCCCAGCGCGTCGACCGCCGTGCGCGAGAGACGGAACACGAGCGCGTCGTCGTCGCCGCTGCCCGCGGCCTCGGAGAGCGTGAAGATCGGCGAGGACCCTTCGAGCCCCGAGAGCGTCGGGTCGGCACCGAGCCGATCGAGATCCACGCCGGTCACGCGGAGGTAGCTCCCCGGCAGTGCCGGCGAGGGCACCTCGATCGAGAGGATGCGCGGCGCGGGCAGCGCAGCGTCCGTCGGTGGATCACCACCGGGACATCCCGACAGCGTCCAGACGAGCGCGAGCGCCATCGCCGCGCGGGCGAGGAGACAGCGGGTCATGGCGCGCACACGAAGCGCGACGTGCCCGAGAGGTCGCTGATCGATCGGCACGTGTAGCCGCTGCGGCAGCGGCCCATGTCCGTCGAGCAGTCGAGCGCGCACGCGCGGATGCCTGCGACGTTCGCGCAGTAGCTGCCGCTCTCGCAGTCCGAGTTGCGCGTGCAGCCCGCGCGCGTGCACATGCCGCCGGGCCAGTCCACGCAGGTGCGCTGCACGCCGCAGTCGCGGAAGCTCGTGCACGCGGCGCCGAGCGTCCCCGAGCCGTGCTGCGCGCAGCCGCGGCCGCCGTCGAACCACTTGCACGACTCGCCCGCGCGGCAGTCCGCGTTCACGAGGCACGTGGCCACGCAGTCGCTCGACGCCGTGGTGGGGCCAGGGTCGGGACAGCGGTGCATGCTCGGGCACGCGGCGCCGCCGGGCGTGCAGTCATCCGGAATGCACGCGCTCGCCGAGCACACCTGACCCGTCGCGCAGTCGCGCGTCGCGGTGCAGCTCGGGCCGGCCGACATGATCTCGATCTGGCCGAGGTACGCGTCGCCCTCGCTCATGTAGCCGTAGACGCGGATCGCGTAGCGACCCGGCGAGAGCGTGCGATCGATGGTGAGCGTGCCGCCCACGTCGCTCGAGGTCGCGACCCGCGCGCCGAGCGCGTCGTAGAGCTCGAAGTCCACGATCGCGAGGCCGTCGGCCACGACGGTGATGACGACACGGCTGCTCGAGGTCACGTCGAACGATCGGTAGTCGTCGTCCTCGAGGCACAGCGTGCCCTCGAAGTCGCCGCCGCTGACCAGGCGCGCGGTGCCCACCGAGTCGTCCGGCTCCGACGTGTCGTTCACGCAGCAGCCGCCGGGGTTCACGGTGACCGACAGGTCGTACGCGTTCTGCGCCGTCATGAAGCCGAAGACCTCGGCGTAGAGCGCGCCGCTCGAGCCCGCGCAGTAGGTGACGGTCTCGGTGTCCATCACGCCCGCGCTCGAGCCCAAGATCCTGCCCGTGGCGTCGAGGAGACGCAGATCGAGATCGCCCTCGGACGAGCGGAAGCCATCGAGGGTCACGGTGACCTGCGACATCGCGGACGCGCTCGCGATCTCGAAGACGTCACGATCGCCGCTGCAGATCTGTCCCGACGCCGCGCTCGTGATGGAGCTCGCGGTGGCGATCGTGTCGTTGGGCTCCTCGCCGTCGTTCACGCACGTCGAGCCGCACGCGCTCGCGACGCTGCCATCGGATCCCGCGCACGCGTCGGTCGATCCGCCCTCGCTCGTCGTCACGCTCGTGCACGCGAGGCCACCGGTGCACGTGCCTGCGCTGCAGCCCGCGAGGCAGCGCGCGCCGCCCGCCGAGGGCGCGCAGATCCCCGAGCTGCACTCGACGGACGCCGTGCAGCGCGCGCACGCCGCGAGCGAGCCGCCCTCGCCGCCGATCGCCGTGAACGACGACAAGAGCGTCTCGGTGCGGTGATCGCAGAACGTGCCCGTCGCGTCATCGTTGTCCGTCGCGGACACGATGAAGAAGACCTCGCGCTCCTCGCCGACGGCCAAGCCGAGCGAAGGCACCCGCGCGCGGAAGCCGTCGCCACCTTCGTTCTCGAAGAGCGCCTGCTCGAACTCGGTCACGTCGGGGCGCGACGGATCGGCGAGCGTCTCGGTGGTCCAGTAGAGGATCGGCGGCTCGCGCAGGCCGACGTCGTCGGTCGCGGTGACGACCACGTCGTAGCCGATGCCGCTGGTGACGCGCGCCGCGCCCTCGGGCGAGGTCACCGTGACGACGGGCGCAGCGCCATCGCAGCCCGTGCCACCACCGCTGCGCAGCACCACGACGAAGTCGTGCGGGACGGGATCGTGATCTCCGTCGTCGGCCTGGAGGCCGATCGTCCAGCGCTCCGAGGCCGCGATCTGGTCGGCCGTCGGGCACCACTCGAAGTCCGCGCTCTTGCCGCCGTCGGGGCTGAGCGTCGCGCCCGTGGGCAGCTCGCCGCGTCCGTTGATCTCGACGCCCGGGCTGTCGTCGTCGCGGATCTCGACGCGGAAACGAACACACGGATCGCGCGCGAGGTCGAAGGTCCCGCCTGCGCCGGGCTCGAGGAACACGGGCGCGGCGTCACCCGACGGAAGGATCTCCACCAGCGCTGTCGTGCGGTCGTACTCCTCGCCCGAGCTCGACTCGATCACGATCTCGATCTCGTGCATGCCCACGTGGCTCGCGAGCGGCGTCCAGCGCAGCTCACCGCCGGAGGGCGAGCCGCTGATCGACGCGACGCTGTCGAGCGCGGGGATCGGTGCGGTCGGCTCGAAGCGGTAGCGGACCGCGGTACCGCTCGGGTTCGTGACGGGGATCGCGATGCGGAGCGTCTCCGAGACGGTGCCCGTCGTGCGCTCGATCGATCCGAGCATCGGACGGTCGCCGCTCGGGCATCCGGCGAGCGCGAACGAGGTGACGAGCGCGAGGAGCGCGAAGGGAAGGGCGCGAAGCGACATACGCGCCGCATCATCGCACGCAGCCCCGCGAAGGTCAGCGCCGGAGGCGCGAGGGCTCAACGCCAGCGCAGGGTGACGCTGCTGCGCTCGTCGCCGCGCGCGCGGCTCGTCGTCGCGACCACCTTCACGTCGCGTGCGCCCGCGAGCTCGAGCATCCGTTGCCAGAAGCCGGAGAGCCATCCGAGGAGCGCAGCGCTCTCGACGCCCAGCCCCTCGACCTCGACGCGCGTGCCGTTGGCGACAGGCGCCACGCGCGCCTCGCCGCGCGAGAAGTACACGCGGTGGAGGTGGGGCAGACGATCGAGCACCGTCGTGGGCGTGGCCGTCTGGAGGAACAAGCGGTGCGTGGTCGACAGCTCGCGCTCGGCCGCGGCTCGCCCCGAAGCGATCGCGCGCAGCGGATCGGGATGATCGCGATCCATCGCGCTCAGCAGGCTCTCGAAGAGCGAGAGCGGCAGCCACGCCATCGGCAGGATCACGCCCTCGAGCTTCTGCCGCTGCGAGGGCTCGATCGACGCCAGCGTGTGCGCCGACTCGGCGCTCCCGAGCTCCGTCTCCAGGTGATCGAGCAGCGCGACGACGAGCGCGCCCTTCACGGCGACCTCGTCGCGCGTGGGGCGCGGTGCGCTCTCTCTCGCGGCCGAGGCGAGATCAGCGACCGCGCGCTCGGCGGAAGCATGCACGCGCGGCAAGCCGGAGCCCGTCGTGGAGGCGCTGCCGAGCGACGGAGCGCTCATCGCCGTCGCTGCCGCAGGCGCCGTCGTGAGGGGGACCGACGACAGCGGGGTCGCCGAAGGCGGCGGCAGGCTCGCACCGCTCGCGACGTTCGAGCGTGCGATGCGATCGCTGGCGCCGGGCCAGTCGTCCGATGCGGCGAAGAAGTAGCGAGGTCCGTTCGCGGCGCCCGCAGGCTTCACGCCGCCGAGTGGAGAAGGTCGTCCAGCAGCCGACGCACGCGCGCGATCGTGTGACACCACGCTCTGAGCGGGCGCCGTGATCGGGGCGCTCGGGGTGGGTGGCGCGGTCGGGGAGAACGGGCTCGCCGGCGTCACGGGCGTCGCCTTCGCGCGGGGCGCGGGGTCGGGCTGGCGCTTCACCACGGGCGCCG
>JAFLCL010000348.1 GCA_017303575.1 Deltaproteobacteria bacterium
GCCGTTCGCGCGGAACGAGAGCGACGAAGACGTGATCGCGATCCTCCAGAAGACCTGGACGCGGAAGATGAGCGAGGCGGCGCGTGCACGGGCGCTGCGCCTGCCGCTCACACCGCGCGCCGCCGAGCTCGTGGCGCGCGCCCTCTCGTGACGGCGCGCGCGCCTCAGCGCGCGTCGAGCTCGGCGTCGAGACGATCGAGGATCGCGCGGATCGCCACGGCACCTTCCTCGATGCCGACGCGCGACCGGATGTACGCATCGGAGTTGGAGAGCACGATGAGGATGCGGCCGTTCTCGGCGCGGTAGCGCGCCTGCGCCGAGGTGCCGAAGCTCGATCCCGAGTGCCCGACGAAGCGCTGTCCGCGCGTGGACTCCGCGTACCAGGTGAGGAACTGAGCGTCGTCGATGTCGGGGTACTGCGCGCGTCGCGTCTCCGCGATGCTGCTCTCCTCGAAGTAGCGCGTGCCATCGAGCAACCCGAGATCTCGGTGCAGGCGCAGCCAGCGCTCGAGACCTGCCACCGAGATCATGAGCGAGCTCGCTGGGTAGAACGCGTACTGGTGGTGATCGAGCGCCGTGTAGCCGCGCCTCGTGCCCGAGTAGGGTGTCGCGACGCGATCGAGCTCGATGTCGCCGAAGAACCATCCCGCCCCGTCGAGCTCGAGCGGATCGAAGAGGCGCTCGCGCGACAGCTCGCGGAAGTCGCGCCCCGACACGCTCTCGATCACCAGGCCGAGCAAGCCGTAGTTGGCGTTGCAGTACGCGCGCCTCGTGCCCGGCGCCGCGCCCCAGTGCGACGCGTCGGCGACGTACTCGCGCGTGAACTGCTCGAAGTCCACGCGCGGATCGCCCGTGCCCGTCGAGATGTAGTCGTCGAGGAAGACGAAGTCGTCGACGAGCCCCGACGTGTGCGCGAGCAGCATGCGCGTCGTCACCGGGATCTCCGGATGATCGGGGTGCACGATGGCGACCTCGGGCACGATCTCCGACAGCGGCGCGTCGAGGTCGAGGATCCCCTCTTCGACGAGCGAGAGCGCGAGCGCACACGTGAAGGTCTTGGAGATCGAGGCGACGTTGAAGAGCGTGTGCTCCCCCACGGGCCCCGTCTCGGTCGCCATCCCGCTCGTCACCACGATGCGGGTGTCCTCGTCCGCGGCGAGGGCCGCGACGCCGGCGAGCGAGCCGGCCACCGTCCAGTAGTCGATCGCACCCTGGAGATCCGCGGGCGCCCCCGCGTCCGGCGCGCGCGGGGCATCCTGCGCGGCGAAGGCATCGGGGATCGCGTGCGCGTCGTGATCGGTCCCCGCGTCGAGCGCGGCGTCGCTCGGTGCCAGCGGCTCCACGCACGCCACGGCGAGCGGCAGCGAGACGATCATCGAGACGGCGAGCGCGAGGCCGGTGGAGCGCGACATCGCAGAGAGGATAGCGGCTGCGCGTTCGATCGGTGGCGCGAACGGCGCCCGCGAGCACGGCCCGTCGGTGACGGGTACGCTGCCGCTACGTGCGCGAGATGGCGACGACCACGATGCTCGTCGAGCTGGCCGAGAAGATGGGCTTGCTCGCGGCCGCAGCGCTGCTCGCGGTGCTCTACCCGCCGCTGCGCAAGCGCGTGCTCGGCGAAGGTGATCGCAAGGACAAGCTCGCGGCCGCGCTCTTCGGGCTCGTGCTCTCGATCTGGGGCGCGCTCCTGGGCTTCGAGGTGTCGGGCGAGCACTTCAACGTGCGCGCCATCGGCGTCTTGATCGCGGCCTTGCTCGGCGGACCGAAGGCGGGGCTCCTCGCGGGCTTCGGCGGCGGCCTCTTCTACGCATCGCGCGTCGACCTCGAGACGGCGCCCTGGGTGCTCGTGGCCTCGATGATCGACGGAGGGCTCGCCGGCCTCCTCGCCAAGCACCGTCCCGACGCGGTGAAGACGGCGCCCCGTGTCTTCGCGGTCTCGATCGGCATCCAGGCGATCCACATCGTGCTCGTCGGCCTCGCGCTTCTCGCGATCGGTCACGCCGAGCGCTACGTGCCCGCGTGGCCCGCGCACCTCGTGAAGCTGCTCGTGAACGCGGCCGGGGTCGCGCTCTTCGTCGCCGTCGCGCGTGTCGTCGTCGCGCGCGAGGAGCAGGCCGTGGCGCTGTCGGAAGCGCGCGCCGCCGCCGATCACGCCGCGCTCGAGGCGCTGCGCCGGAGGCTCGAGCCGCACTTCCTCTTCAACGCCCTGACCGCCGTGCGTGCGACGATCCGTCGGGACCCCGATCGCGCGCGCGAGCTCGTGACCGACCTCGCCGATCTCTACCGCTACCTGCTGTCGCACCCCGATCACGCACCGCTCGCGAGCGAGATCGAGCACGCCTCGAGCTACCTCGCGATCGAGCGGGCCCGCCTCGGCGAGGATCGACTGCGTGTCGAGTCCGACGTGCCCGAGGCGCTGGGCCGCGAGCTGGTCCCTGCGCTCCTGCTCCAGCCGCTCGTCGAGAACGCGGTGAAGCACGGCATCGCGCGTCACGCGGGGCCGGGGCTCGTGCGCATGAGCGCGCACCGCGACGCGCGCGACCGGCTCGTCATCGAGGTCGTCAACGAGAGCGAGGGCGAGGTGCTGCCTCCGCCCGAGCGTGACGATGGCGCGGGCATCGCGCTGCGGACGCTCCGCGAGCGGCTCTCGCGCGGCTACGGCGAGGACGCCGAGCTGACGCTCGAGGTCACGGAATCGCGGGCCATCGCTCGCGTGTCCATGCCCCGATCTCGCGCGGCGCTCCGCGCGAGCGCGAGCGAGACCGCGCTCCCGGCGCGGAACGCACAGCCCGAAGGATCCCGATGACGAACGCTGCCACGCCCGCCCCGACGCTCGGCCTCCGCGCGATGATCGTCGACGACGAGCCGCTCGCGCGCGACGAGCTCGCGTTCGTGCTCGGTGAGCTCGGCGTCGAGGTGATCGCACAGGCTGCGACAGCGAGCGCCGCGCTCGCCGCCTTCGGTGAGGCGAGCCCCGACGTGGTCTTCGTCGATCTGCGGATGCCCGGTCCCGACGGCCTCGCGCTCGCCGAGGCGATCCACGCGCGCGCGCCCGCGACGCCCATCGTGGTGGTCTCGGCGCACGACGAGGGTGCCCTGCGCGGCTTCGAGGTGGGCGTGGCGGACTACGTGCTCAAGCCCGTGCGGCTCGAGCGCCTCAAGCGCGCGCTCGATCGTGTTCGCGCCCGCCTCGACGCAGGCCCGAACGAGACGGAGCCGACGCTCGCTCCTCTGACCCCCGGCCAGCCGCTCACGCGCCTCGCGGTGCGACGTCGCAACGCGTACGTGGTCGTCGACCTCGAGGAGGTCGTGTACCTCGAGATGAAGGACGAGCTCGTCTGGGCGGTGACGCGCGAGGATCGCTTCGCGCTCGATCTCACGCTGTCGGCGCTCGAAGATCGCCTGCCCGAGGCGTTCTTCCGGTCGCACCGCGGCTACCTCGTGCGTGTCGATCGCATCCTCGCGATCGAGCCCGCGGGCGCGGGGACCTTCGATCTCGTGCTCGATCACCCGAGCAAGCCGAAGGTCCCGCTGGCGAGGGAGCGCGCGCGCTTGCTTCGCGAGCGCATCCCCATCGCGGGCTGAGCCCGAAGACCAGCGGATCACCAAGAAAAAAGGGCGATCCGTGAGGATCGCCCTTCTCTCTTCGAAGCGAGCGCGTCAGAAGGACGCGCGCCTCGCGCTCACTCGCCGCGGCCGGCGCACGAGTGCGACGCGCCGTAGTCCGCATCGCTGCGGAGCGCGGGGACGACGGCCACGGTGACCGTGCCGCCCTCGACGAGGACCTCTTCGCAGCCCACGAGCTCGGCCGCGCCGCCCTCGGTGGTCACGCCCCACGCCTCGATGCGCACCGCGCCGCCCGCTGCCGGGAGGATGCCCGCGAAGCGACCCGAGTACGCCGTGAGGCCGCTCGAGCTCGGCGACGGGATCGGCGCGTCGCTGAGGCCCGTGATGTACGGGGTCGTCGTGTCCGTGCGCGAGCCGCTGACGATCTCGGTGTCACCACGGAAGAAGCGGATGCGGAGGTTGGCGACCTCTTCGAAGTCACAGTCGCGCACCGAGCCGGAGACGGCCGTCGAGTCGGCGGTGAGCTCGCGGTTGAGCTGCGTCGCGATGAGGTTGGCGGCGACGCCGCTGATCGCGGTGACCGTCACGGTGCCGCCCGCCTCGGTGCCCCAGGGGTAGAAGTGGCCAAGCGCGGGGACCGAGCCCGAGGCGCCGGTGCCGGCCGCCGCGAGGCGGTAGCCGAACCAGCCGCCGCTGGGCAGCGTCACGTCGAGCTGTCCGTCCGCGTCGGTCGTGCCGGAGATGCAGTCGCCGTCGCACGTCGCGCGGATCGTCGCACCCGGATAGATCTCGATGTCGCCCATCGCGACGGGGAAGTCGGTGACGCCGATCGCCTGCACCTCGACGGTGCCGGCCACGGCCGCGCCCGGCGTGGGGGCCACGTTGGCGCCAGCGCACGCGAAGTCCGCGGGCGTGTTGGTCGCTGCGGTGCCGACGACGGCGACCGGCGTGCTCGCGACGAAGGCGTCAGCGCCGCCCATGCCGGCGTCGGTGTCCACGCAGTCGGGGTCGGTGGGGCAGCCGCCCGGGCAGACCCCATCCATGGCGAGGTTACAGGTAGGCGCCGGATCGCCGCAGCCAACGAGGCCGACGCCAGCCAACACAGTGATTGAAGCAAGGAACAGATGAGTCGAACGCATGTCGTGTCTCCCTTTTGCGCAGTGCGAGGCGAATCCGAAAGAAGCTCTCGTCTATCTCCGCGGACCGGATTCGATCCGCACCACACCCACCGAGGCGCGCGACCTCGATCGAGCGCGGTGTATAGGGCATGCCACGCGGCTTGTCACTTCGGCCGCCCGTCGCGGGGCCCGACACACGCTTGACCCTCCTCGGAGCCCCTCCCATACTCGCGCTCCGCTTCGGGCGGTGCCCTGTTTTTGCAGGGATTTCTGCCTGTCGTCCGCCCATCGTCGCGAGAGCGAAGGTGGGCGGAGGTTCACCGACGACCCGACGGTCGGAGCTCGTTCCGAAAGAGACTCGAATCCATGGCGCTCCAAGCCGCACGCAAGACCGAGCTGGTCGAACAGTTCCGCCAGCACGAGAGCGATACCGGATCCCCCGAGGTCCAGATCGCGATCCTCACCGAGCGAATCACCTACCTCACCGAGCACTTCAAGACGCACGCGAAGGATCACCACTCGCGTCGAGGCCTGCTCCAGCTGGTCAGCCAGCGCCGCGGCCTGCTCGACTACCTCCGCAAGAAGAGCGTCGATCGCTACCGCAAGGTCATCGCGACGCTCGGCATCCGCAAGTGATCGCCCCGAAGGCGTGACCCCGACCAGGGTCACGCCTTCTTCGTTTTCCCTCCCGCTTCTCCTTCTCTTTCCCTTTCTCTTTCGTCTCGCTCCGCTGCGTCGACTGGAGTCGCGGACTTCGATTCGAGCGCTCGAGCCTCCGCAGGTCTCGAGCCCTGGAACCGAGGACCGACCCCCGGAAGACGCGACCTCCCGTCCTGCTTCCGCACGTTCCTCCCCTGCGCGCTCGCGCTCGTCCGCCACGGACGGCATCGCGATCCGCGCTCCCAACGCGACGCGCCCAGCGCGCCCGTCGTCCTCAAGGAGACCCATGTCCAAGTTCGTTCGAGAGACCGTCAAGATCGGCGACAAGCTCGTCACCCTCGAGACCGGCCGCATCGCCAAGCAGGCGCACGGCTCGGTGCTCGTCACCTGCGGCGAGACCATCGTGCTCGTCACCGTGTGCGGCACCGCCGACCCGCGCCCCGGCATCGACTTCCTCCCGCTCAGCGTCGAGTACATGGAGAAGACGTTCGCGGCCGGCAAGATCCCGGGCGGCTTCTTCAAGCGTGAAGGCAAGCTGCGCGATGGCGAGGTGCTCGTGTCGCGCCTCATCGATCGTCCGTGCCGTCCGCTCTTCCCCGAGGGCTATCGCAACGACATCCAGATCGTCGCGACCGTGCTCTCGTTCGATCAGGAGAACCTCGCCGACATGCTCGCGCTGCTCGGCGCGTCCGCGGCGTGTCACCTCTCGCCCATCCCGTGGGCAGGCCCCATCGGCGGCGTGCGCGTCACGCGCGTCGACGGCAAGTGGATCGCGAACCCCACGATCGCCGAGATCGACAAGGGCGACTGCGACCTCGTGATCGCCGCGAGCAAGGACGCGATCGTGATGGTCGAGGGCGAGGCCGACGAGATCAACGAGGCCGACCTCGTCGAGGCGCTCTGGTTCGGCAAGGACGCGATCCAGCCCGCCATCCGCCTCATCGAGGACATGCGCGCCGCGGTCGGCGCCGACAAGTGGGCGTTCACGCCTCCGGCGCGCACGGCGGGCCTCGACGACAAGGTGAAGTCGATCGCCGGCGCCGGCGCGCGCGCGGCCTGCAGCGTCGCCGACAAGGCGGAGCGCTCGGGCGCGTTCAAGAAGGTCCGCAAGGACCTCCTGGCGAAGATCACCGAGGGCGTCACCGACGAGAAGCAGAAGGCTGCGCTCGAGAAGGAGGCGAAGGAGGCCTACGAAGACCTCAAGTACAACACGATGCGAGACGTCGTCCTGACGGACAAGCGCCGCGTCGATGGTCGTGACTTCACGACGGTGCGCCCGATCTCGATCGAGCTCGGCCTCCTCCCGCGCGTGCACGGCAGCTCGCTCTTCACGCGCGGCGAGACGCAGGGAATCATCACCGCGACGCTCGGCACGAGCGGCGACGAGCAGCGCATCGACGGCCTCACCGGCGATCACTTCAAGCGCTTCCTCCTCCACTACAACTTCCCCGCCTACTCGGTCGGTGAAGTGAAGCCGATGCGCGGCCCCGGCCGTCGCGAGATCGGCCACGGCAACCTCGCGGAGCGCTCGCTCGCGAAGATGATGCCGAGCAAGGAAGCCTTCCCGTACACGATCCGCATCGTCTCCGAGATCACCGAGTCGAACGGCTCGAGCTCGATGGCCACCGTGTGCGGCGGCTCGCTCGCGATGATGGACGCAGGCGTGCCGGTGCAGGCGCCCGTCGCCGGCATCGCGATGGGCCTGATCATGGAGGGCGATCGCTACGCCGTGCTCACCGACATCCTCGGCGACGAGGACCACCTCGGCGACATGGACTTCAAGGTGTGCGGCACCAAGAAGGGCATCACCGGCATCCAGATGGACATCAAGATCGCCGGCCTCGCGCGCTCCATCATGGAGCAGGCGCTCACGCAGGCGAAGGACGCGCGCGTCCACATCCTCGGCAAGATGGTCGAGGCGATCCCCGCGCCGCGCAGCGAGATGTCCAAGTACGCGCCGCGCATCACCACGCTCAAGGTGAAGCCCGATCAGATCCGCCTCGTCATCGGCCCCGGCGGCAAGACGATCAAGGGCATCGTCGAGCAGACGGGCGCGCAGATCGACATCGAGGACGACGGCACCGTCAACATCGCCTCGAACGATCCGGTCAAGGCGCAGAAGGCGATCGACATCATCCGTGGCCTCACCACGGAGCCCGAGGTCGGCAAGACCTACAAGGGCCTGGTCAAGCGCATCGAGGCGTACGGCGCGTTCCTCGAGATCATGCCGAACACCGATGGCCTCTGTCACATCTCGGACTTCGCGTGGGAGCGCGTCGAGAACGTGGAAGACATCATGAAGCTCGGCGACGAGGTCGAGGTCATGGTCACGAACATCGACGGCGAGGGCCGCGTTCGTCTGTCGCGCAAGGCGACGCTGCCCAAGCCCGAGGGCTACATCGAGCCGCCGCCGCGCGAGCGCAGCGATCGCGGTGGTGACCGTGGCGGAGACCGCGGCGGCTTCCGTGGCGGCGATCGCGGCGGCTTCCGCGGCGGTGACCGTGGCGGTGATCGCGGCGGCTTCCGCGGCGGCGATCGCGGC
>JAFLCL010000349.1 GCA_017303575.1 Deltaproteobacteria bacterium
CCTCTGGCCCCTCGAGCTCCCCGTCGTTCGATCGTCGAAGACTCCTCCTCACTCCCGCTCCAGGGGTTTGCTGCGCAAACCCCGCCGCGAGGCGCCCCGCCCAATCCCGTGACCGAGACCGCTTCTTTCTCGCTTCCGAGAGAGCGGTGCTCGTGGTCGCTGGCGCGCAGTCGGTGCGCGCAACGTCTGGATGTTTTCGGTATCGTGCGCGGGTGCGGGTCATCCTCCGAGTCCTCGCGATCGTCTCGTTCGCGATCGCCCTGGCGAGCTGCAGCAGCGGCACGTCGTCGTCGGCCAGCCCGTCGCGGCCGCGCGTCGCTGTCTCGATCTTTCCTCTCTACGACCTCGCGCGTCGGGTCGCCGGAGACCGGCTCGAGGTGGTGTGCGTGCTTCCGCCCGGTCGCTCGGAGCATGGCTTCGATCCGAGCCCGCGTGAGGTCGCCGCTGTGCAGGGCGCGCGCGCCGCGATCGTCGTGGGCCTCGAGATGGACGAGTGGGCCGAGCGCATCGTGAACGGCGCGGCGACGGGATCGCCGCCCGAGATGCTGCGCCTGGGACCCGCGATCGATCCGCGACGCCTCACCGCGCACGAGGTCGGCCTCGAGCTGGATCACCACGAAGCCGAGGAGCACGACGAACACGAAGCCGAGGAGCACGACGATCACGGAGCCGAGGAGCACGACGATCACGGAGCCGAGGAGCACGACGATCACGGAGCCGAGGAGCACGACGATCACGAGGAGGAGGGACATCACCACCACCACGGCGCGTTCGATCCTCACTTCTGGCTCGATCCCGTGCGGGCGCAGACGGCCGTCGATCAGATGGCGGCGCTCTTCGCGCGCATCGATCCCGAAGGCGCGGCTGGCTACACGGAGCGCGCCCAGCGTGTGCGCGGCGAGCTGGATACGCTGCACCACGAGCTCGAAGGGCGTGCGCGGAGCTGGTCGCGCCACACGATCATCACGTTCCACGGCTCGTTCGGCTACTACGCCGAGCGCTACGGCCTCACGATCGCGGCGGTGATCGAGCCGTTCCCCGGGCGCGAGCCGACGCCCCGCTACCTCCAGGAAGTGCTGGGTGCCGTCGCCGCCTCCCACGCGGCCGCGCTCTTCTCGGAGCCTCAGCTCGATCGTCACCCGGCGCAGGTGATCGCGGACTCGGCGCACGTGCCGCTCTTCGAGCTCGATCCGATCGGGTCGGGGCGCACCGACAGCTACGAAGCGCTGCTCCGCGCCAACACCGACGTGCTCGAGCGAGCCCTGCGTTGAAGGCCTACAGCAAGCCCGATCGCGCGGCGCTGCCAGTCGTCCTCGACGCGAGCGACGTGTCGGTCGTCATCGACGGCAAGGTGATCCTCCACGGCATCACGTTCTTCATCCCGAAGGGCGAGTTCGTCTGCCTCACGGGACCCAACGGCGCGGGCAAGAGCACGTTCTTGAAGACCGTGCTCGGCCTCGTGAAGCCCACGTCGGGGCGCATCGACATCCTGGGCAAGCCCGCACACGAGGCGCGCGCGAGCGTGGGCTACGTGCCGCAGCGCAAGGGCTTCGATCGCGACTTCCCGGCGCGCGCGATCGACCTGCTCGTCGCCACGCTGCGCGGCGCGTGGCCGTTCCGCGTGACCGAGATCGAGCGCGAGCGTGCGCGCAAGGCGCTCGTGCGGGTCGGTGGCGAGAAGCTGATCGACAAGCCGATCGCGGGGCTGAGCGGCGGCGAGACCCAGCGCGTGTTCCTCGCGCGTGCGCTGATCAACGATCCCGTGCTGCTCATCCTCGACGAGCCCACCGCGGGCGTCGACACCAAGGGCCGCGCGGAGTTCATGGACGTGCTGAGCGAGATCTCGCGCTCGGACGAGCTCGCCGCGATCCTCGTGACCCACAACCTCGCGGCGATCGCGCGCACCGCGGAGCGGGTCGTGTACCTCCAGGACGGGCACCTCGCGGCGTGGGGGCTGCCGCACGAGCTGATGGGCCGACAGAGCCTCGAGGCGCTGCACTCGAACCACGGCCACGCGCTCGGAGAGCCAAGCGCCTCGGCCGACGAGTCGCCGAGATTCGCGGACGACGACTGATGAATTTCCTCACCGAGCCACTGTCTCAGCCGTTCATGGTCCACGCGCTGCTCGCAGGGATCATGGTGGGAGGACTGTGCGCGACGCTGGGCGTGTTCGTCGTGCAGCGCGGCCTCTCGTTCATCGGCGACGGCCTCGCCCACGCTTGCTTCGGCGGCATCGCGCTCGGCTTGTTGATCGGGACCACGCTCGAGAATTCCACGCTCGTCGCCCTGCCGTTCACCGTGCTCGTGGCGCTCGGCATCGCGTACGTCCTGCGCCGGGGGCGCCTTCGGGGCGACGTCGCGGTCGGCGTGTTCTTCTCCTTCAGCTTCGCGCTCGGTGTGCTCTTCCTCGGCCTGCGGCCGCCGGACGCGCCCGTCGTGAACGTCGAGAGCGTGCTCTTCGGTAGTATCCTCGCGATCTCCGAGCACGACCTGTGGGTGATCGCGGGCGTGACCGCTGTGTCGCTCCTCATCCTCGGCGCCACGTGGTCGCGGCTCGCGTACGCCACGTTCGACGCCGAGCTCGCCACGCTCTCGGGCGTGCCGGTGGCTGCGCTCGACTACCTCTTGCTCGCGCTCGTGGCGGTCGTGATCGTCGTCGCTGTGAAGACCGTGGGTGTCGCGCTGGTGAGCTCGTTCGTGATCATCCCTGCGGCGAGCGCGCGCCTCCTGGGCCAGTCGTTGCCAGGCGTGGCGTTGATCGCGCTGGGCCTCGGCTCGGGCGGCGCAGCCGCGGGGCTCTTGCTCAGCTACCACCTCGACGTGGCGAGCGGCGCGACGATCATCCTCGTGATGAGCGCGGTGTTCGCGGTGACGGTGCTGGCTCGAGGCAAGCGCGCGAGCTGATCAACGTCGTGTCGGCATCTTGCCCAGCTTGCGCTGGAGCGAGCGACGGTGGACGCCCAGCAAGCGCGCGGCCTTCGAGACGTTTCCCTGACAGTCGGTGAGCACGCGCTGGATGTGCTCCCACTCCACGCGCGCGAGCGAGGGCACCTGCTCGTCACCGCGCTCGCTCACGAACGGAGTGTCTGGTGCGTCGCGTCGCGCGAAGGCCGCCAGGATCTCGTCCACGTCGACGGGCTTGGTCAGGTAGTGCGTCGCGCCGAGCCGCACCGCCTCGAGCGCTGTCGCGATCGAGCCGTAGCCCGTGAGCACGACGACGTTCGTGGTCGGATCGATCTCCTTGAGCGAGCGCACGACGTCGAGGCCCGACGCGCCCTGCGACGCGGTGGAGGGCAGACGGAGGTCGACGAGCGCCAGCTCCGGGCTGTCCTCGCGCGCCGCGATCGTCGCGTCCTCGACGGTGGCCGCCTCGCGCACTGCGTAGCCGCGCGAGCCCATCGCGCGCGCGAGGCGCGTACGGAAGACCTCGTCGTCGTCGACGAGGAGCAGCGAGGGCAGGGTGTCGTCGGTCATCGCTCCGCGTCCATCGAGAGTGGGACCGCGAGGATCACGGTCGTACCGCGCCCTTCGCTCGAGTCGATCGTGACCTCACCGCCGAGGTGCGCCGCGAGCGCGTGGACGAGGAAGAGACCGAGGCCCATGCCGCGGCCGGGATCCTTGGTGGTGAAGAACGGCTGTCCCGCGCGCGCGAGCGTCTCCTTCGTCATGCCCGCGCCGCGATCGCGCACCACGAGCCGTAGGCGCTGGCGCTCGATCTCGCCTCGGACCTCCACTTGTTGGTCCTCGGGGCTGGCCTCGAGCGCGTTCTTGACGAGCGCGCTCAGTGCCTGTCCGATGGCGCCCGCGGGGATGCGCACGGAGGCGTCGCTCCACACGAAGCGCACGCGCGCGCCCGCGCCGGCGATCCCCTCGATCGACGACGCGAGCGAGGCCAGGGGCACCGAGGTCGGCGCTTCGCCGCGGAGCTCGCCGGCAGCGACCGAGAGCTGATCGAGGATCGCCCGGCTCCGCCCGACCTCGGATCGCACGAGGGCGAGGTCTTCCTTCAGCTCTTCGAGGTCGCCGCGCTCTGCGAGGTCGCCGCGCTCCGCGAGCGCGCGCTCCATCTCACCCACGACGGTCTTGATCGTGGCGAGCGGTGTCGCGAGCTCGTGGGCGGCGCCCGCGGCGAGCGTCGTCATCCCCATCACGCGCGAGCTCGCATCGGCTCGCGCCCGCGCGCGCTCGAGCTCGCTCGCGAGCCGACCTACCGAGAGCGCGATGGCGATCGCCGTCAGCGTGAAGGCGATCCACATCTCCTCGAGATGTCCTCCGAGGCCATGGAGGGGATCGGTGAAGGCGAACAGGCTCGCGTACGCCGCGACAGCGAGCGCGACGATCGAGGCCAGCCGCGCACCGCGGAGCGCGACGGCGGCCACCGTGACCTGGATCAACAGCACGACGCAGAACGGGCTCGCCGCCCCGCCACCACACGCGAGGATCGTGGCGATGGTGGCCACGTCCACAGCGAGGCCGAACGCGATCCCATCGCGCCACCGCGAGCCCTCGCGTGCGAGCGCTGCGTTCGAGACGAGCTGCGCTCCGATCGCGGCGCCGAGCCACGGCCAGGGCACGGCGCGGTCGAGCGCCCACCACGCCATCACCGCGACCTCGCAGGCCGCGACGATCCACCGCAGCGAGATCAGCCAGCGGAGATCGAGCGGCCGCGTGTCCTCGCCCATGGAACCAGGATCAGTGCATGTGCGCGCCCGCGTCGTCGTCGCTGTGCGGCACCCCGGCGTCGACGGCGCTGCAGAGCATCACGCACTCGTCGAGGATCGCGGCGCAGGCAGCCTCGGACACGTCGTCGTGGGCGGTCTCGTGGCAGTCGTGGATCGGGCCACTGCCCGGATCGACGTCGTGGCAGCGGCCGATGATCGTCTCGCAGGACGGCCGGAGCTCGACGAACGCGTCGTCGGACGAGGCGCTGAACGCGTCGCGGCCCGCGTCTTCCGACGAGGTCGCGGGGCCGCAGGCGGCGATCGAGAGGCACAAGGCGAAGAGCGTGAGCGTGCGAGTCATGTGGGTATCCTAGCGTGAGAGAGCAGAACGGAGGCAGGTGCGACGATGTGCCGCAGGGTCAGTCGCACGCGTCGACCTCGAGCGTGCGCAGCAGGCCCTCGAGCGCGCGCTGCGGGGGATCCTCGGGGGTCACGAGGTCGCTGGTCGAGCGCACGAGGAGCGCGTGAGCGCGATGGACGTCGCGCGCGTCGAGCCGCAGCTCCACGCGGGCGCCCTCGCACACGAGTGGGAGAACGCCCTGACGCGTCGCCACCTCGCTCCCCTCGATCTGGATCCGGAGATCGCAGTAGCGACCGACGCGCGGCGCGAGCCACACGGGCTCGGTGGCGCCGAGCGCGATCGTGAACGGCGCGCTCTCGTCGTGGACGTGGGTCGAGGGGTCCGTGCTCCCGGGACACGGCACGAGCTCGAGCTGCGTGATCGTCGCGCTCGTGAGCGCGGGAGGGAGGTGCATGTCGAGCGCGACCTCGACGCTCAGCCCCGGCTGATGGAGCACGCACGCCGACAGGCTCATCGCGAGGAACGCCCCGAGGCGGGGCACGATGATGCGCGCACGCTCAGACATCGAGACCGACCCCTGCTTCGACTGTCACGCCATCGGCGCGGGCGCGGTGCGCGGTGTCGAGCACTTGCAGCGCCGGCACGCGCACCACGAGATGGAGCACCACGTCGCTGCTCGGCGCGACCACGATGCCACCACCCGCATGGAGCACGAAGCTCTCGCCCGAGAGCTCCTGACCGCGACCCGAAGGCCCCTCGAGGCGGGCGTCGAGCGTGGCCCGCAGCGCGAGCTCGGGGATGGGCTGCCACTGGAGCGCCGCCGACGAGCGCAGCGCGGGCCCGTTGCGCCAGCCTCCGAAGCCTGTCGTGGGGAAGGCGCCCTGCAGGCTCAGCAAGAGCTGCGTCTCGCGGATCGACGCGAGCCACGAGAGACCGAGAAGCGGCTCGAACGCGCCCGTGCCGGTCTGCGATGCGAGCGGCGCGATGCGGCCGTCGCCGCGGGTGAGGGCCGGCGCGCTCGGAACGCGTGAGCCGATCTCGAGCAGCAACCGATGCTCGGGGGCGAACGCTCGATCCCGCAGCAACGTGACGCGCAGGCGAAGATCGAGATCCCCCACACCGAAGCTCGTGTCGTGGGCCAGCGAGGCATCGAACGACTCGCGCCACACGAGGGGGAGGGTGACTGCGAAGAGCGCGACGTCGTCGATGGCGATCGATCCCCCGAGGAGCGCGCGCTGATCGAAGACGGTCGCGTCGCCGTCGGCGTACGAGGTGTGGAGGAGGACACCCACGAGGCGCACGCGCCCGGCGAACGGCTGCTCCGCGCCGGCGATCTGGGCCGCCGGATCACCCGCGCCACACGTCGCGCACGCGCGCGCGCGATCCGGCCGCAGCGCGACGAACATCACGACGACGAGGAGCAGCCAGCGCACGCCGCGGTTCTACGCGCCCCCTGCGAGGTCACCATGCGGCATGACGTCGCACCTCGGCGGCGCGTTCGCGTAGGCTGCCGCGGTGTCCCAGCCCCATCCCTTCCTCCTCGAGACCGAGACCCACCCTGGCGTGGCGTACGTCGAGCGCCTCTTCGGCACCGAGGCCACGCGAGACGCCTCGTCCGGCCTGCTCGTGGAGGTCCCGCACGGCGCCGACGAGCGTGCGCACTTCGACGCGCTGCGAGAGCGCCTGGTGGGTGATCTTCCCGACGATCTCGACGAGTTCTTCCACGCCAACACCGACATCGGCGCCTACCAGTACGGGCGTCGCGTGGTGGAACGCCTCCTCGCGGAGCGGCCCAAACTCTCTGCGATCGTCATCCGCTCGTTGATCCCGCGCACGTTCATCGACTGCAACAGGCTGGAGGACGCGGCCGCCTCGGGCGGCGTGACCGCCGGGGTTGCGCCCTACGTCGATCACCCCGCCGATCACGCGCTGCTCGTGTCGCTGCACCGCGCGTACGTGCAGCTGGCCGACGCCGCGTACTCCGACGTCTGCGACGGCGGTGGCTTCGCGCTCACGCCACACACGTACGGACCTTACGAGCTGCCGATCGCGAGCATCGATCGCGACATCGTCGCCCGGCTCCGCGAGTGCCATCGCCCCGACGTCATCCCCACGCTGCCCGTGCGACCGGAGGTCGATCTGCTCACGCGCACACGCGACGGCGTGCGCCTCGCGCCCGAGGGCATGGTCGAGGATCTGATCGCGGGCTTCGCCGCGGAGGGCCTCACCGCGACCGAAGGGCGTGCCTACCAGCTCGCGCCCAGCACGCAGACGTGGCGCTTCGCGACGCGTCACCCGGGGCGAGTGCTCTGCCTCGAGGTGCGAAGAGACCTGCTCGTCGAGCGCTATACGGCGCTCACCGCGATGGAGGTTCGGCCCGAGTCGCTCGAGCGGATTGCTGCGCCGCTCGCGGGCGCCATCAGCCGATGGATGGATCGGCGCGACGCCCAAGCTGGCTGAGCGACGCGGCGCGCTCGCGCCTCGCGTTTCAGGGCATGTCAGGGGCGCTTCGGGCAGGACTACGCGAAGACCTCCAGAGACACCGCGCACCGCGGTGATCGAGGGAGGTCCTTCATGATGCGTTCTTCGTCGCGCGCCGCTGTGGCGCTGCTGGGGGTGGGTTCGTTGGGGATCGGGGTGGGGTGGGCAACGCTGCTCGGCGCGTGCGGCTCGGAAGCCGCGCCCGCACAAGCGCCCGCACCGGC